>CAZWOT010000009.1:0-28081 GCA_964635595.1 uncultured Desulfovibrio sp.
CCCGTCCAAAGTTCCAACTCGAAGTACCAGTCCGAAGTACCAACTCGAAGTACCAATCCGCAAAAACAACCCCTGTTTTTGCTTTTCAAGGAGCGTTCAACATGAAACGTGTGTTTCTTGCCCTCGTGTTCGCCGCCCTGTTCGGCCTTCTGTTTGGCCAGCCCTCGCAGGCCAAGGCCGAAACCAACGGCATCTACATCGCGCCGAAATTTGTCATGAGCTTCGGCAATGCCTTCCTGGGCGGAAATCAAATTGCTTCCCAGACGGGCATCGACCACTACTCGAGCTTCACCCTTGGCGGTGCTCTCGCTGTGGGCTATGACTTCTATCCGAAGATGAACATCCCCCTGCGCGCGGAAATCGAGTACGCCATGCGTGGCTGGGGCGGCAACAGCTGGGATGTGAACTATGCTGATGTTGTGGGGTTCGATACCACGGCCAAGTTCATGTACTCCACCCTCATGGCCAACTTCTATTACGACTTCCACAACTCCAGCAATTTCACGCCCTACGTGGGTGCCGGCCTCGGTCTTGCCTTCATCTATGCCGACATCAACGTCGACTTGAACAACTCCGATATTCACATGAACTACGCAAGCTATGGCAAGAACCAGACCAATTTTGCCTGGCAGGTTGGCGCCGGCGTTGCCTACAATTTCACCGAGAACGTGGCCGTCGACCTGGCCTACCGCTACGTGAACATGGGCTACATGGATTGCGGCACCACCGTTGACGCCATGGTGGACGTGGACGTGGACGCGTACCTGTACGCGCACGAGATCATGCTTGGCCTGCGTTTTACCTTCTAGGCTGACAAAAGCGAGTGTCAAGGCGCCCAAATCACGGGCTTTCCTTGAATTTGGGGCTTCTTCCGCATCATTCGTGCGGAAGAAGCCCCTGTTTCGTGCGTTCTGCCCGACTCAAGTCTTCCCCAAGTCCCGCCAGATCCTTCCAAAGACTTCAGCCTTCCAGAGACTTCAGGCGAGAAGGCCTTGTCCCTGGCACCCATTGAGCATGCATCATGGTCACGGTACCAGCGTGTCCGTCCTGCAGACGTGCCTACACCCCGCAACCATCGCCAGGTGTACGGTGCGCAAGGTGTTCGGTGCGCAAGGTGTTCGGTGCGGCCTACGGTGACAAGCGTCGGCAAAAGGGATAGAAAGCGCGGCGTCCGGACGGCAGCATCCGTCCTGTCGACAAGCCATTTCCCCGTCACAAAGCCATACAGCAACAAAGCCTACAACAACAAAACCAGACAAGGCCCGGAACTCGAATGGAAAACACATCCCTGCGCAACGTCGCCATCATTGCCCACGTCGACCACGGCAAGACCACGCTCGTGGACGCCATGTTCAAGCAGAGCGGGGTCTTCCGCGCGGACCAGCAGGTCAACGAGCGCGTCATGGACAACATGGACCTCGAGCGCGAGCGGGGCATCACCATCGCGGCCAAGAACTGCGCCATCACCTGGAACGGCGTGAAGATCAACATCATCGACACGCCCGGCCACGCGGACTTCGGCGGCGAGGTGGAGCGCTCCCTCTCCATGGCAAGCGGCGCCATCCTGCTGGTGGACGCCTCCGAGGGCCCCCTGCCGCAGACCCGCTTCGTGCTCCGCAAGGCCCTCGAGGCCGGCCTCCCCGTCGTTGTCGTCATCAACAAGATAGACCGCAAGGATGCCCGCATCGAGGAAGTGCTCAACGACGTCTACGACCTGTTCATCGATCTCGGCGCCAACGACGAGCAGCTGGAGTTCCCGGTTCTCTACGCCGTGGGCCGCGACGGGGTCGCCATGTACGACAAGGACGACGAGAGGAAGGATCTGACCCCGCTCTTCGAGACCATATTGAAGGGCATCCCGGGCCCCGAGCACGCTCCCGACAAGCCCTTTCAGATGCTCGTGGCCGACCTCGACTACTCGGACTATCTGGGCCGCCTTGCCGTGGGACGCATCATCAACGGCTCGGTCCACTCCCAGGAGCAGCTCGCCTGCATCGGCGCCGACGGCAAGCCCCGTTCCCTGCGCGCCACCAAGCTCCAGGTCTACCAGGGCGTGACCCTGAAGGAGGTGGAGCGGGTGGAGCCCGGCGACATCGTGGTGCTCGCCGGCATCGAGGACGTGACCATAGGCGACACCATCTGCACGCGCGAGAACCCGGCCGCCCTGCCCCGCATCACCGTGGACGAGCCCACCGTGGCCATCCGCATCGGCATCAACACCTCGCCCCTTGCCGGCCGCGAGGGCAAGCTCGTGCAAAGCCGCGTCATCCAGGAGCGCCTGCAGAAGGAGACCCTGCGCAACGTGGCCATCCGTCTCGAGATTTCCGACGATCACGACAGCTACATCGTCAAGGGCCGCGGCGAGTTCCAGATGGCCATTCTTGTGGAGACCATGCGCCGCGAGGGCTTCGAGCTCTCGGTGGGCCGCCCCGAGGTCATCCTGCGGGAAGACGAGTCCGGCCAGGTGCTCGAGCCCATCGAGCACCTCTACGTGGACTGCGACGAGTCCTTCATGGGCGTGGTCACGGAGAAGATCAACCTGCGCAAGGGCAAGATGCTCAACTGCCACAACGCCGGCACGGGCCGCGTGCGCCTCGAGTTCTCGGTGCCGTCGCGCGGGCTTATCGGCTACCAGGACGAATTTCTCACCGACACCAAGGGCACGGGCATCATGAATGCCTACCTCGAGGGGTACGAGCCCTGGAGGGGCGAGTTCCCCTCCCGCTACACGGGCAGCATCGTGTCCGACAGAGCCGGTGCGGCCGTGGCCTACGCCCTCTTCAACCTGGAGCCCAGGGGCTCGCTCTTCATCGAGCCCGGCGATCCGGTCTACGAGGGCATGATCATAGGCGAACACAACCGCGACAACGACATCGACGTGAACCCCACCAAGGCCAAGAAGCTCACCAACCTGCGCGCGGCGGGCAAGGACGAGAACGTGATCCTCACCCCGGTCAAGAAGATGAGCCTCGAGCGGGCCCTGCACTTCGTGAAGGCCGACGAGCTCGTGGAGGTCACGCCCCAGTCCATACGCCTCAGGAAGACCGTGCTCTCGGCCCAGAAGCGCTACCAGATGGCCGGCGTCAAGGCCGGCAAGCGCACAGGCTAGGGCGCTTGCCGACAATGTCTTTTGAAGGCCCCTTCCCCGGGGCCTTTGTTTTTTCCTGCGGCCGGGCCCTACGGCTTCAGATAGGAGAAGCCCTCGTTCTGGAGCTTCACTATCTCGATGACGCCGCCGGAGATGACCCGGCAGCCGTCCCAGAGCCGGTCGTGCTCGACGCCGAACTTCTTCAGGGCGTTGACGCACAGGCGGATGGACAGGCCACTGGCCATGAGGTCCAGCCCCCGCTTCTCGAACTCGGCGTTTTCCTCGGTCTTCTCGAACATCTTGACCGCCGGGCCGTTGGCAAGCAGGACGACCTCGGCCTCCAGCGGTTCCTGGTTCTCGTGCAGGTACTTGAGGTAGTTGTTCGCGTTGTCGAAGGCCAGGTTCAGAAGTCTTGGCTCGTCGAGATCGACGTGGATGAGCAGATTGTAGTTCATGCGGCCCCCCATTGAAGAATTTCGGTCGCAGGCGGCGACCGGGCGATCTGCAGGCGTTGTGCAGCCGTTTGGCTGAAGCGTTCCGGCCCGAACGCCTCTTCCCCGACGTAAAGGGAACAGGCAGAAGCTGGCCGGAAATTTCGCGCAACGGCGAAAAGCGTACACCAAATCTGACGTGATTTCCACTCGAATCGCGCTGGTTTGGGGTCCTTCTTTTCTTTGCGCCGGCTTCGTGTATAGTCCGCAGGTGCTTTTTGCGCCTCTACAGCCGAAAAATCGCGCTTTCCAAGGACCGAAACCTTGTCCAGGGCCCCTCATCATATACGGAAGCATGCCTTGTTCCCGACCCTTGCACGGGCATGGGCTCTTTTGGCGGCCCTTGCCCTCGTTCCTTCCGGATGCGGGCTGCTCTCCTCGGACGCCGACGCGCCCCCGCCGCCCTCGAACATGAGCGGCGAAATCGAGAGCACCGAACAGCCCCTGCCCTACGACGTCGAGTTCCTGATCGTGGAAAAGGACGGCAGTCTCACCGCCGTGCCCCACGAGGAGGAAGCGGCCGAGGGCGAGAAGGCCGACGGCGAAAAGGCTGACGGCGAAAAGGCCGGGGGAGAAGAAGGCGAGGCGAAGGGCAAGGCCGATGAAGAGAAGGAAGAGGCCGATGACAAGACCGAGGACAAGAAAAAGGCCCAGGAAGAGGACTTGCCTGCCCAGATGGCCAGGGACGACGCCGAGGCCGCCAGGGCCCAGGCGAAGGCACGGGAAGTGGAGGCGCCGGATCTCGTGCGCGGCATGCAGGGCTTGAGCCAGCTCGTGACCCTGAAGAACCGGCCCCCGGACGGGGAGCTCGGGCTTGAGCTTCGCGCCCGCAAGGACGTGGAGACCGCCCTCGACTACCTTGCCTCCGAGGGCTACTACGAGGGCGAGGCCAGCTTCGAGATCACCGGTGCCGACACGGAAAAGGCCCACGTGAGCTTCTTCATCAAGCCAGGCCCCAGATACGTCGTCGGCGACATCACGATCATCTACGCGCCGCGGCCGAAGATTCCCGCCCAGATAGAGAAGTACAAGGACTTCGTCTTTTCCCGCGACCGCCTGCCGCGCGTGCGCAAGGGCTTTCCAGCCACGGCCTCGCAAATCCTCGAGAGCGTGCAGCGCATTCCCGTGCGCCTGAAAAACAACGGCTTCCCGGACGCGAAGATCGTCGACGAATACTACTACCTCGACCGCACCCAGCGCACGGTCAACATTCTCGTGGACGTGAACCCGGGCGAGCCCGCCACCTTCGGCAACGTCGTTTTTTTGAGCGAAAGCACGGTCAACCCCGAGTACATCGCCAGGCTCGTTCCCTGGAGGCTGGACGAGCCCGTGCTCTGGGACCAGCGAAAGCTCGACCGCTACATCACGAACCTGCGCGGCACGGGGCTTTTCGCCAACGTGACCGTGGAGGACCAGGAAGGGCGCCACGGCGACCACGCTCCCGGCATGAAGGACATCGGCCTCAAGACCGAGGACGGCAAGCACAGCTCGGTGGGCGGGATGCTGCGCTACGACACGGACACGGGCTTCGGCGCCGAGGTCTACTGGGAGCATCGCAATCTTTTCGGCAACGGCGAGAAGCTCAACCTGACCGCGCCCTACACCTACACGGACAAGGGCCTCGAGATGGAGTTCCTGAAGCCCGCCTTCATCACCCGCAACCAGATGTTCCGGGTGAAGGCCTCCGCCCTGGTGGAAAATTCCGACGCCTACGAGCGCGAGGGCGTGGACGGGAACGTGGGCATCGTGCGCATCTGGAACCGCAACTGGTCCACGCTTTCGGGCCTTTTCGGCGACACGGGCTGGCTCAAGAACAACGAGCACGACCGCAGGGACTACGTTGTCTACGGCGCCGACCTGCGCCTGCGCAGGGACACGCGCAACAACCGCATGAGCCCGGTGAGCGGCACCAACGTGGAACTCAAGGTGAAGCCCATGGCGGGCGAGTACGGGGGCGATTTCTCGGCCCTCGGCACGGAGCTGATGATGGCCGGCTACTGGGCGCCCTTCAAGCGGCGCAGCGGGGGGCCAAGCGACAAGCTCGTGCTGGCCGGACGCGCCGGCTTCGGCGGCCTCACCGGCGCTCCCATCGGCAACATTCCATCCACCCACCGCTACTTCATGGGCGGCGTGGACACGGTGCGCGGCTACGGCTACCAACAGATCGGCCCCACGGACTCGGGCGGCGACCCAAAAGGCGGACGCTCCTACCAGCTTCTGAACCTCGAGGCCCGCTACAAGCTCACCGACACCTTGGGCATCGTCGGCTTTCTCGACGGCGGCCAGCTCTTCGAGGAGGAGTGGCCCCAGTTCGACACCGACATGAAGTGGGGTGCCGGCGCCGGCGTCCGCTACTACACGCCCATCGGACCCGTGCGCTTCGACCTGGCCTTCCCGCTCGACAACGTGGACCCGCCCCTGCAGGTCTACATCAGCATCGGCCAGGCCTTCTAGCAGACCCCGGACAACGGGGAAGCCCCACGCCGTACCGAGGACACATCCCAAGGACAGATCACCATGGCAGGCGACGAGGAATACATGAAGGACGGGCCCGAGTCCCCCTTGAAGCGCACGCCCCTCGATGGTTCGTCCGCGCCCGGGGATCCCGGCGAGACCCCCGGCCAGGACCTCGTCCTGGACATGGGGGCCGGGGACGACGACCCGAAAGCCGCGAAGAAGGCCCAAAAGGGCAGGAAGCCCAAGAAAAGACGCCCCTTCCTCCTGCGCTGGCTCCTGCGCCTGCCGCTCGTTGTTCCTGGGCTCGTCCTGCTCGTTCTGGCCGCCGTTGCAGGCGCCCTTGGCTATCTGCAGACCGAATCGGGCAAGCTGCTCCTCGAGACAAAGCTCAACGAGGCCCTCGCGCCTGCGGGCGTGCGCCTTGCCAATCTGAAGGGCTCCATTCCCCTCGACTTCTCCGTCGACCTTGCGCTTGTCGACACGGGAACAATGGCCGCTGCCGACGCAGACGGCGCCGATTCCGCAGACACAAGCCAGACGGCCCAGGGTGCTGGCGGCGAGTGGCTTTCGGCAAAGGGTGTGGCCCTGGCTCTCGATTTCGGGGACTTCCCGACAACGCTCGGCCTGAGCCTCGAGGTGGAAAGCGCCCATCTCTCGCACTTGCCGCAGAGCGCTCCCAGGCAGGAGACGCCGTCCGATCCCCTTGATCTGCAGGCCCTTGCCAGGACCATGGCGGATGCCACAGGCGTCGTGCCGGATTTTGTGCCGGGCGTGGTGGTCAAGAAGCTTTCCGTGGGCCGCCTGGAAGTCGAACGCGCCCTCTACGATCAGGCCTTTGCCGAGGCCCTGGCAGAGAACAAAAAAACAGCCGAGCAGCCCCCGGCCGCAGAAATCGGCGAGAGCGGCGAGATCTCGGCTCCCGCAAAAGACGCTGCCAAAGCTCCCGATGAATCCAGAGCAGCTCCCCAGGTCGACGAGCTGGACGCCGCGGCCGTGGTGCTGGCCTTGAGCGGCCAGGCCTCCGTCCTCCCCGATGCCGAAAAGGGCTGGAAAGACCCCGCGCTTTCGGCGGAAATCACGGCCTCGGCCTTCCCGAGACCTGCCGGTCTCCCGCAGGGTCCCCAGGGCATTGTCGAGCTTGTGCCGCGACATGTGTTCCAGGACGTGGAGCTCGATCTTGCCACGGTGCATCTTGTTCTCGACGGCAGCCTGGCAGCGCCTCGGGCCGTGGTCGAGGCGCGGACCAACGCCTGCGGGGCCATGGGGTATGCCCTCGGCAAGTCGGCCGTGCGCCTTGTGCTTCCCGAAGACGCGCTGGGAAGTCTGGCCGAAGGAAAGGTTGCCCGCCTGACCCTTCTTGTGGACACCTTCCTGGACAATCTCCCCTTGAGCCTTGCCCTGCCGCTTGGCCTTGGCGTGGACGGGGAGATCGCCACCATCGAGACCGCACCGAAAATCCTGACCCCGGGCCTCGAGCTTTCCGGCAGCCTGACGGCCCTTCTGCCTGCCGAGCTCATCCAGGGATCAGGGTTCGGGCCGTCGGCCAATACGCCTTCCCCGGGCGAACCCGCTGCAAACGCAGATGCTTCGCAGAGCCCCGAGACCCTTGCTGCCGCCGACGCTTCTGCCGACGCAAGGACACAGACCGCCGAGAACTTCCTCCCCTCGCTGGAGCCCCTTGTTCGGAGCATCAACGGCGGCCTTTCCCTGCGGCTTGGGAACTGCCCCCTGCTTGCCCGCTTCATGGGCGACACGAGCCTTCAGGGAAGCCATGCCCTGGACCTTGCTTTCCAGAAGGACGGGGACGGCCCGCAGAAAACCGAGCTTGCCTTCCGGGGCGACGGCACGGGCATCGTCTCCGGCGGCAAGAGCGTCATCGCCCTTTCGTCCGTGGAGCTTCTGGCCGCCCTCGACAGCCTCGACTTCTCCAAGGCGGTGGCGGACATCTCGCTTTCCGCCAAAAACGCCAGGCTCGAGGGCATGGACCCCATCTCGCTTTCAGGCCGCATCAAGGGCCCCTTCGACGCCATCGACGTGGGTATCGAGACCACGGGCGGCGTCGTTTCCCATGTGCAGGGCAAGGTGGCGCCGCTCAATGCGACGGCCAGCTTCTCGCGCCTCGACGTGCATCTTCCCGCCTTCGGCTGCGGCATCCGCATGGACAAGCCGGTGTCCCTGGCCTACGGCCCGAAAAAATCCATGGACCATCTCTCCCTTGTCCTTCAGCCGCAGGGGGCACTCACGCTTGCGGCCAGCCTCGACGAGCAGAACGTGGCCGCGAAGGGGGCCCTCTCCCGCATCGAGACCGAGGCCTGGAGCGCGGTGGTGCCTGGTCTTCCCAAGGGCTCGGTGGACGCCGACTTCGACATCAGGGGATCGCTGGCCCTGCCCCAGGGCAAGGTCAACGTGGCCCTGCGCAGCTTCGAGCTCGGCGTGGAGGGCCTGCCGCCGATCTCCGCCGACGTCTCCGCGGAAATCGCACATTCGGGCGGCGCCTCCCAGGCAAGGGCCACCGTGTCCATGCACGAGGAGACCCGCCAGAGCCTGGGCCTCGAGACCTTCGTGTGCGAGGCGGCCATCCCCCTCGAGCAGAAAAACGGCCAGCTTTCCCTGGGCGGCAACGCAAGCCTCAAGGGCAACGTGGACATCAGGGGCGGCCTCGAAAAGCTCTGGCTTCTGGCCCGCCAGCCGGACCGCCGCCTCACCGGCAAGTTTGCCGTGGCCGCCGACTTCTCGGGCACCCTTTCAGCCCCCGCCGGCAAGGCCAGGGTGACCGTGGAAAACGGGCTTTTCAACGATCTGCAGTACGGCATCCAGATTCGCGAAATCGCGGCCGATCTCTCCGCGGACTTCCCCGGAAACATCGAGGGCGCACGAGCGGAATTTACCATCCAGGCCAGGGACGGCCGCCGCAAGAAGGGCTCCTTCGAGGCCAGGGGGCAGACGGACTTGAAGACCGTCACGGCCGAGGCCCATCTGAAGGAATTTGCGCCCGTGCGCAGGCGCGACATCCGCGCAGTGCTCTCCGCCGACTGCACCGTGACCGGCCCCCTGACAACGCCCGTCATCAACGGCGAGTTCAGGGTGGATCGCGGCCGCATCCAGCTCGACGCCCTGGAGCTTCCGGCCTCGGTGACCACCCTGGAGCTCGTGGAAGGCCCGAAGGAAAAGATTCTGGCCGATCGGCGCGCCGCAAGAAAGCGCCTTGCCGAGGAGACGACGGCGCCCCAGGGGCCCGCCGGCACTCTCAACCTCGCCTTCAAGATGGAGAAGTTCTTCGTCAACGGCTACGGCTTCGACAGCGAGTGGAAGGCCGACATGAGCATGAACTGCCCCCTGAACGCAATCGGCGTGACGGGGCAGGTGGAGGCCGTGCGCGGAAGCCTCGATCTGCTGAACAAGCGCTTCACCCTGCAGGATGGCACGGTCAAGTTCGTGGGCGGTCGTGCCCCGGTGCTCCACATGGAGATGACCACCAACGCGGGCGAAATCGAGGCAGCACTCGTGGTGACCGGCACGCCGGACAAGCTCGATCTGAACCTCCAGAGCAAGCCCTCGCTCCCCAGAAACGACATTCTCGCCTACATGCTCTTCGGCAAGCCCGCCAACGAGCTCAGCCAGTTCGAGCTTTTGCGCCTTGGCGCGACCGCGGCATCCTTCGCGGCCTTCGGCGCGGGCGGGGGCTCCGGCATGACCAGTCTCGCACGCCACGCCGTGGGCCTCGACGTCCTCAACCTCTCCCGGGAAAAGGGCCATACCCAGCTCGAGATGGGCCGCTACATCATGGACAAGGTGTACGTGGGCGTGAAGCAGGGCACCGACGAGGACTCGGACACCACCGGCGTCATCCAGCTCGAGCTTGGCCCCAGGTCCAGCGCGACCATGGAGGCCGGCAGCGGCAACACCGCGATCGGCTGGAAGTGGAAGCTGGACTATTAGGCGGCGATCTTCCGCACGCCGCGATGTTTCGGGCCGCACGCCCGCCCCGTCCTGCAAAGGCGGGCACGTTGGACATTCATCAAACGCGGGCGTAGAAGGGCCTCCCTCGCGTCACTCCCGAATTTTCCCGATTTCCCCGCGTCTTTTCGCGACCACGGCCCCAGATGGACAAGATCAACGTTCTCGACCTCACTCTCGACGAGCTGAAAGCCTGGCTTGCCGAGCTCGGCCACCCCTCCTTTCGCGCCGTGCAGCTCTGGCAGTGGCTCTGGCAGTACATGGCCCGCGACTTCGAGGCCATGACCAATCTCTCCAAGGCCCTGCGCGCGCAGCTTGCCGAAATTGCACATATCGGCTGGCCCGCAGTCGACCGCGTGCAGCAGAGCTCGGACGGGACCACCAAGTTCCTCCTGCGCCTCGAGGACGGGGAAAGGGTGGAGACCGTGCTCATTCCGGCCGAGGACCGCGAGGGGAACGTGCGCTGGACGCAATGCCTCTCCACCCAGGTGGGCTGCGCCATGGCCTGCACCTTCTGCTCCACCGGGACCATGGGCTTCACCCGCAACATGACCCATGCGGAGATCCTGGGCCAGATACTGGTCGCCCGCGACCATCTCCACGACACAAGGCCCCAGTGGCCCGTTCTGCGCAACCTCGTCTTCATGGGCATGGGCGAGCCGCTCCTCAACTACCCCACCCTCGAGCGGGTTCTTCGCTCCCTGAACGAGAACGGCGGCCTCAACTTCTCGCCCAGGCGCATCACCGTCTCCACCTGCGGCATCAAGAAGGGCCTGCGGGAACTGGGCGAAAGCGGCCTTGCCTTTCTGGCCATCTCCCTGCACGCGCCAAACCAGGCCCTGCGCGAGAAGATCATGCCGCGAGCGGCAGCCTGGCCCCTGGACGATCTTCTGGAGACCCTGGACAGCTACCCCCTGAAGACCCGCGAACGGGTGACCTTCGAGTACCTTCTGCTCGGCGGCGTGAACGACGGCCCCGAGGAGGCAAAACAGCTCGTCAAGGTCGTGCGCAAGGTGCGCAAGAGCAAGATAAACCTCATCGTCTACAACGAGACGCCCGGCTCTCCCTACCACGCGCCCGACGAGGACCGCGTGCTGGCCTTCGAGAAGATACTGTGGGATGCCGGCATCACGGCCGTCATCCGCAAGAGCAAGGGCCGCGACATAGACGCCGCCTGCGGCCAGCTGAAAGCGAGCGCGCTGGCCGAGGAAGGCATCGCCTGAACCTTTGGCGGCCCTTCTCTGCCGCTTTTTCGCCCCCTCCACGACGCCGGGGAGGGGACTTGATTTGCGCGCCCCGATCCTTCCACCCTGATCTTCGCGCCCGGGAAACCGGCAAGGAGCCTGCCCGAAGATCGGGCTCGACGCCGAACAGGCCGCTTTTGTCAGGCTGCTTCCGTGCCGGCGCCGCGATCGAAGATGCTCGGCGGGCGCCAGAACCAGAAGAGCACGAGCAGGGGCACAAGGCCCGCCAGTTCGGCCACCTCGCGCCATTCGCCAAGACGGCTGAGGCCGAGCCAGATGAGGATGGCGCTTGCGGCCGCAATCGCCACGACGAGCCACTGCAGGCCTGTCATGGGCCGCACCGTGGCCTGGAAAAAGCCCACCGTGAAGATGGCGACCAGCACCTTGGTGGCCGTGAGCGAGATGGCCGCGCCCTCGAGGGGCGACCAGGGCACAAGCATGGAGCAGCAGACGAGGTTGAAGACGAGCCCGGTCAGGTAGAAGCCGAAGAGCAGGCGGTGGCGGCCCATGCTGATCATGGCGTAGGCGGCCAGGTTGTGCAGGAAGGCCGTGGCAATTGTCGGCGTGAGGAGCTGCTGGGCCGTGACCGAGGTGGCGTACTGGGCCCCGTAGACGAGGGTCAGGAAGCGGTCGCTCTCGACATAGATGAGGAAGATGAGCGGCATGCAGGCCGCCCACAGGGACTTGGCCGTCTGGCCGGCAAGCTCCCTGAAGGCATCCTTGTCGCGCTCCCAGGTGCTCGCCAGCAGAGGAAAGATGACCTTGCCCAGAAGCGCGCCGGAGACGAGGGTCGAGAGCCCCTCCACCGTCTCCCAGGCCACGCTGTAGCCGCCCACCGACGCGTCGCCGCCGTAGCGCTTCAGGAAGAAGACGTTCACCTTGTTGTAGAACATGGTGCAGGCGGCCATGCCGGTGAAGACGAGACCGACCTTCAGCTTGCCCAGCAGATCCTTCAGCTGGGCGAGCCCGAAGCGGCGCAGGGGATTGCGCCCGAGGGCCTTCACGGCAAAGGCCATGAGCAGGACGGACTCGATGGGCTTGTAGGCCGCGATGGCCAGGGTGGGCGCATCGAGGACGACGCAGGCAATGCCGAAGCCGATGCCGACGAGGGCGGCCGGGATGCGCACCCGCATCTCCACGTCCTGGCGCCCGCGCGCCTGGCAGAGCGCGAAGAAGGTGTCGCTCACGCCGTCGAGGCCGAAGCCCGCGGCAATGCACATGACCACGAGCCGCAGATCGTGGTCGTAGCCCTGCCAGCCCGTGACAAGCCAGGCCGCCACGAGGGTCACGCCCAGAAGCGCCAGCTTGAACCAGCTCACCTCGCCGAGGAGCTTCAGGGTGTTGCGCCCGCGCCTGGCAAAGGACGAGAGCAGAAAGTCGTTGAGACCCACGTCCGCGGCCGTCTTCACGAGATAGCCGAAGGAGAGGGCCAGCATGATCTGCCCCAACGCGTCCTTGCTGTGGCGCGCGAGCAGGATGGTGAACACGGTCCAGCTCAGGTCCCGCGTCCACTGCGCACCCAATATGTAGCCGAGGCGTTTCGGGATGCTCTTGAGTTTCATGCCCTGGTTCTTTGCGTCCTGCGGCGATGTCCCCGGTCCGGGCCGCCTGTCCGGCCCGGGGCGCATCTTGTCCCGGGCCCGTTGGGGCCTACTTCAGGGTGAAGCGCACCACGGCCTTGAAGCCGGGCTTCAGCTCGAGGTCGGGGTTGGGAATGGTCAGCTCGACGTTGAAGTAGGAAGCCTGGGACACGTCCATGGCGTTGGACACCCAGGAAATCTCGGAAATGGTGGCCGTGTAGTTCTTGCCAAGGGAGGGAATTTCCACATTGGCCTCGTCGCCCACGGACAGGGCGCTGACCTCGGCCTCGTACACCGGCACCTGGATGAGCATGGGGTCCATCTGCGCGATGGAAATGGGGGTGGCGCCGGCATGGAAGGTGCCGCCGGGATTGAGGTCCTGGCTTATCTGGATGACGTACCCCTCGATGGGCGACTTCAGGTACAGGTACTTCGGAAGCTTCATGCCTTCCTTGATGTCGGTGTTGAAGTAGTAGCTCAGCTCCTCGAGACGCATGGAAAAGTTTTCCGTGTTCTTCTCCACGGTCGCCTTCAGAAGCTCGATGCGCGCCTCGATGGACGCCACGTCGCCCTGCAGGCGCCCCAGGGCCTGGTTCGAGCCAAGGCCCGAGGCCGCGAGGCTCCTGGCCTTGTTGCGCTGGGCCTCGGCGTTGGTGAGCTGGCGCTCGAGATCGTGGATCTGCGCGAGCGATCCTTCCATGTTGGCGCCCGTGTTCACCTCGCGCTGCAGGGCGCGCCTCGCGTCGTCCTGCAGGGAATAGCGCAGGATGGGCTGGTCCATGACCACGCGATCGCCGGGCGCCACGAGCACCTCCTCAACCACCCCGTTGAAGTTGACGGGAGGATTGCGGGTCACGGGAGCGCGCACCTTGCCGGTCAGGATGGTCGTTTCCTCGGCCATCGCCGAATGCGCAAGGGCGATTACGAAAATGAACAGCGCGGCCAGGCAGGCGAATGAGGTCTTTTTCATGAAGTGTTCCGAATGCGGGGAAAACTCGTGCTCGGCGGCTTGCCGGCTCACTGCGAAAGCGTCGGCGTGGTGGACAGATCTGCGCTCTCGTCCCCGGCGGGAGCCGGACCCGGCGTCAGGGGCGGTTCGGAGGCAGGCCCTCCTGCCTGGTCCCCGGCTGCCGGTTCGCCGCCGACTGGAGCAGCACCCTCACGGGCGCTGCCCTCTGCGGGTGCCGCCTCGTCTTCATCCAGAGCCGTGCCGAACCTCACGGGGACGGCGCGGCCGATGGGACGGGTGTCCTCGATGGCGGGCCGCCTGCTTCCGTCCTGCGGGAAAACGTCCTCGTCGTCCGGGTCCGGAGGCAGGGCGCCGGGGACGGCCGAATTGAGGCTGTTGCCCACGAGCTCGTTGAGCTCGCGATCGGGCAGGCCGAGGAAGCGCCGCTGCAGAAGGCCGGAAAGATACATCCAGTCAAGCAGGGCAAGCCTGTATTCGAGCTCGGTCTCGATGTACTTGATCTGGGCCTCGACCATGGCCTCCTGGTACCTGGCCACGTCCGGCAGGGCCTCGAGGCCGTTCTCGAAGGAGATGCGCGACTCGTCGTACTGCATCTGGGCCGTCGTGTAGCGGTTCTGGGCAAGCTTCAGGTTGGTGTGCGCGAGCGCCGCGTTCTGCTCGGCCAGTATCCACCGGTTCTGGTAGTCGAAGCGCTTCTCCGCCATGGCATGGAAGGCCTGCGCCTTGCCCATGCGCGAGGTCTGCACGTCGCGGTAGCGGCGCCCCCAGTCGATGAGCGGGAAGTCGAAGGTGAAATGCAGGAACTGGTCCGTGACGCCGCCCGAGGGCTGGGACTGGCCGCGGGGCGGGCTCGAGTTCACGGAGAAGCTCATGTTGGGCACGTACTGGGCCCAGGAGAGCATGATCTGGTAGTCGGCGAGCTTTATCTGGGAGCGCAGGAGCAGGTTGTCCTCGGTGTCCACCCAGTAGTCTTCCCAGCGCAGGTCGTGGCCGTTGAAGCTCTTCAGGATCTCGTGGGCTTGGCTCGTGTCCACCTGGAAGCGCTGGTGGGCGTCGAGACCCGCCAGGACCTTCAGGTTGGTTCTCTGGATGGTCTCCTCGTTCTCGGCCTTCTCGAGGGCCAGCTCGGCCTCGCGCTCATGCTGCATGGAGAGGCTCAGGGAAGACCCCTGGTTGCCTTCCACGGCCTCCACCTGCTTCCAGTAGTCGGTGAGCTCCTTGGCCACGGGCACGAGCGAGCGTCTGGCCTGCAGCACGTTGTGCTGGGCCTGCAGCTTCAGATAGGACTTGGCTATCTTGTAGATGGCCTCGGCCACGGCCTTGCGGTGCGTGGAAATGGCGATGCCCGTCATCATGGCCTGGGCCTTGGAGTTGAAATAGGACGCGACCGGATTCGGGAACGGTGCATAGAAGCCTATCTCGTACTGCGTGGTCCCGTAGGAGCTGTCGACGTTGCTGCTGCCCTTGTTGAAGTTGGTGAGGTTCTGTGAAACGGTCACCGTCATGTGGGGTTCGGGCAGGTACTGCCACATGGACGACGTGTGGGCCAGACGCTTTATCTCGATGTCCACGGCGCTGTTCACGAGCACCGGGGACTGCTGAATGGTCAAGTAGACGCAGTCCTCGAAGCCGAACTTCTTCTCCGGGTTGTAGAGGTTCGGGATCGCGGCCTCGTACTCGGCCTGGTTCTCGATGGGGATGCCGGGAGAGTCGTCGAGCCAGTACTTGGCGGGCAGCTCCGGCGAGGACATGCCGGCCTTGTCGGAGGCACAGGCGGACACCACGCAGACAAGGAGAAGGCAGACGGCCGCGCGCCCAAGGTTCCGCAGGGACGCAAAAAGACCCGCAAATCGCAGGAGAGCTCCCGGTCCGCCGGCGAAGTGCCTGCTGGAAGGTCTCCCAGGGCCTTTTTGGCCTGTCTGGTGTCCCGTCATGGTTGGCATGGATTTGCTCCCGGGGGAGAACTGAAGGAGAAAACTGGAAGGGTGCCTTTCGTGCCCGTCGGGCCTCATGCCCGCTCCTGGCACTCCTCTTCGTCGGGCAGGGCGTTGTACTCGAGGTGATGCACCGTGACAAGGCATTGGCCTTCGGCGTTCTGCACCTGGGCGTCGTAGCGGACCACCCGGTCCCGATCCCAGCTGCGCCCCAGGACAAAGGACAGGGGATGCGTCACGTCCGCGAGCCCGAAACGGATGTAGCCCACAAAGGAGGGGTTTCTCTCGCACGAGGTCCTGGGCGGGTCAAGCTTGTTGGCCAGGGCGGCCGCCTGCAGCAGGGCCTCGAAGGCCAGCAGGTATTCGCGTCCCTCGCAGACGAGCTTTCTGCGCGTGCGCCAGTCGGGTTGTTCTGTATACGGCCAAAGCCGGAGGAGGGCAAGAAACGCTTCCTCGTTCAAGGTCCCGAAAAGACGGTGCTCCTCGGCTAGATGCACGCTTTCCACGAGCCGCCCTTCCGCGGGCGCGTCCCCGTAGAAACGGGCGGCATCGAGCGGCCTGCCCTGGCCTGGCGTCCCGTCCCAGACGGGCTCGATGGGGTTCATGGCTCCGGCGAGGATGACCGCGCTCTCGAGCACGTGCTCGTAGTGAGGAGTGCGCCTGCCCTGTCGGCCAAGGCAGCGGAAGGCGGTCGACACGTTGCACATGCGGACGGGAATGCCCTCGTGGCGGAGCCAGGGCCGGATGTCGGTGACAAGCCTCGCCTCGCGCACGATGCCGGGTGTTACGCGCACCATGCCGGCCACGCGCACGTCCGTGAAGCCCGTGGCCTCGAGACCTGGCCTTGAGAGCAGGGCCGCCTCGCGCTGGGCCTCGAGCTGCATGCCGAGGGACACGGCCTGGGCACCCGTCTCGTCGGGGATGCGCAGAAGGAGGGTGGAGAAGACCTCGGCGGACACCTGCGCCTCGAAGACACGCATGGGGGTGAGCCTGGAACGGCAGGGATGTCTCGAGGGAAAGACAAAGGGGGAAGCGTCCGCGTCGTCGAGCAGGGGCTGCTCGAGCAGACGAATGCCGGGCATGTCTTCCTTGTCGATCCATTTCCAGAAATAGATGCCCATGCGCGGGGAAAGGGCCATTTCAGCCAGCGATTCGGGCACCGTGAAAGAGGCGTAGTCGATGTTCTCGTCGACCACGATGGCCGTCACGTGGATGCCCAGGGCCGAGCCGCGCTCGCAAAGGGACCTGAGCTCCTCCATGTCCGAGAGCAGCGGGTCGCCGCGCGTGAGCAGCAGCACCCGGTCGCAGAGGTTCTTGTCGAACTGGCTCAGGTAGATGTCGAAGTCGTTGCCTGTGGCCTGCCAGAGAATGAGGTCGCTTTTTGCCCCCAAAAGCGCCGTGAACGAGGCCTCGTCGTGGCGCACGGTGCTGCCGAGGCCCTCGATGACGGCCCTGGTCCTTGGCAGGGAGGAGGTCAGGGTGAAGGAGCCGCGCCAGGAGGCAAGCCCGTGCACAAGCGAGGAGAAGGTCTCGTCGTCCGTGGCGCAGACGCCCACGTGAAAGTCCGGGGACTGCTCGAGGACGCGCAGGCAGGGATTGCGGGGAACCTCGCGGTACGTTCCGTCCTCCCCGCGCACGCAGCAGGCCACGAAGGGACGGAACCTGGGCCTGCCCATGGGCTCGCGCACGCCTCCCTCGTCCGGGATCGGCTCCCCGTCGACGAAGAGGCGTTCCAGATCGCCCACGGTCGAGACCGTGAGCAGGGACTCGAAGGATATCTCGCGCCCCGCGGCCTCCTGCATCTCGGCGACGAGGGCCGGGAAAAGGCTCGAGCGCAGGGCAAGATCGAAGCGCAGATCCATGGAGGCGCGCAGTTCCTCCGGCTTTTTGCCGCAGGCCCTGGCCAGGATTTCCCGCAGAACCGGCACGCCGGCAGCCTGTGTCCCCGCGGCATGCGCCCCGGCATCCGTCTTCGTTTCGTGCGCGGCATCTGCGGCCTCTTCGGCCGCCTTCGCATCCTCGGGCAGCTCCTCGGGCAGCTCCTCGGGCAGCTCCTCGGGCAGCTCCGCGAGCGCCACCTCGAAGGCATGATCCATGTAGTTGCTGACGGGCTCCTTTTCGCCGGCCCTGGCCTTCTGGACCTCTCGCAGGGTTGTGTGCGGCAGGTGGCCAAGCGCATAGAGGCGGGCGAGGGTCCTCCTCACGTGGTCGCGCTCGTGGCCGCGCAGGGAGGTGGAGAGGCAGAGCGCCGAAGGCTCGTTTTTCTCGACCATGGAGCAGAGCGTGTCTGCCGGGCCCAGCTCCAGATAATGGCCGATGCGGAAGCGGTCGCGCATGGCCTCGACGCACTGGATCCAGCGCACGCTGTTCTCGTCGAGATCCATGATGCTCGCGCAGATGTCGGCCTGGGCGCTCGGGTAGAAGTCGGCGGTGACGCACGAGAGAAGCGGGATCCGGGCAGGCCGCATGTCGAGGCACATGAGCCTGCGCCAGTCGAGATCGCGCAGGACCCGCATGCTCGGGTGATGGAAGGCCAGGGTTATGTTGAGGACGACTGCGGCCACGCGCTTCTTGCGCAGGTGCTTCCTCGCCTCGATCAAAACGTCCCTGGGACCCGAGAGAATGAACTGCTCGGGGGTGTTGTAGTTGGAAATGTAGAGATCGGGCCAGGTCGCCCGCAGCTCGTCGATGACGTCCATGCCCGCGTACACGGCCATCATGCCCGAGTCCCTGCACGACTTCTCCTCGAGATCCTGCATGTGGCGCGAGCGCGTCTCCATGATGTACCAGCCCGTCTCGGGCGAGTAGACGCCGGCAAGGCAGAGCGCGATGAGCTCGCCAAGCGAGTGCCCCAGGATGAGATCGGGCTTGAGGCCGCGGGAGAGATACAGGCTCCACTGGGCGTACTCGAGCAGGAAGAGGTAGGGCTGCTGCCAGCGCGTCTGCCCGAGGGTCTCCATGTCCCGCTCGTCCATGAGGGCCAGGACGTCCCAGTTGGAGCAGGCGGCAATCCTGTCCATGGCGGCCCTGGCCTCCGGGAAGGAGTCGTAGAGCTCGCGGCCCATGCCGGGCCACACGGAGCCCTGCCCGCAGCACATGACGGCGAGCCTTGAAGGCGCTGCGGGCTTTCTCGCGACATATATCCCTTCTTTCGCGAGGCGCTCGAGCGTCTCCCTGTCCGGCTCGCCCGTTCCGGACAGCATCTGCAGATAGTCGGGCCTTGTGGAGCCGATGAGCCAGGACGCGTCCTGGGGGCCCGTCTCCTCGAAATAGACGCCGTCCAGGACCGCTCTCTTTATGTTCTGCTCTGACATGGCGAGTTCATGGGCTTTTGGGGCTTTGCTGGCTGTTCGTTGCTGGTCTCGGGAAGATTGGGTCGACCGGTTGTTCCCCAAAAAGCGTGCCCGTCGGGGAATGGAGTCCCGGGCATGTCGGGGAAGCACGAAAAAAAAAGCCAGGAGTACCGGGATTGTAACCTGTCCCTGATAGGCCCAAAAGGCCGTTTTGTCCAGAATGCGGGCGCGGTTGGGCACATTTCGCAACTGCCGGAAATGCCGGGAAATCCCCTTTCCCAATGACCGCGAGGGCCCGCGAAACATGCGCGGCAGTCTTTTCGTGAACCTTCGCCGCACCCGAGGTGCACCAAAAAAAACGTGCACCCTTTTTTCAAAAACAGCGCAGACGCCCGGACACGGCCGGCCGGGGTGTTGGCAAACACGGCTTTTTCCCTTTACATCACGGTGAAAATTCTATAGGTGCACGCGATATCTTTTCCACGGGACGGCCATTTTGGCCTCCCCTGGCCTGCGGCCTTGCTTGCCTCCAGGCCCCTCCCCGGCTATCATGCGGCCAAATCGCCACATTTCGCTGTCCTGCCGCACGGGAAAAAGCCGGATGGAAAGACTGCCAGGGGCTTTTCGCGAAGGGCAGGCCGCTTCTCGGGCACACGGCGATTCACAAGGACACGGATCAAGGACAATTGATGAACACAAATTCGACCACTCCACAGGAAACGACCAGCTCCTTCTCCAAGGCGCGTTCCAAGCTGGCCTTCGACAGGCTCGTGGCCATGGGCGCCAAGATGGGCATGCCCAACCCGCTCTTTCTGTGTGCGGACAGGGCCGCCAAGGCGACCATCCACATCGACGGCAGGGACTTCATCAATTTCTCCACCTACGACTATCTCGACATCAACACCCATCCCGAGATCACCGCGGCCGTGACCGAAACCGCGAAGGTCTTCGGAACATCGGCCGGCGCCAGCCGCCTCGTGGGCGGCGAACGCACGCCCCACCGCATGCTCGAGCAGGCCATTTCCGAGTTCATCGGCACCGAGGACTGCGTGGTCTACGTGAGCGGCCACGCCACCAACGTCTCCACCATCGGCTTCCTCTTCGGCTCGCGCGACCTCATTCTCTACGACAACCTCGCCCACAACTCCCTGGTCCAGGGCTCCAGGCTGTCCAACTCCACCCGTTTCGCCTACGGACACAACGACTGCGACGATCTCGAGCGCCTGCTCAAGGCCAAGCGCGCCGACTTCAAGCGCGCGGTCATAGTGACCGAGGGGCTTTTCAGCATGGACGGGAACATTCCCGACATCCCGCGCCTCATCGAGCTCAAGAAGAAATACGACTGCATGCTCATGGTGGACGAGGCCCACAGCTTCGGGGTCATCGGCAAGACCGGCGGCGGCGTGCGCGAGTACTTCGACATCGACCCGAACGACGTCGATTTGTGGATGAGCACGCTCTCCAAGACCCTCTGCGGCTGCGGCGGCTACATCGCCGGGCGCAAGGAGCTCGTGGACTACCTGAAGTACGGCTCCCCCGGCTTCGTGTTCAGCGTTGGCCTCTCCCCGGTGCTCGCCATGGCGAGCTACACGGCCCTGCAGATCCTCAAGCGCGAGCCCGAGCGCGTGCAAAAACTGCAGCACATCTCCCAGTATTTCCTCAAGTACGCCCGCGAGAAGGGGCTCAACACCGGCGAGGCCCAGGGCTACGCCATCGTGCCCGTCATCACCGGCGACTCCATGGAGACGGGCTTCATCGCGACCCAGCTCTTCCAGCGCGGCATCTACGTCATGCCCATCACCTTCCCGGCCGTGAAGGAGGGCGAAGCGAGACTTCGCTTCTTCCTGTCCGCCTCGCAGACCGAAGAAAACGTGAGCACCACCATCGACGCCCTGTGCGAGGAAGTGCCGAAGGCGAAGGAAACCGTGGCCGCCTACCACGCCGCGCATCCCGAGGGCTTCGACTTCTAGACATCCGGGAGGCGAGGCGTGAGCAAGAAGTCCGTCTTCTTGTGCTGTTCCCTCGACGTGGAGGAAGAAGGCCTCTTTCGGGGCGCCTATCGGGCCGTCCTGCCGCCGGTGGAAAACCTGGCCCACCTGGGACGGCTTGCGCCGCTCCTCTCCCGCGGTGTTCGGCCCACGCTTTTTTGCGACTGGCCCGTGCTTGAGAGCGACGGGGCCTGGGCGCACGTGGCCGAACTCCTCGAAAGACACCCAGTGGAAGTGGGCACGCACCTCCACCACTGGAACACGCCGCCACTGAAAGGCGGGGACAGGACGCTTGCGAGCGTTCCCTCGGCAAGCGTCGATCTGGGGCTCATGCTGGAAAAGCTCGAGTGCCTGCAGGATGCGGCCGCACAACGTCTCGGGCAGCGTCCTTCCTCCTTTCGCATGGGGCGCTGGGACCTGCACAAAAAGCACTGGCCCCTGCTGGCAAGGGTCGGCATCACCGCCGACGCCTCCGTTCGTCCCCTGCACGCGGGAAACGGAAAAAACCTTGGCCCCGACCACTATGACGCGCCAAGGGCGCCCTACGTGGTGAACGTGGATGCGGGCGCAGATGGCGCACAGGGCAATGTCCAGAGCCGCGAGGGACAACCGGCGAGCCTCTTCGAGCTGCCGCTCACGGTCACGGATCTCGTTCCCGCCCTCTCGAAACTGGTGGGCGGTCTTGGACAAAACGCGAAAGCCGGCCTCCATCAGTGGGGGGCGCTGGCACTTTTGCCCGTCTACCACCCGCTCTGGGCCATGAAAATCGTGACCGCGCTCTCCGTTGTCCGAGGAAATCCGGCCCTCTCCCTCACCTGGCACAGCTCGGAGCTCATGCCGGGCGGCAATCCCCGCATGCCGGGGCCCAGGGATATCGACGCCTTTCTGGACAAGGTGACGGCCTACCTCGACTGGCTCGAGGAAAGCTACGAGGTCGAGTACATGACCCTGGGCGAGCTTTCCGCACGCATGATGAACACGGCACCCCGCGTCTCTTCTGCTGCGGGCGACTGGGCGCCGGAGCCCCTGCCAACCGTGGACAGCGAGACCGTGAACGGGACGGGAGCGGCCCCATGAGCGGGAGCGAAGCCGTGAACGGCCTGCCCCCCGTCGCCGCAAACGGCAATGGGGCCCGCATGCCGGCGAAGCCCCGCGTGGCGGTGATTCTTCTCTGGTATCCGCTCTTCACCCAGCCCTTCATCTTCCGGGACGTGGAGGCCATCAAAAGGCACCTGCCAGCGCAGGTTCACACGCTCTACGGCAAGAACCTGCGCCTGTGCTCGAAGGAAATGGTGGAGGCCGCCGAAGGAACGCGGCGCCTTGGCGTCGCCCGCCTGCCTGCCATCCTCTTCTCGAACCTCGCCCTCGCCTGCAGGGGGCCGTTGCGCTACCTGCGCCTTTTCAAAAAGCACGTCTGCCGTCCCTGGCGCAATCTGGAAATTCTTGGGGAGAACCTGTGGGCCTTTTTGTGCGGCGTGCATCTCGCCCCCATCGTTGCCCGCGAGAAGGCGGACATCGTCTACGCCCCCTGGCCCAGGGGCACCTGCACGGCAGCCCGCGTCATCAAGGATCTCGGCGTGTGCGGCTTCGTTCCCGCCGCCCGCGGGGACAACCTGAACCCCGCGGACGCGGATCTTGCCGACAAGCTGAACGAGGCCCTCGCCATCCGCACCAACAACTTCGCGGACAGGGACCGCATCGAGGCCCTCCTGCGGGAGAACTTCCCTGCACGCGAAGGCGCCTTCCCGAAGATCGAGGTCATCTACAACTGCCTCACCCTCCATGTGGACGAGGCCGCCCCCCTTCCCTTCGAAAAGCCCGTGCGCCTTCTGGCCGTCGGCCGTTTCGACGTGACCAAGGGCTTCGACGTGCTTTTGCGGGCCTGCGCCCTCCTGCGGGACATGGGAGCCTCCTTCGCCCTCGATCTTGTGGGCGGGGGCGGCAAGCTCATGGGCCTTGGCGCCCTGGAGGACGAGCTCAAAAAACTTTGCCACGACCTGGGGCTTGAGGATATGGTCTCCTTTCCGGGCCTTGTGGGGCACGACGCCTTCCCGGACATGCTTCGCGTCCACGACATCTTCGTGGCTCCGTGCGTGGTGGGGCCCAACGGCGAGCGCGACGGCATCCCCAACACCCTCATCGAGGCCATGAGCTTTGGACTGCCCGTGGTCGCAAGCGAGGTCGCGGCCCTGCCCGAGCTCGTGCGCCACGAAAAGACCGGGCTCCTCGTGCCCCAGCGCGACGAGAAGGCCCTGGCAAAAGCCCTTTTCAGGCTCGTGGAAAATCCGGATCTTGCGAGGGAGCTTGGCCGAAACGGCGAGCGCCTTGCCTTCGAGCTTTTCTCGCCCGAACTCAACGGCGAGCGGCTCTGCCGCTTTCTCGAAACGACCCTTCATGCCGCGCGAAACGACGCGCGGACGGACAAAACGCCATGTGTGGAATCGCCGGCATCGTAGCCCTCGACACCAGTGCCCGCCTCGGCCAGGAGGATCGGCAGGACGTCACCCGCATGACGGACGCCATCCTCTCGCGCGGGCCGGACGGAAGCGGCGTGACCCTGGTCAACAACGTCTGCCTCGGCCACAGGCGCCTCTCCATCATCGATCTTTCCGGCGGCGCCCAGCCCATGCATGACTCCTCCGGCGATCTCCTCGTGGTCTTCAACGGCGAGATCTACAACTTCCAGGAACTGCGCCGCGAGCTCAAGGACAAGGGCGCGAAGTTTTCGACAAGCTCCGACACGGAAGTCATCCTCGAGGCCTGGCGGGCCTGGGGGCGCGACTGCATCGATCGTCTCGACGGCATGTTTGCCTTCGTGCTCTGGGACGACAGGAAAAAGTGCCTTTTCGGGGCCAGGGACCGCTTCGGCAAGAAGCCCTTCTTCTACACCATCCAGAACGGGCGCTTCCATTTCGCCTCCGAGCTCTCCTGCTTTCGGCGCGTGCACGGGCTTTCCTTCACCCTGGATCCCCTGGCGCTCTCGCGCTACCTCGCCTACCAGTACGTGCCCTGCCCGCAGACCATGTTCCGCGAGATTCTCCAGCTGCCGCCCTCCACGGGCTTCACGCTGGAAAACGGAAAGCTCGATCTGTTCACCTACTGGGAGATGCCGCGCGCCTCGAGCCTCGTCATTTCCGAGCAGGAGGCCTGCGAGGAGCTTCGGCGCCTCATGCGCAGGGCCGTGCAGCGGCGCATGGTGGCCGACGTCCCCCTGGGCGTCTTCCTCTCCGGCGGCATCGACTCGAGCATCGTGACCGGCCTCATGGCCGAGTGCTCGCCCACGCCCATCAAATCCTTCTCCATCGGCTTCCACGAGTCGAGCTACGACGAGAGCGGCTACGCCCGCCTTGTCTCCCACGCCTTCGGGACGACGCACCACGAGCGCGTCTTCCTCGAGACCGAGTGCACGGATATCCTGCCCAGGGTCGTGAGCGCCATGGACGTGCCCATGGCCGACGCCTCGGCAGCGCCGACCTGGCTTCTTTCGCAGATCACCCGCGAGCACGTGACCGTGGCCCTCGGCGGCGACGGCGCCGACGAGCTGTGGGCCGGCTACGAGCACTACATCGGATTTGCCATTGCCCAGCGCTACAACCGCGTGCCGGCCTTCATCCGCGAGCGGATCATCGAGCCTTTGTGCCGCAGGCTGCCGGCCTCCCAGGGCTACGTGAACCTGCGCCTTGCCACGGACACCTTCCACACCGCGGCCAAGCTCCCGCCCTGGATGCGCATCCAGTCCATGCTCACGGCCTGCCACCCTGCCATGCAGAAGCTCATCCTGGCGAGCCCGGATCAGGACCTTCTCGAGATGGAGACGCTCTTCGAACCCACCAGGAGCGCATTCGAGCACTGGAAGGACGTCTCCGACATGGACCGCACCTTCAACACCTACATCCGCGGCTTCCTTCTGGACGACATCCTCGTGAAGGTGGACCGCTGCTCCATGCTGAACTCCCTCGAGGTGCGTGCACCCTTCCTCGACCGCGAGCTGGCCGAGTTCGTGGTGCAGCTCCCCGTGCGCTTCAAGCTGCGGGGCCTCAAGCGCAAGTACCTTCTGAAAAAGGCCTTTGCCGACCTTCTGCCGAGAAAGATCCTCCACCGCAACAAGCGCGGCTTCCAGATCCCCGTCTCCCAGTGGCTGCGCGGCCGCCTGCGCCCGCTCATGGAGGATCTTCTGAGCCCCGAGGCCCTCGGGCGCCAGGGCGTCTTCAACGCGGCCGAGGTGCGCAGGCTCATCAATGCCCACCTCTCCGGCGAGAAGGATCTGCGAACGCCGCTCTGGACCCTGGTGGTCTTCCAGCTGTGGTGGAACAACCTGGAGAGCCTGCGCAAGGACTAGCCGCGCAATCGGCGGCAGCCCGAAGACAGGCTCTGCAGGACCTTGCGGCCCCAGGGCGAAACAGGCCCTGACGCGAGCTTTGGACGATCCTTCTCCTTGTGACAGACCGGGAAAAAGCACGCCGCCCGACAGGACCTCCTGTTCCGGTCCTTCCCGCATTTCCCCGACCAGCCCGCTTGCCAAGACACAAAAGCGAACCTATTTCAAGAACATGACCAGCCAACTCAAAACCCTTTTTCTCCTTGCCCTGCTCTCGGGCATCATCATTGCCATAGGCGGCCTCATCGGCGGCAGGGGCGGCATCATGATCGCCTTCGCCATCGCCATGATAATGAACGTGGGCAGCTACTGGTTCTCGGACTCCATCGTGCTCAAGATGTACCGGGCGCGCGAGCTCGCCTACGACGAGGCGCCCATGCTGCACGACATGGTGGAGGAGCTCTCCCGCAACGCCGGCATTCCCAAGCCCAGGGTGTGCCTTGTGCCCGAAAAGGCCCCGAACGCCTTCGCCACGGGCAGAAATCCGCAGAACGCGGTGGTGGCCGTGACCGAGGGCATCCTGCAGATCCTCAACCCTGCCGAGCTGCGCGGCGTGCTTGCCCACGAGATCGCCCACGTGGCCCACCGCGACATCCTGATTCAGACCATCGCGGCCGTCATGGCCTCCACCATCACCATGCTGGCCAACATGCTCCAGTTCGCGGCCATCTTCGGCGGCGGACGCGACGGCGAGGAGCGCGCCAATCCGCTGGTGGCCATCGTGCTCGCCATCGTGGCGCCCATGGCGGCCATGCTCATCCAGATGGCCATCTCCCGCTCGCGCGAGTACCTGGCCGACGCCGGTGGCGCAAGCTACTGCAAGGAGCCCCTGGCGCTTGCGAGCGCCCTTGCCAAGCTCCAGTCCGCGGCCACCCGCGTGCCCATGCAAAACGGCAACCCGGCCACGGCCGAGATGTTCATCGTCTCGCCCCTCTTCCCCTCCAGCGTGGCCAAGCTCTTCTCGACCCACCCCTCCACCGAGGATCGCATCGCCCGCCTGCAGCAGCTGGCGGTGCAGTACGGCCAACAGCCCCAGGATCAGCCCCGGGCCCGAGTCCAGAACCAGGGCTCCTCGCGCATGAGCCAGAAGAACCGCTTCGGGGACATGTAGGGCCATGGCGAAAGCAGGCATTGCAAAAGAAAGCACTGCGAAAGCAGGCCTGACAAGGGCATGGCAGATCCCCGGGAAGGACTGCGGCCAGCGGCGTCTTTCCGGCCTTTGCGCCTGCCTTCTCGTTGCGGCTGGTCTTGCCGCATGCTCCATAGGACCCGCGCCGGAACCAGATGCCCAAGGCAGGATTTCCTGCGAGAGGCTCTATACCCGCGCCCCCGGCTATCTTGTCGTGGAGCTTGCCGCGGGCTCGGACATCTTCCTCACGCCCACGGCCCAGCCCTTCCCGGTGTACTGCACTCCTGAAGACGCCCACAAGGCGCTTTTGCTGGACGCAAGCTTGGGGAGAATCCCGCGCGGCGACTGGCAGATCTATGCCCTCAATGGCGGAAGGGAGCTTGCCTGCGTGAAAGACGGCAGGGACATCCTCTGCAAGCCCGCCAAAATCGTCGAGTGGGCCCCGCACGAGCCGGTGGTCCCACAGGCAAGGGGCGTCCCCGTCACTCCCTGACCGGCAAAACTTCCAGGGACCTGAACGCGCGCAAACGCCAATCTGCCTGCCACTGATGCGAAACCATGAGCCTGTTTCATTAGCCAGCCTCTTGCCAGGATTTCAAACAGACTCTGATGGCTCCCTTGGGTTGCCTCTTGGGCCTGTTCGCTTCAAAGAAGGGATTTTCCCTTCTTCGTTACGAAAACTTTTACCACCTCAACGTCCCCCCACCAGAAATCCTCGGAGAGTGCAACCCCTGCCCGAAGCATGCAATCTGCATACGCACTACGCACTATCTGGTTCTGGGGCTGTCCCGCACCAGAGGCGTACGTTGATTGGTGCAGAGTCTGTCACACCTGGGCTGTAACACATGGTCTTGTCAGCAAGCTGTCCCGGACGTCAGAACAATGGAGAAGTCGTTATGCCCCCAAAATTTTTGGAAACGGACATCTTTGCCGAATTGCGCCGGGATGGCGGCTACTATGTCGACAAGACCAGATTCCTGGAGCAATTCCTTGATGCTCCGGCCAAAGCCACTCTGTTCACCCGCCCAAGGCGCTTCGGCAAGTCTCTCTTCATGTCCATGCTTGCAGAGTTCTTTGACATTAAAAAGCAGGGAGACGCACAGAATCTTTTTGAAGGTCTTGCCGTCTCATCAAACGAGGAACTCTGTCAGGAGTGGATGCATCAGCATCCAGTAATTTCAATCACCTTGAAAGACGTTGCCCAAAGCACATTTTCCGAAGCATTAAAAAGGATACAGCGTCTTGTAAGCGAGATATGTATTCAGAACATAGAGCTTTTAAATAGCCATTTAATTGATTTAGAAGACCGTAAAGAGCTTAACCTGTTGCGTAACAAGGAAGCAGATACAGAGATACTCGGCAATGCGCTTTGCTTGTTGACGAGAACCATGAACTGTGACTATGGCAAGCCAGCCATTTTGCTGATCGACGAATACGATGTCCCTGTCGCGAAGGCTGCCGAGAATGGGTATTATGACGAGATGATCTCGTTCATGCGGGACTTCCTCTCCCGTGCCCTGAAAACAAATCCCTATCTCAAGTTTGCCATTCTTACGGGAGCTCTGCGCATCA
>CAZWOT010000010.1:0-27909 GCA_964635595.1 uncultured Desulfovibrio sp.
GACTCCCAAATGCGGTAGAAAGATGCCGTCTGGCAGCGCGGCGATCGTGCCTGCTGGAATCCCTTCCTGGCGAAAAGGTGCAACAGATTGGGAACTCTTTAATTATTCTGTTCTGCATGGAAATGATTGTACAATATTTTGGCCCGGTTGGAAAGTCCTCCGAATGCCCCTGCTCCTGTACTGGCTTGTCGGGCATTTTCCAAAAAACTTGAGGGAAAAATTTTTGTACCGGCGAAAAAGGACTGGCAGGGCCGACGGGGGGAAATTTGGCGGGATGGGAGAAGGGGTTTTCAGCGGCGGCTGTCGGCAAAAGATACCGGACAACCAGAAAGTTGGGATGCTTTTCAGGAAAGGACGACCTCGCCCTCGGGACTGCTTTCGGAGAAGCAGACAAGCGTTCCCTTTTCGAGCAGGTAGAAGGCGCCCTGGTGAACCTTGGGCAGAAGGGCTGGGTCCCGATCCCACAGGGAGAGCATGAGGGCGAAAAGGGTGCCGAAGTGGCCGACCACGAGGCTGTGGGCAGGAAGCGTGCGCATGCCTTCAAGAACCCGCAGCTGCACCTTGTCCATGCTCTCGCCGCCGTCGGCGGTGAAAAGGCGCATGGACGCAAACTGCCGCTCGGCGGAGCCCGGGAAAAGCCTGCGGATTTCTCCGAGAGTGCGTCCCTCCCACTCGCCGTAGTTCTGTTCCATGAGCCGGGCGTCGGGCATGATGGACGACTCGTCCAGGGAAAGATGCCCGCAGACGATGCGGGCCGTTTCCATGGCCCTGGCGAGGGGGGAGGCCACGACTCTGGCCGGGGCGAGCTTTCTGCGAACGAAAAAGGCCTGCAGAAGACGTCCAGCCCGGTGGGCGTCCTCGCGGCCGTGCTCGTTCAGGGGAATATCCGTGTGCCCCTGAAAGCGGCCCTGTACGTTCCATTCTGTCTGCCCGTGCCGCACGAAGTAGACTGGCTCGCTGATTGGGACTGGCTTCATGGCTGATAAAACGACGAAAATCGACTCAAATGCTGCTCGCTCAAGGCATGCACAATGATGATCCAACCAGTTGAACCTTGATAGTGGAGGGAGATGCAAAAGTCAACACAATGACAAAACGCAACAAAACGGCCCAAATCCCCGCTTCCTGAACCTTCCCTGCTTCTTTTTCTTTCGAAAAAAAAGAAGACATGGAAAGGCAAGGCGGGATTTCAGGCCGTTTTCTGCTCCCGGGCATCCGGGCAGCTTCGTTGAATCTGTCGTATGTGCCCTGTCGTGGATGCACTGCCGTGCCCCCGGACGTTTCGGGAGAAGTGTTCAGGGCTTTCGATGCCTACTTCGGGGAGCGCCCGGTGATGTCCTCGATGCTCACTCCCTCGGGCATCCTGTGCAAAAGCTTTCCGGTCGCGTTGTGGGGAAGCTCCGGCAGGAAGACCCAGTGGCGCGGGCGCTTGTAGGGCGAGAGCATGGGGTGGTCGAGGCAGTACTGCTTCATCTCCCGTTCGTCGAGGGCAGGATCCAGGGCCTTTATGAAGGCCACCACCACCTGGCCGCGCTTGGGGTCGGGAATGCCCAGGATGAGGCTCTCGGCCACCTTCGGATGCTCGTTCAAGATGGCCTCGACCTGGGTCGGGTAGATGTTCTCGCCCGCGGAGACGATCATGTCGTCCTTGCGGCCGATGATGCTGACGTACCCATGCTCGTCCCAGGTGGCCAGATCGCCCGTGTAGAGCCAGCCGTCCCTGAACTTCCTCTTCGTGAGCTCCTCGTTTTCGAAATAGCAGAAGGTGGACTTGGCCGGGCTCAATATGGCCACCTCGCCCACGGTCTTCTTGTCCATGGGCACCATCTCGGAGGGGTCGGCAAAGCCCTCGTCCTTCAGGACAAGCACGCGCACGTCGTCGTCCGTGCAGGGGCCGCCGGCCGAGCCCGCGTGGTGGGGCAGGTCGTAGGGACGCAGGAAGGTGTTCCAGAAGGTCTCCGTGGTCCCGTAGCCGTTGTTGATGTGGGGGGTCAAAAGGCGCATGTAGCGCTGGCAGGGCTCGGCATCGAGGGGCGAGCCCATGAGCACGATGCCCTTCAGGCTCGAGAGGTCCTGGGGAGAGCTTTCCTGGAGCCTGGCCACCATGTTGATGACCGTGGGAACGCCGATGAGATAGGTCACCCCATATCTTGTCAGGTACTCGAAGGCGATGCGCGGGGCAAAGTCCCGCAATATCACCATGGCCCCGCCGGCGTAGAGCACCGGGCAGGGACCGCCCGCGTGCACGCCGCCCCGGTGGAACCACGGAGTGAGATTCATGGTCACGTCCGTGGCGTTCAGGGGGAAGTGCATCAATATGTCGTGGGCCGAGAGCGTCTCGTTGAGATCGTTGATCGGCACGGCCTTGGGCAGGTTTGTTGTCCCGGAGGTGAAAAGACGCGTGGTCTCTTCATAGATGCTGGCCGTTTCGGGCAGGGGGATGTCGCTGTCCGGCTGCCCGTTCACGAAGTCCCTGAAGGCAACGACGCCCTCGGGCGGCGTCATTTCATTGTGGAGGTCGGCCATGACGACCACGGGAGGCCTGTGTTTGGCAAGCTTCAGCGCCTCGTCGATGACCTTCGCAAAATCGTGGTCGTAGATGAAGGCCCTGGGCCTCGACGCGTCCAGAAGGAGCGCCAGCTCGCCCGCCGAGAGGCGGTAGTTCATGGGCGCGCCTATGGCGCGCAGCTTGTGGCAGGCGAGGTAGCTGAACACGAACTCGGCCGAGTTCAGAAGGCAGTACATGACCACGTCGCCCTGGGCAACGCCGGCATCTGCAAGCGCGTGGGCCAGGCGGTTGGCCTCGGCGTCGAGCGTGCCGTAGGTCCAGCTTCTGCCCGTCTGGGGGCAGAAGAGCGCGTCCTTGTCCCGTTTTCTCAGGACATTGCGCATGAACCCGTTGATCCACAGATACTGGTGTTCGAAAACGCTTTTGTAGGCCTCGACGTCATAGGTGGGCCTGGGGCTCTTTCCATGAGCCAGATCCTGCGGCGCGGTGATGTGTGGCACGTTATCTCCTGTTGGCCGTTTCCCGGGTTAAGATGATGCTCGAGTTCTGGCCGCCAAAGCCCAGGGAGTTGGACATGGCCGCACGCACGTTGCGACGGATGGCCTCGTTGGCCACGATGTTGAGGTCGCAGTCGGGATCGGGGGTGGTGTAGTTGATGTTGGGGGGCAATATGCCTGTCTGCAGGGCCTTGATGCAGGCGATGATCTCGGTGATGCCGCCTGCGCCCATCATGTGGCCCGTGGCTCCTTTGGTCGAGCTCACGTGCAGGGTTTTCGAGTCCTTGCCGAACACGGATTCGATGGCGAGGGTCTCCACCTTGTCGCCCATGGGCGTGGAGGTCCCGTGGGCGTTGAGATAGTCGATGCCCGAGGGGGCGAGTCCCGCCCTCTGCAGGGCCAGGCGCATGCACTTGGCGGCCCCTGCGCCGTGCGGATCCGGAGCCGTGATGTGGTAGCCGTCCTGGGTGTTGGCGTATCCCGCAAGCGTCGCGTAGGAGGAGACGCCGCGTTTCGTCGCGTGCTCGGCCGTCTCGAGCACCAGTGCGCCCCCGCCCTCGCCGATGACGAAGCCGTCGCGGTCGCGGTCGAAGGGACGGGAAGCCTGCAGGGGCTCGTCGTTTCTCCTGGAGAGGGCCTTGGCAGCCGCCAGCGAGGAGATGAGAACCGGAGAGAGGATGGACTCGCCGCCGACCACCAGAATCACGTCGGCCTCGCCGCTGTGGAGGAGCATGGCCGCGGTCATGATGGCGTCGCCCCCGGAGGAGCAGGCCGTGTTCACGGTGATGCTGGGGCCGCGGAAGCCGCAGGCGATGGCCAGTATTCCGGCTGTCATGTTGCCGAGAATCATGGGAACGAGGCGGGGGCCCACCTTGTGGAGGGAGCCGCTCGAAAGCTTGGCTTGGGTGGCGGCAAGGGTGCTCATGCCGTCCATGGCCGTGCCCATGACGATGCCCACGCGCTCCGGGCGTTCCACCTCGCGAAGCCTGGCGTCCATGAGGGCCTCTTCGGCTGCCACGAAGCCGTACTTGGCGAACAGGGCCATGTTGCGGGCGTGCTCGTGGGGAATGAGGGTCTCGGCGTCGAAGTCCTTGACCTCGGCCGCGATGCGCACGGGCAGATTTTCGGTGTCAAAGCGGGTGATGGGCCCAACGCCGCATGTGCCCGCGACGAGGTTGTCCCAGTAGGTCTCGGTCCCTATCCCTATGGGAGTGACCGCTCCCATGCCCGTGATGACGAGTGCGCTCTCTTGCATGGAGGTTCGTGCGCTCTTGGCGAACTGGCCGGGCCGCGTTCCGGAAAAAGGCCTTGCAAGGCCCGGAAGCGGTTCCGTGTGTGCGTGAGGTGGGTGTTTTTTGGGGTCGGGGAGCCGGGGTCCTGCCCCGGGCTCCCCCTGAAAAGGCTGCCTGTTGGGGGACTCTCGAGGGCTCTAGGCCTGCTCAAGGGCAGAGCCGATGTCGGCCAGGATGTCGTCCACGTTCTCGAGGCCCACGGAGAGGCGGATGAGACCGGGATTGATGCCGGCGTCCACGAGCTGCTTGTCGTCCAGCTGCCTGTGGGTGGAGGAAGCCGGATGCAGTGCGCAGGTGCGGATGTCGGCCACGTGCACCTCGAGGGTGGCGAGCTTGAGATGGTCGATGAAGGCGGCTCCGGCCTCGCGTCCGCCCTTCAGGGTGAAGGAGATGACGCCGGCGCAGCCCCTGGGCAGGTACTTCTTGACCAGGGCCGCATCGGGGCTCGAGGCAAGGCCGGGGTAGTTCACGTGCTCGACCTTGGGATGCGTCTCGAGGAAGGCGGCCACCTTTTCGGCGTTGCGGCAATGGGCGTCCATGCGCTGGGGAAGCGTCTGCAGGCCGAGATCGGTGTAGAAGGCTCCCTGGGGCGACTGGGCGCAGCCAAAGTCGCGGATGATCTGGACCCTGGCCTTGATGATGAAGGCCAGATTCCCGAAGGCCTGGGAGTAGACAAGGCCGTGGTAGGTGGGGTCGGGCTCGGTGAACTCGGGGAAGTTGCCCGAGGTCCAGTCGAACTTGCCGGAATCGATGATGATGCCGCCCAGCTGCACGGCGTGGCCGTCGATGTACTTGGTGGTCGAGTGCATGACGAGGTCGGCGCCGAAGTCCATGGGCCGGCAGAGCCAGGGCGTGGCGAAGGTGTTGTCCACGAGAAGGGGCACGTTGTGCCTGTGGGCGAGGTTCGCAAAGCGCTCGATGTCAAGGACGGTGAGGGCGGGGTTCGCAATGGTCTCGCCCAGCACGAGCTTCGTGTTGGGGCGGAAGGCCTTTTCCAGAACGTCGTCGGGATCGTTCTGGTTCACGAAGGTGGTCTCGATGCCGAAGCGCTTCATGGAAGCGCCAATCAGGTTGAAGCTGCCCCCGTAGATGCTGGAGCTTGCCACGATGTGGTCGCCGGCGCGGCAGATGGCGGCTATGGACGTGAACAGCGCGGCCTGGCCGGAGGAGGTGGCGACGGCGCCAACGCCGCCTTCCATGGCGGAGAGCTTCTTCTCGAACATGTCCACGGTGGGATTCGCAAGGCGGGAGTAGAAAAAGCCCGCTGCCTGCAGATCGAAGAGCTTGGCCACCTGTTCGGTGGACTCGTAGCGGAAGGTCGTGGACTGGACGATGGGGGGCACGGACGGCTCGCCGTTTTGCGGGCTGTAGCCGCCATGGATGCTCAGGGTTTCGATGTTTTTGGACATTTGGCGCCTCGATGGAAAATCCTTGGGGCAAGGACCGGTTTTCGCCGCACGCAAAAAAACGCGGCACGCCCGGGCCTTGGGGTGACGGGAAGGTTCGGACCGCAAAACCCCAACCATTCCCCGATCCGGGCCATGTCCAAAGGATGGTGAACCGGGAATTGACGTGGCTTGTGAGGCAGGGCGGCCGATTTAAGAAAGGACACTTTGCTGAAATTGAAGGTCAAAAGTCAAGCCCTTTTTTGCCCTGCGAGGGGCATGGCAAGCCGTTTGAAGGGGCTTTGGGCACCCTTGAAGGAGCGCGATTTCGAGGGCCTGAACGGACGGGAAAAGAGAGGGGAAAGGGAATGCCAAAAGGCCCCCGGGGCGGGCCCGCTTCAAGGGCCTTTTCGGGGGCCTGCCAAGGCCTTTGCATGGATTTTCAAAAAGTTTCGCGGCCGAAGGAGCTTCGGGCACGCCTGCGAGATCTTTCGGGCATCAAGGGGAAAGCCTGGCTATTTCGCGGGCTCGCCGCAGGGAGCGGGGTCGCCGTGGAGCTTTTCCATGGTGTGGGCAAGGGCCGGCAGGACGGCCTCGAGGTTTTCCAGAACGGCCTTGCGCGAGCCCGGCAGGTTCAGGACCAGGGTCTTGTCGATGACGCCGGCCTTGGCCCGGCTGATGACCGCGCGCGAGGTCTTCTGCAAGCTTGCCATCATCATGGCCTGGGCAAAGCCCGGAAGCTCGTAGTCGAGCACCCTGGCCGTGGCCTGGGGGGAGACGTCGGTGGGTGCCACGCCCGTGCCGCCGGTGGTCACGACAAGATCGCAGCCTTCCTCCAGGGCAAGCCGGGTCAGAAGGCCCCGCAGCATGACCTCGTTGTCGGGCAAGAGATATCCCTGCATGTGGGCAACCTTGAAGGTCCCGGAAAGACGCTCGGCGATGGCCGGGCCGCTCGTGTCCTCCCGGCCGCCGGCAAAGCCCGAGTCCGAGAGGGTGATCCAGGCAACGGAAAAGCCGTCCTTTTTTGCCGAAAGCTCGAGCACGCCCTCGTCAAGGTCCCTCATTGCCTTCAGGAAGGGGCAGAAAAGGGCGTGGGGGCCTATGGGATTGGGAAGAAAGCCGTGTCCCGTGACCTTGAAGATCTCCTCGCCTCCGCTGCCGCAAAGAGAGGTCCCCACGGGCATGGCCGGCATGTCCGCAGGCGCGCAGGGGCCTTGCCCCTTGCCCAGGAAAAGATGCCCCCTCGCAAGCTTCTGGACACTCAGGGGGCGCATCATCCCTTCCTTGCAGGCTTGTGTCTCTATCAGCATGGGCAGTTCTCTCCTTCCAGGGACTTTGGGTGCATTGAGGGTCTTGCCTGGAGTAGCCCGCCTCATTTGCCGGCAGCAGGCTTTTTGGGCGTTTTGGCCGTCCCGGATGCCTTTGCCGTCCTTGCCGCCTTTGCCGTTTTGGCGGTCCTTGCGGTTCTGGCGGTTCTGGCGGTTCTGGCGGCCGTGGGCTTTGCCCTTGCCCCGGCCTTCGGCTTCCTGTCGCCTTGTGCCGGGTCCCGGTAGCCCTCGTATCTACCCGAGGCGAGCTCCCAGAGATAGAGACTCGCGAGGGAGTTGTGGGGAGAGAAACGATTCTCGATGTCGTCCAGGGTCTTCCCGTCGAGCTCCTTCAAGCCGTAGAGCATGCGAAGGCCCTTTCTGATGCCGAAGTCCCCGCGGCTCAGGACGTCCTTTCTGGCAAGGGAGAAGAGGAGCAGCATCTCTGCCGTCCAGACGCCGATGCCCTTGAGCTTCGTGAGCGCCTCGATGAAGGCCGCATCGTCCATGGCCTCGAGGCCTGCCTGGGTATACTCGCCGGATGCAAAGGCCCGTGCTGCTCCAAGGGCATACCGGGCCTTGCGGGCCGAGAGCCCCACCTCGCGCAAATCGTCCTCGGAGAGGGCTAGAATGCTTTGGGGCGTGACCTCGCCAACCTTTGCGAGAAGTTTTTCCCAGATCCGTGCCTGGACCTTCGAGGATATCTGCTGGCCCACGATGGCGTGGACAAGGGCCTTGAAGAGGTCCGGCATGATTTCGCGCTCGACGGGACCTGCAAGCTCCATGAAGCGGGCAAGCGTCTCGTCCCTTGTCTTCAGGGCGTCGGCCTCTTCCTGAGTCCAGGGAAAGCGGGGCATGGAAAACCTCGGATCTTGGGGGTTCGGGGTGCCGACAGCACCTGGCACCCCGGCGGGCTTCGTGTCTTTCGCTACGCGTCCCCGTCCCCGTCAGCGTCCGAGTTCGTGGGGAGAACTTCCAGAGGGCCGCAGGGCATGAGTCTCAGTTCCGGACCCGACTGAACGAGTCTCCCGGAGAGTTCGACCATCCGGCAGTCCCCATGGGCGGAAATGGCCTTCCGGTAGTCCTCGCTCTCGAGAAGGACGTACACGTCGCGCGGGCTTCCAGCCAGGATGTCCCTGACCCTGATCTCCCCCTGGCCATAGTTCCCTTTTGCCGCAAGCTCCGTCACCCGGCCCCGTATCCGCCGGGCCGGCTGCGATTGAGAAGTTCCGGTCGGGCTTGAGGCCGCCTGCAATCGAGAAGTTCCGGTCGGGCTTGACGCCGCCTGCAATGTCTCCAGCAAGGCATTCAGCAAGGCATTCAGCAAGGCATTCAGCAAGGCATTCAGCAAGGCTTCCTCACGCTCCTTTTGGAGCGCGGCGAGTCCGTCCGCCTGTTCGGCTGAAAAGCCGAGCTCCTGCAGACGCTTGCTGAAGGCCTGAATGTCCAGCGTCATGGTCTTGCCCCACGAAGATCTATCCCACGAAGTCATAGACGCGGCCGTTGGTGCACAGCGGGCACTTGGGGCCGAAGGTGCCGTCGTAGGCCTCGCCGCACTCGGGGCAGGTGGCGACCGCGCCCTTGCCCTTGCGCACGAGGAAGTCCGCGTGCATCTGCACAAGGCGCGAGGAAATCATCTCGCCGCCGTGCTCGAGGATTTCGGCAAGGAGCTTCTTCGAGTCCTGCTCCTTCTTGGGCTTGAGCTTGTAGAACCACTCGTAGGTGGTGGGGAAGTTTTTCATCTTGGCCGGATCCAGCCAGGAGCGGCAGCCTGCGCCCGTGTACTTGTCGTAGAGGACCACGGCGTAGATGTCGTGGTCGAGGATGCGCATCCAGCCGTTGCCGATGGTGCAGGGGGTGAGAATCTGCACGGCGTCGGGCAGGCACTGCTTGCTCTCGACCACCACGTCGAAGAGGCATCCCTCCACAAGCTGCGAGCGGCTTGCCTCCACGAGGTAGCCGCCCATGAGGACGCCGGGAGCCGCGTGCCCGTGAAAGGCGAGCACCTTGTCGAAATATTCCTGCGGGGTGTATTTGCCGATCATGCTGTTTCCTCCATGATCTCAAGTTCTTGAAACGTTTTGTCGCGGTTTTTGCGGGCTTTGCCGACAAGGCGCCTTTCGGCAATATGTTCGGCCGAAATTCTACCCTTTTGCGGGGCGTTGGTGAAGGCCGAAACGTCCGGTGAAAAATCGGGTATGTCTCTCTACCCCACAAGAGGGGAGGAGGTCTTTTGTATCGGCCAAAATGGCGGATTTCGGAGGATTCGGGAGAGCGCAACCCCTTGAAGTGCGGCCCCAAAAGGGCGTTGCCCCAGTAAGGGCGTCTGAAGTAGGAATTTCGACAGACGGCAGATCGTGGCTGCGCTGGGCCGCAGCTCCCGAGCATTGGAGACACGCGTCCAGGGCCGTAGCCACGAAAAAGTCCATGTAGCAGGCTCCTTGCCGCAGGCTCGCCCCTTGCCGCATGTCGCCGTCCTTTCGGCATCCAGCCAAAGTTCGCGCGGGGCTCTCGAGGGGGCGCCTTTCATCGACCGGAGGTCAATCATGCGCGTAGTCGCTGTCAATACAAGCATAACCAAGGGGATGCGCAAGCAGAACCAGGAATCCGTCACCCTCGTCGCCAACCACGGCATCCAGGGCGACTCCCACGCCGACGGAACCCACAGGCAGCTGAGCCTTCTGGGCATCGAGGACATCGAGCTCATGCGCCGCATGGGCGCGGACGTCCACCCGGGCGACTTTGCCGAGAACCTGACCACGGAGGGACTGGATCTTGCCTCCTATCCCGTGGGCACGCGTTTTCGCATAGGCGACGAGGTGCTCCTCGAGCTCACCCAGATCGGCAAGAGCTGCCACAACGGCTGCGAGATCAAGAAGCTCGTGGGCTCGTGCATCATGCCGAAGAAGGGCGTCTTCTGCCGCATTCTCGCGGGCGGCGTGGTGCGTCCCGGCGACGAGATGGCGGTGGTCGAGACCGTGGACGCGAAAGTGGCCGGCTAGCCGCATCTTCCAAAGATTCGGGACCCAGGGCCCCGGCAACCGGCAGACCCCCGTCCTGTCCGCAGAAGCGCGGGCAGGGCGGGGGTCTCTTCTTGCGCGCCTCGGAGCCCTGCAGGTTTTCTTCATGTCCGTATTTGGTCACGCTTTTTTGGGGCAGCATGAACCGCCCAAAGGAGTGTCTGGCGCAATGCTTCGATTTTTCACGAAATCGAGGTCAGCCAAAATGTCACGGATCGTTTCTGGAAAATCGTGACAAGTGCCGGGCAACTCTTTGGCATCCTTTTGAAAAAGAGGCAAGGACGTCTTTTGAGGCAGGGCCTGGAGGCGGCGTATCGGACACAAGACTTCCCGTCTTCTTTCCTCTTTTCGCCAAAAAGCGTGCCCATGTTGCCTGCAAGGCCCGGCGTGATACTCTGGACGCCAGTTTTTTTCGTGCCTTGCAAGGGGATTTGTGCATGCTTTGGGATTTGCCCATACCACCGTGGTTTCCAGTCTACCTGTCCCTGAAGGTGGCGGGATTGGCGACCCTGATAGCGCTTGTCACCGGCCTTGCGGTCGCGTGGTTCCAGATGCGCCGCAAATCCTTCCCCTCGAAAGTCCTGGACGCGCTCTGCACGCTGCCCATGATCCTGCCGCCCACGGTCCTCGGCTACTACCTCATTCTGCTTGTGGGCCGCAGGGGCCTTCTGGGCGACTTTCTGGCGAAGATGCACATCGAGGTCATCTTCACCTGGCAGGGCGCCGTTGTCGCGGCCACGGTGGTGGTCTTTCCGCTCATCTACAAGTCCGCCAGAGCGGCGCTCGAGTCCGTGGACTCGCGCTACGAGGACGCGGCAAGGACCCTTGGCGCCAGCGAGGGCAAGATCTTCTTCATGGTGACCCTGCCCCTTGCCTGGCGGGGCATTCTGGCAGGCTCCATGCTGGCCTTCGCACGAGGCATGGGCGAGTTCGGCGCGACCCTCATGATTGCCGGCAACATCCCCGGCCGCACGCAGACCCTGGCGCTCGCCATCTACGACGCCTTCCAGGCCGGGGACGACCCCAAGGCCCTCTCGCTCGTGCTCCTCACCTCCTTCATCTGCCTCTCCATCCTGGTCGCCGCGGACAGCTTCCTTTCCGCGCGCATCGGCAAGGGCAGGCGCAGGAAGAAGCACAAGGGCGGTGCCGAAGGGACGGGCGCTGCCGGACAGGAGGCGGGCGCATGATTTCCCTGCACGTCAAGAAGCGCCTCCAGGGCGCCCACGGCAATTTCAACCTCGTGGCCGACGTGGAGTCCTCGGCGGCCCACATGGTCTTTTTCGGGGCCTCGGGCTCCGGCAAGACCCTGACCCTGCAGATGATAGCGGGTCTCATGCGTCCGGACGAGGGCCATATCGAGGTGGACGGCGACGTGCTCTTCGATTCAAAGGCACGGATCAACCGTCCAGCACGAACCCGCCACGTGGGCTACCTGCTCCAGGACTACGCCCTCTTTCCCCATCTCTCGGCCCTCGACAACGTGGGCTTCTCGCTCTCGGGCCTTTTCGGGCGCCTCTCGCCCCAGGCGAAAAAGCGCGCCCACGAGCTTCTGGACCGCTTCGAGGTGGACAACCTCTGGGACCGGCTTCCTGCCGAGATGTCCGGCGGCCAGCGCCAGAGGGTGGCGCTCGCGCGCGCCCTTGCGGCCGAGCCGCGCATCCTTCTGCTCGACGAGCCCTTCTCGGCTCTCGACCCGCTTCTTCGCGTGCGCATGCGCGAGGAGGTGAGGGATCTTCTGGAGGACTGGAAGATTCCCATGACCATCATCACCCACGATCCCGACGACGTGGAGGCCTTCGCGGACACGCTCATCTTCTTCGCCAACGGAAGGGTGTGCCGCTGCGAGGACTGGAGCTCCTATCGGGGCACTGGCGAGGAAAGCCGCAGGGCGCTTCTCTCCCTCGTCCAGGACGTCAACAACACCAGAAAGGAGAACGCCGCCTGAAAACTCTTTTTGGGGCCTTCCAGACCCCGTCCTGCTAGTCTTCCGGCAGTCCCAGCACCACCGAAAAGGGCGAGAAGAAGACGCTCACGCGCCCGCCCTCGGCGATTTCGAGGTCCTCGAGCTCGTCGGTGCTCAAGATCGAGCAGAGCGTCACGCCCTCGGACACGTCCACGACCACGCAGCTCTCCACGATGCCGCGGTTGATGCCGGAAACCGTGCCGCAAAGCCGGTTGCTAGCGTTCAGATCGCCCCGCTCGCGCTCGAGCATGACAAAGGGCGCCTTGACGGTGGCGTTGAGGAGCTGCCCGAGGTGGATGTCGAGCCTCTGCACGCTCTCCACGGTGATGAGCGAGTGGATGCGCAGCCCCTCGAGGGTCGTGAGCTCCACAAGCGCAGACACCTTGTCCACGTCGAGCCGCGTCACCGTGCCCGTGAAGGCGTTTCTGGCCGAGGAGCGCTTGAGGGCCTCCTGGCGCAGGTGGTTGTGGACGATGCGCCTCGCGTCCTCGTCCGTGAAGGTGATGAAGTTCGCCGTCTGCACCGGAGAGCGCTGGCCAAGGAACTTCTGCACGATGTTCAGGGGGATGTTGGCCTGGAGAAGCTCCGTTGCCCGCGACTGGCGGATGACCTGGGGACCCACGCTCTGGTTGGAGAGTCCGCACAGGGGGGCCATGGCATAGAAGCGCTTGCGCACGTAGCCCTGGTCCATGTGGGTGATGATGCCCCGAAGCCTGAGCATGCGCGGGGAGTTCACCAGATCGCGGATGGCCTCCATGGCCTTTTCCGGTATCTGCACCTCGCGCCCGCGGGTGCCGCCCACGCGGATGGTGCAGGTGGGGTAGTCGAAGTCCTTGAGATCGTTGATCTGCAGGGCCTCGCCCAGGCGCAGGGCGCCGTGGCGGATGAGCAGAAAGACGAGCAGAAGGCGCTCGCGGCTGCGCAGCTGGTTGTCGTTGGGGGCCATGCGCGTCCAGTCGAGCCAGGCCTCGGTCAGGACATGGAGTTCTTTGCTTCCGAGCTGCTTCATGTGGGTTGCGGGGGTCCCGGGGCGTTGGGGAGTTCGAGAGGCCTGGCCCCGAACAGGCCGAAATTCGTGCCGAAGTTTCCGGGCACGGCGCAAGTCACGTCTTCCCGCAAAGGCGAGATTTTTTCAACCCCCCGAGGGCCCAGGGTCCGGACCATGAGTACGGGCATGGCCCAAAGCCCGGGCCTTTTGGGGGAGCAAACCCCAAAAGATTGAAGTTCCTGGTCAATCTCTTCACCCCCACTTCATTTTTCAAAGAGGAGCGTATTCCCATGGATTTGAAAAAAACAGTTCTTGCTCTCGTTCTGGCTGCGGGTCTGGGCCTTTCCACCCAGGCCAAGGCCGAGGACCTCTACGTGTCCGGCGCGGCTTCGCTGACCAACGCCTTTGACGCCATCAAGGCCGAGTTCGTGAAAAAGAACGGGTCCGTCAACGTGCTCACCAACTACGCGGCCTCCAACCCGCTCTTGAAGCAGATGCAGGAAGGCGCCCCCGTGGACGTGTTCGCGAGCGCCGACCAGGCCACCATGGACAAGGCCCAGGAAGGCAAGCTCATCGACCCCGCCACCCGCAAGAACTTTGCCCTGAACGACCTCGTCCTCATCGTGCCCTCCGACAGCAAGGTGGAGGTTAAGGAGGTGGCGAGCCTCGTCACCGACGCCGTCAAGCGCATCGCCATCGGCAATCCCGATTCCGTGCCCGCCGGCCGCTACACGAAGGAAGCTCTGACCAACGCCCAGCTCTGGGACAAGCTCTCCCCCAAGTACATCAACTCCTCCTCCGTGCGCCAGGCGCTTGACTACGTCTCCCGCGGCGAGGTGGACGCCGGCTTCGTGTACCGCACCGACGCCCTCAACGCCGGCGAGAAGGTGAAGATCGTGGCCGTGGTCGAGGACCACGAGCCCGTCTCCTACCCCATCGCCGTGGCCACCACCGGCAAGAACGCCGCCGACGGCGCCAAGTTCGTGGACTTCGTCCTGAGCGACGAGGGCCAGGCCATCCTCGCCAGGTTCGGCTTCTCCAGGCCGTAGGATCAAGCCCCGGGAAATGCGTTCGGCGCCTGGTGCCCCCTGGGCCCCGAGTGGCGGCGTCTCCTGCAAATTGCAGGACGCAGGCCCAGACAGCCCTGCTGGCGACAAAGCCGGCCGAAACTCCCTTTTCTCCTCACGCCCCGCGCAAAAAGCTCCGTTGCTTTTCGCGCGGGGCTTTTACAAGGCTGCGGAGCCAAGCGACGCGCAAGGCTTGGCCTTGAAAAGCTGACGCTGCGAAGGCAAGGGGCCAACGGCGTCTGCCTGGGCCAGTGAAGGGAGTGCCCTCTCCCGCAGAAGCCCGGCTCACGGCGGCGACAGCACTCAAATCGGCAGAGGCAGCCAAAGGTTGCACTCAAAGGTTGCACTCAAAGGTTGCACTTGAAACGAAAGTCTGCGCACGCCGTCCAGGCTCTCGCAAACGATCCGCTTCGGCTTTTGACCGGGCACGGCCCCGCGTGCTAGAGAGCAATGAGCGTCCAAGATTTCCTGAAAACTGGCCTCGACCATTGGCCTCGAGCGCGAGGCAGCATGGAAAACGCGGGGAACAACGACCATGGCACTCGAAATTGTCGTCGACGAGAACTTTGTGGAAGTCCGTAAAGACAACGGCTACTATGTCGACAAAACGGGATTCATAGAGCAGTTTCTTCAAAGCCGGGAAGACCCGGAGTGCTTTCGTGTGCCATACAGGGCTACCCTTTTTACCAGGCCTCGGCGTTTCGGAAAAACACTGTTCCTGTCCATGCTTGCGGCGTTCTTTGACAGGAAAATGGAGGCTGAGGGCAGGGAACTTTTCGCCGGCCTGAAGGTGATGTCCAACGAAAGGCTCTGTCAAGAGTGGATGAATAAATATCCTGTAATTTTTTTGACTTTGAAGAGTATTGGCGAACCAGACTATTCAGAGACCATAAATGGCATGCATGCATTGATTGGCGAACTGTGCCTGCAGTACGAAGAAGAAATTCTGGAAAGCCCCAGGGTATCTTCCGCTGACAAGAAACGTTTTCGTGGACTTGTCGACCGGACTGGAAGCCTGACGGACCTGAAAAGATCCCTTCTCCTGTTGACAAGAGTTCTTTCGCTTCATCATGAGAAAAAAGTCATACTGTTAATTGATGAATATGATGATTTGTTGTCCAAGGCATTCTACTATGGCTATTATGATAAAATTATGCCTTTAATGCAGCACTTTTTTGGAAATGTATTGAAAGGAAATAATTATCTCAAGTTTGCTATAGTTACAGGTATTTTACGTTTCGGAATGAATAGCCTTTTTAGTGATGCAAATAACGTCAAATGTTATGATATTTCACAAACTGTGAAATATGAAGATTTGTTTGGATTTAACCAGCAAGAGCTGGATGAATTTATTGAGCGCGCCGGATTGGAAGAAAAATGTGACGCAATCAAGGAGTGGTATGACGGCTATTGTTTTGGGAAACGCGAGGGTATATATTGCCCCTTCAGTGTCATGTCCTATGCGGAAGAGTTGCGGACGAAACCCGACTTGGAGCCAGTGGATTATTGGGTAAAGACAAGCAAGAATCACATACTCAAAGGATTCGCAGGACACGTTCCTCTAAATATTCTCAAATATATGCAGGCACTGATGGAGGGTAGAACGATCTCCGCATCCATCAATCAATCGATGGATTACGACGAGGTGTATGCAAATATTGACAATTTTTGGACGCTTCTTTTCTTTACTGGATATCTTACCAGCTCGAATGATATTGAAAAATGCTGCAATGAACACGTAAAAGGAAATACCATTCTCGCCATTCCCAACAAGGAAGTGTATTCAGCTTTTGAAAGAGAAATTAAGCAATGGTTTGGGGAGTTCCTGAAACCTGATGACAAGAAAGAATTCTTGAGGAAATTCTGGGCGGGTGACGCACAAGGGCTTGAGAATTTATTGAATGATAAGCTGATGCAGAGTGCAAGCTTTCGCGACTACAAGGACAAGGAAGGCTTTTATCATGCCTTGTTGTTGGGTGCATTCATGTTCAATTATCGCGTGGTTTCAAACAGGGAGGCCGGTGAAGGCGTGTTCGACCTGATGGTCGAGAACAACAAATGCGGGGCCGTCATCGAGATCAAAAGAGGCCGTGAGAAGGAAAATCTGGGGGCGAAGGTTCAGGAAGCTCTCGAGCAAATCGAGCACCGCAACTACGATATGGAGCTCAGAGTCAAGGGCTGTGAGAAGATTGCCCACTGGGGCATGGCCTTCAGCAAAAAGACCTGCAAGGTGGCCGTCAAGTACGTATGAGCCATGTTCCCATGTCATCCTAAATTTTCAGGGTTTTGCACTTTTTATGGGGGATCAGAGGGCTGAGCCTCCTCGGCGGCGCGAGGCGGGGGACCGGGGGCAGCGCCCCCGAGCACGCGAAGCGTGACAACCCGTCCCGACCCCTCAAGCTGTTTGTGGCGGGCTCCCCCCATCCCCCACAAATAGTGCAAGATTCTCTTTCGTTGCCCCGGCCGGGATTCGGCATCGGGCAGACGTCGGGGCAGGAGCTTTGCCGCGCAGAACTGGCGGCCAGACGCATACGCAACAAGGAGCGAGCCCCATGTCTGAAGGGAAGGGGAGCGTTGTGAAGAGCGGCGCCAGGCGGCAGCCGCAGTTCATCATCACGCGCGATCAGTCGCGGCTTTTTCTTGCCATACCCGTGGCGGGCGAGGCCCGTTCCTTCATGGCAGATCTGAAGCGCATGGGGCATGCGTGGACGAACGATGGGCCCCTTGCGCTACCCATCCGTCGCCTGACCCTGGTGGACGGGCGCAACGTGCACGTGACGCTGAGCTTTCTCGGCAACGTGGACAACGTGCTCATTCCGGCCATGAAGGCCGATTTCGCGAAAATCGAGATGCCCGACTTCCAGCTTTCCTTCCTGTCGTCCTGGATATTCGTGACGGGCCCGAGGGAAGTGGTCGCGGCCCTGACCCTCGCGGCCACGCCTCCCCTGCTGAACCTGAAGAAGGCGGTTGACGAGGTGGCGGCACGGCACGTGCCCGTGGACAAAAGGCCCTACAAGCCTCACATCACCCTTGCGCGCATCCGCTTCAAGGAAAGCGTGCGCACGCGGGAGGGACGCGAGCAGGTGGAGCTTCTGCGGGACAGCCTCCAGCAGCTGCCCATGATGAAGGCGCCCGCCTTTGGGGCCGGCCGCTTCGCCTTCTGCCGCTCTGTCAACGAGAACGGCCGCATGCGCCACGAGGAGCTTGTCTCCGTTTCGCTCAAGCCCTGAAAAACTCCCACGACAGGGCGTTTGGTATCAACGAAAAGCCGGCAAGGAAGCATGGCCGGGGTCCTGCGTTGTGCCGCCCGGTTTTTGACCGGCAAGGCCCCGCGTGGTAGACAGCAAAAAGTGTTCAAGATTGTTTGAAAGTTGTCCTCCACTGCAAGACAACACGGAAAATTCCGGGGAGCAACAACTATGGCACTCGACATCGTCCTCGACGAAGACTTTGTGGTTGTGCGCAAAGGTCGCGGCTATTATGTAGACAAAACGTGGTTCATCGAGCAGTTTCTTCAAAGTCGGAACGATCCAGAGTTCTTTCGTGTTCCCCACAGAGCTACCCTTTTCACCAGGCCTCGGCGTTTTGGAAAAACCCAATTTTTGTCCATGCTCGCGGCGTTCTTCGACAGGAAAATGGAGAGCCAGGGCAGGGAACTCTTCGCCGGGCTGAAGGTGATGTCCAATGAAAGGCTCTGCCAGGAGTGGATGAACAAATATCCCGTCCTCTTCCTGAACATGAAAAGAGTTGGCAAACCAACTTTTTCAGAGTCCATGAAATCCTTAAAAAAACTAATTAGTGAAGTATCCCGTTTGCATGCGGCAGAGGTGCTGGAAAGCCAAGCAGTAGATAGTGAAGACAAAAAGTCATTTCAAAAACTTTGTGATAAAACAGCTGAATATAATGATTTGATGGATGCACCTTTTTTATTAACAAAAATTCTTTCAGCCCATCATGGGAAAAAAACCATATTATTAATTGATGAGTATGATGATCCGCTGTCAAAGTCTTTTTATCATAAATACTACAATGAGATGTTGCCGATCATGCAGAGCTTTTATGGGACTGTACTGAAGGGCAATGAACACCTCAATTTTGCCATAATTACAGGTATTTTGCGTGTAGGCATCGAAAGTCTTTTCAGCGATGCCAACAACGTCACTAATTATGATATTGCCAAAAAGACGAAATACGATGATCTCTTTGGTTTCAATCAGCAAGAGGTCGACGATGTTCTTGCTGGTGCCGGGCTCGTTGACAGGCGAGATGAGATAAGGACGTGGTATGATGGCTATCATTTCGGGAAGCGCGAGGATATCTACTGCCCCTTGAGCGTCATGTCCTGCGCGGAGGATATGCAGACGGTCCCTGAATTGGAACCAGATGACTATTGGGTAAATACAAGCAAGAATCATATACTTAAGGGGTTCGCAGGGCACGTTCCTCTAAATATTCTCAAACATATGCAGGCACTGATGGAGGGAAAAACGATCTCCGCATCCATCAATCAATCGATGGATTACGACGAAGTGAATGTAAGTATTGACAATTTCTGGACTCTTCTTTTTCTTACGGGATATCTTACCGGATCGAATGATATTGAACACTGCTACAATGAGCACTTAAAAGGAAATACTCTCCTCGCTATTCCCAACAAGGAAGTGTATTCAGCCTTTGAAAGAGAAATTAAAAAATGGTTTGGTCAGTTTCTGAAATCAGATGATCAGAAAGAATTTTTGAGGAAATTCTGGGCGGGCGACGCACAAGGACTTGAGAAATTGTTGAGTGACAAGCTGATGCAGAGCGCCAGTTTTCGCGACTACAAGGACAAGGAAGGCTTTTATCATGCCTTGTTGTTGGGTGCATTCATGTTCGACTATCGCGTGGTTTCAAACAGGGAGGCCGGTGAAGGTGTGTTCGATCTGATGGTAGAGGACAACAAATGTGGGGCAATCATTGAGATCAAAAGAGGCGAGGAGAAGGAAAATCTGGAGTCGAAGGTTCAGGAAGCTCTCGAGCAAATTGAGGTCCGCAACTACGATATGGAGCTTAGAGCCAAGGGCTGTGAGAAGATTGCCCACTGGGGCATGGCTTTCAGCAAAAAGACCTGCAAGGTGGCCGTCAAGTACGCATGAGCCATGTTCCCATGTCATCCAGCACCAACACGAAGGAACATTTCATGAAACGAATGCTGCAACACGCAGTTTTGGCCCTCTCCCTTTCGGGGGCGCTGCTCCTTTCCGCCTGCGGCTCGGGCGAGGAGCCCGTCTCTCACGCGAGAACGGAGCATCTGGCGCCCTTTTCCATAGATCTCGCCGAGGGCTGGGTCACCAACATCCCCGACGGCATGGAGTGCACGGAAAACATGTGCCTTGCCGGCTTCGCGCCCCGTTCCCAGGGCTCGCGCTCGGCCATCACCGTGTCCGTGGTGCCCAATCTCGGCAAGAACCTGAAGGAAATTGCCGAGGAGTCCACGGCCAACATGGCCAATTTCGAGGCGAAGATGGACGTGGTCTCCCAGACCGACCGCAGGGTCGAGTACCGCGGCAAGATTCAGGAAAACGATGCCCTGCTCATCGCCACCATCGACGAGGAGGCCCAGCAGGTGGGCGTGCTCCTGCTCGTGGGCGAAAACGAGGAAGTGGACGCCATCGTTTCCAGCATCCGCATGAAGAACCCGAAGCTCGACTTCGGGCTTTTGGAGAAGGATGGCGCAGGCGCAGCCGAGGAGCCGACCCCCGAGGCAGCTTCGGGCGAGCAGGCTTTGGACGTCCCCGAAGCTGCCCAGCCAGGCGACGCGAACTGACAGGGGCTTGTCCAAAAGAAAGCAAAACAGGGAAAAGGCGGCGTTTCCCGCAAGGGGAAGCGCCGCCTTCAAGCGTCCTTGGGCCATGACGGTTTGGGCCGCCCGCCCGGTCAGGGATTTGGAGGGCTATTCCTCCCCTTCCTCCTGCATGTGCTTCAGGGTGTAGTTGAGCTGCACGTAGGAGAGGCCGAGGAGCTTGGCCGCCTCGTTGCGGTTGCCGTTGGTCCTTGCCATGGCCTCGGCGATCTTCGCCATGCGCATGTTGCTCAACGTGTCGTCGAGGTTCTGGCCGGAGCCGAGGACAAAGAAGTCGCCGTTTCCGTTGTCCTTCTTCCTCGGGATGTAGCCCGTTTCCTCCTCGTAGTACTCGTCCGGACCGCTTTCCATGATGGGCCCGAAGTCGTCCGCGGCACAGGACTGGGAGGCCGGCTCGGGGTCGTCGAAGGCCATGGGCTCGAAGTCCGCCTGGTCGCGGTCGACACGGCCCTGGCGCAGCTGGCGCAGCACCTGCTCGCGGGTGATGGTGGAATCGGCGTCCGAGAACAGGCATATCTGCTGCAGGACGCGGGAGACCTCGCGAAGGTTGCCGGGCCACTTCTCGTCGATGAGCGTCTGCCAGGCGTCGCCGGAGAAGTTCCAGAAGACGCCGATCTTCTGCTGCAGGGCGACAAGGAAGCTGCGCAGAAGGTTCTCGCGCTCCTCGTAGGTGTAGTCGCGCACGGGCGGCAGCACCGTGCTCACGCCGGCAAGGCGGTAGTAGAGATCGGTGCGGAAGCGTCCCTGGCGCACGTCCGTCAGAAGGCCCGGGTCCGAGGAGGCGATGATGCGCACCCTTGCCTGGCAGGCCGGGTAGGGCGTCTGCTGGGGCAGGTTCACCTTGGTTTCGCCGATGGGCGCCAGAATGCGCACGATCATGCTCTGCTGGGTGGGGGTGAGCCTGTTCACGTTCTCGAGGAAGAGGGTGCCGGAGCGTGCGCGGCGGAAGGCCCCTTCGCGGGGGCGCACGCCGCCGATGCCGGCGCGGCCGAAGAGCTCCACGTAGAACATCTCGTCGGTGAGGCCCGCGCAGTCGAGGCTCACGAACTTGCCGGATCTGGCGCTCCACTCGTGGAGGAAGCGGGCAAGGCGGCTCTTGCCGGTGCCGGACTCGCCAAGGAGAAGAACCGGCACGTACATGGAGGCCACGCGCGACATGCGCTTGTAGATTTCGCCCAGGGCGTGGGAAATGCTCGGCGGATCGCCGGGCCCGGGCTGCAGGGCCGTGGCGGAGATGCGGGTGGGCTTGCCGATGCTCACCTGCGGGGCGCGCAGGCTGTTTTCCTCGTTGGCGGCCTGGGGGATCTCGAAGTCGACGGCGGAGAGGCCGCCGTCCAGACCCACCACCTGGACGCGGGACTCCTTGGGAGTGCTGGCGGGCATCTTGCCGCGGATGCCGCGGAAGCGCTGGATGAGATCCTTGGCCTTGAACTTGTGCCTCGGCTTGGCGACGATGGGGGCCGGGGCCGAACGCTTCTTGTCGTTCCTGGGTTCGGCGCCCTGGACGGCCGGCTTGGTGGAATGGATGTTCGGCACGGCGTCGTCCGGCACGAAGTCGCCCAGCATGTCGGCAACGGAAATGGTCAGGATGTCCGGGTCCTTGCCCACGCCGGTGAGCTTGGTGGACATGAGGGTGATGCCCTTGTAGCGGGTGGACGCGAGCAGGAGCAGCACCGCGTGGGTTACGGGTGAGCCGGGGGAGAGGTGGAAGACCAGCCCCTCGCCGTTGTCGGGGAGGTTGAAGGCGCCCTTGAGGCCTTCCACGACCTCCTGGGCGGTCTTCGCTATGGCCGCGTGGTCGGTGAGATCATGCACGGGCGTTCTGCGCACCATGAGCTTGTCGGCCGGGACCACGGGGGTGAGCCAGCTCTGGAGGGTGTCCACCACGTTCTGGTTCTGGGCCGTCAGGACCACCACGAAGTCGAAGGGCACCATGTGCTCGAGCAGCATGCGGATGGGGCCGGGATTGATGGTGTCCTGGCGCAGGGATGCGCTGATGTCCACCTTGCCGACCCAGCACAGGAGCACGCGCGGCGCGCGGCCGCCAGGCACGAGCCTGGCGGCGGCCTCGGCGCGCTCGAACATGGTGCGGGCCTCGGCCTCGTTGTCGAGGGGCGCTTCCTGTTTCTGCTGCGGCTGGGCCTTGGGAGCCGGGTGCGGGGGAATCCAGAAGCCTTCCGCGGGAAGGGGCGTGTCCTCGCCGTCCTGCACCTGCACATGGCGACAGGTCCGGAAGAAGCAGGTGGTGCGGTCGGGCTCGGCCTCGCAGAACACGGCGGGCGAGTCGGAGGTGCCGATGACGGTGGTCTCGACGCGGCCGTCGCCGTACTGGAAGTGGGCCAGGAAGGGCGTCATGTCCTCGTCCGAGGAAGCGCGCTGCTCCTGGAGGCTGATGGTCTTGATGATCTGCTCGACGAGGTTGGCGGTCTCCTCGTCCAGCGGGGGAATTTCCTGGGCCTCGCTCCCGCCGCTGCCCTCGTCCCCGGCACCGTCATCCTCTTCGTCGGCAGAAGGCGCTTCGGCTGCGGCCGCTTCCTCGGCGGCCCTGGCGGCCTCGGCGTCCTTCTTTTTCGTGCGCCCGCGCCTGGGCTTTTCCTCGGCCTCGGCCTCGACGGCCGCTTCCGCAGTCTCCTCGACTTCCGCTTTCGCGGTCTTCTTCGTGCGGGTGGTCCGCGTCCTGGCGGGCTTTTCCTCGGCGTCCGCCTCGGCGGCCCTGGCCTTGGCCGACCGGCCCCGCTTCTTGGGGGCGGGGGCTGCGCCGTCGCCCTTGAGCTCCGAGACAAAGGAGGAGAAGGAGCCGTACTCGCCGGCAGGCTCGTCGCCGGCGGGCGCCGTCGCCTCGGCCGCATCGAAGGTCACGGGCTCGGCGAGGTCGGCCGTGTCCGCGGCGGCCTTGCGAGCGTGCGAAAGCTCGTCGGCTATGGAAATGGATGGGATGTCCTCGTCCTGGGAGGCGCCTGCGCGAACGCGGCGTCTTGTGGTCGTCGTCGCGCCTTCGGCGGCATCGGCCTTTCTGGTCCTTGTCGAGGTCCTGCGGGTCACGGTCGCGGTCTTCTCGGCCGTGTCGGCGGCCTTTCTCGTCGACGCGCGCCTCGTGGTCTTCTTCTCCGTGTCCGTGCCCGCGTCGAGATCTTTGTTCTCTGCCATGTGTGCGTGGTCCTTTGCTTGAGGTCCTTTGCTTGAACGCATCCCAAATCCATACATGCGCCCGGCCCGGGGAGGGCGGGCGAGCGGGAGCGTGTCGCTGGGGTGTCCCTGGGGTGTCCCTGGGGTGGTCCCTGACCTTGAGGCGTTTATGGACGCATTTTGTCCCGATGCGGGGAGTTTCGCCGCGCAAGAAGCGGGCGCCTCCCGGGGGCAGGAACGCGTGTTCGGGGAACGTGCAAAGCAACCCTGGACGAATGCGAAGGGGGGGGATCTTCCCTCCTGCATTGCCAATGTGTTCCCCGGACCCTCAAGGCCCGTACAATGAGAAGGCTGGCGCGTGGTCTTGTCCGCACCCCTGCCATTGCAGGGATACGGCAAAAGGCGCATCGAGCGAGATGCGTCCGGATAGGTCTAACGAGGTCTCAGTGCCTGGCTCAAAAGCGTGTTTTTTTTATCGATGCTGGGGGTGCGCCCGCCTTGCGGCATCCAGGGGGCTTTTTGCCCTCCTGGGCCCCGGACTTTCCGCATCCTGAAGTCCTGCCTTGAGACTTCGGGACAAGCGGGAAGCAAAAGAAGCCTTGTTCGGGCAACCCGGACCTTGAGGAACCCCTCAGGGCGGGCGACGGACAGTCTTTTGGGCGGCCTGGGCCGCCACGCGCAAGGTGACAAAAAGCATATTTCCCGAAAAAGCGCAAGGGGGAGCGCGGCCGATTTTGGCGGGAATGCGGCAGTTTTGCGAATTGCGCAAGGCATTTGGTTCAGGGTCGAACAAGGGACTTTCGGGCATGGAGCACTGGCATGGAGCACTGGCAGGGAGCCCTTGCAACGAGCACTTGCAACGAGCACTTGCAATGAGCACTTGCAATGAGCACTTGCAGTGAACTCGGGCACGGCTTGCAATGGCGGGCGAAATTTGTGATCGTTCGCGGGGCTCGAGGGGGCCCTGGTCCCCTCCCGCCAGCCGCCGCAGTCCGGCCGCGAGGTCCGGTCCCGAAAAGCAGATTCCAAAGCCAGAGAGCCTCTCATGCGTTTTCACATCGTCACCCTCTTTCCCGATTTCTTCCACTCGCCGCTCACCTGCGGCCTTATGGACAAGGCCATCCAGTCGGGCTTCGTGGAGGTCTACGTCACGGACCCGAGAAACTACACGACGGACAGGCACAGGCATCTGGACGACGCGCCCTACGGCGGGGGTCCCGGCATGGTCATGCAGGTGGAGCCGCTCGCCGCGTGTCTGCGCAACATTCCGACGCCGGGAGCCATGCTGTGCATGACGCCAAGGGGCCATCTGGCGGATCAGGAGCTCATGAAGAGACTGGCCAGGGAAGAGGACGTGACGATTGTCTGCGGGCGCTACGAGGGCTTTGACGAGCGCCTTTTCGCGCTCTTTCCCATGCTCATGCCTCTTTCCATCGGCGATCTGGTCCTGAACGGCGGCGAGAGCGCGGCGCTGGCCGTCATGGAGGCCATAGCAAGGCTTGTGCCGGGGTTCATGGGCAAGGAGGCCTCGGCCGAGGAAGAGAGCTTTTCCAACAATCTGCTCGAGTATCCCCAGTACACGCGGCCCCCGCGCTTCGAGCGCCAGGAGGTGCCCGAGGTGCTGCTCGGGGGCAACCACGCGGAAATCGCCGCCTGGCGGCGCAGGCAGAGCCTGAAGGACACCCTTTATTATCGACAGGATCTCATGGACAAGGTCGTGCTGGACCGCGAGGACGCCGAGATTCTCAAGGGACTCGGGGAATCGGCCTGGCACAGGTTCAATCAGGGGTTCCACGTCCTTCTCGTGGGCTCGAAAAAGCCCGGGGCCGCCAGATACGCAAAGAAGGTCTTCGAGCCGGTACAGGGCGCCGAAGGCGCGAGGGACCTGCTTCTGGCCCTGAAGAAGAGCTTTTCCATCTCGAGCGCGTACCTTGCCGAGGACGTTGCCCGCGATCTCGACCGGGCTGCCCTCGAGAAGGAGGGAATCCTCGTCGTGCCCGGCATCGGGGAAGCCGCAAAGGACATCCGAAGCCGCGGCATGCGCAGAAAGCCCCTCGTGGCGGGCGTCTCCACGTTCCCGAAGAAGGACGGCACCATGCCGTATCCGGAGCTCTCGCGGGAGATCCGTGCCCGGCCCGTACTGCTTGTGGCAAGCGTGGACGGCTTTCTCGAAAAGGACGTCCTCAAACAATGCGACTGCATCCTGCGCCCGGCCCGCTTTTTGGCCGACGAGAGGCCGAGCGCCAGGGACTGTTTCACCATGGTGCTCGACAGGACGCTTGGCGACCATCTGGCCCCGAGCACAATTTTTCAGATGGAGCCTGGGTACTTCAACGCAGACAGGAAAAAGCGGACGCAGCAGTCCCGGTCCAGAGCCAAGGCCGGGGCCATGAACGCCGCCGAAAGCAAGGACGGAGCGGCAACGGGCGCTGGGGCGACGGACGCCGCAGCGCAGGAGCCAGCAGCAGGAAAGACGGCAGCAGGGAAGACGGCAGCAGGGAAGACCGCTACGAAAAAATCGTCCTCAAGGAAGCTGGACAAGGGCGAATAGGGGCCGGTTTTTCTCTAGCCCAGGAGGGCTCTTGCGGCCATGGACAGGGCCGCGAGCAGGACGAGGGCCTTCAGAAGCTTTCCCAGGGCCTCGCCTCCGAAGCGCATTTGCAGGCTTGCGCCAAGGCTCATGCCGAGCACGCCGCCAATCCCGAGGAGCACGCCCACCGTCAGGTCCGGGGCTATGGCGAGGTTCGGCAGGATGCCTGAAAAAAGGAAGGCCGCGACCATGGCCGAGGCGGCCGTGACCAGCGTCGAGAAGAGCGTGGCGGCCCCCAGGCTGTGGATGGGCAGGCGGAAGATGCCGACAAGGAAGGGCGCTATCAAGGCGCCGCCGCCAATGCCGTAGGCCCCGCCCACGATGCCCACGCAGAAGCTTGTGAAGGAGAGGGGCAAAACACCCACCCGATACTGCCCGCCTGCGAAGTCGTAAGCCAGGGTCCTTTTCGAGAGAACCACGTTTGTGACGCGGGATGCGCCGGCCTTTTCGCCCGCACTGCCAAAAGCCCTGCCCCCGCCATTCTTCCTGCGGGGCTTCAGGGTGAGGGCGAGGAAGAGGAGCACGCAGGCCGCGAAAAGGGTGAAGGTCCGGCCCCCGGGGAGCAGGGTCACGCGAAGATAGAAGCCCAGGAAAAGGCCCGGGACGGAGCCTGCGGCCAATATGAGCGCCAAGGGCCAGACCATGCGCCCCTCGCGCACGTACCGGGCAACGCCCGCCGGCGTCGCGATGAGGTTGAAGAGCTGGTTTGTCGCGCTCAGGGAAGGGGCCGTGGTGCCAAGAAGCATCATCTGCACGGGCAGGAGCAGAAAGGCCCCGGAGATGCCCACGGTCGAGCACACCAGCGAGACGAGAAAGGCCGCTGCGGGCAGAAGCAGACAGGCGATATCGAACATGACGCGCGCTCCTCGGGTGCCATGAACTTAAGTCATGCACCTCTTGTCACGAATTTAAGAATTCTCGTGGCAAGGTGTCAATCACGAAAAGACAAAGATTCGTGAATTTTCGAGGCAGGCATAATAGATGTGTCTTTGGCTGAAATCCTTGTTTATGGCCAGTTTCATGGAAGACGTGCAAAAGAGCACGTTTTCCTTGAAAACGTGACTTTTTAAAGCTGCCTGTCCGCGCTTTTCGTGACCAGTTCCATGGACAGACGCACCTTTCCGGGGACTTGCGGCATCTCCTGCCCCAGGGATTCGTGACCGGCCGGATGTCTATTTCAGCGGCAGGCCGGGTGCTGCCTTCGTTTTCAGAAGATCGCCTTTCTGGGGCGCTTCGTGCACCTCGTCCTCGGGCTCCAGGTGTCCCAGAAGGAGCGGGGATTTCGGGTCGTGCAGGCGCATGTTGCGGGCGATGTCGCCCGGGTGCCTGTTGGCGTAGCAGTAGACGCAGCCGTTGGCGCAGGAGTCGTAGGCGCCCAGTTCGCGGGTGTCCACGCAATGGCAGCCCTGGCGCTGGCCCTTGAGGGGGAGCTTGCGAAAGGCGACGCCGAGAGAGTCCTCGATGAGCTCCTGGGCAAGGCACGCCCGCATGCTGATGCCAAGATGGGAAAAATCGCCGCTTGCCGCGCACATCTGCAAGAAAAGGCCGTTGGCCCTTGCTTCCCTTGCAAAGTGGCGGGCAAGCTCGTGTTTCTCCTCCGTCTCCACGTGTCTCAGCCCGCTTGCCGCGATTCCGGGGAAATGGTGGAGGAAGTTGAAGACGCACACGCCCACATGGGGTGCCAGGTTCTTGCAAAGCCAGGAGAATGCGGCCTTGTGGTACTCGACCGAGTATCTGGGCGTGATGATTACCGGATCGTAGCGCCAGGTGATGCGCTTTGGGCCAAGGATGGCCGCAAGCCGGCGTATCTGGGCTGCCATCTCGTCCTTCGGCGGCACCCGCGGCTCCAGATCCCTGCCGTAGGCCGTGACGGTCACGCCGGCAAGGACTGGAATCCTGGCGTCGAGCCAGGAGAGGTGCGGCAGAAGGGGACGATAGTTCTTCGAGCAGAGGACAAGACAGTCGACGACGGAGCGGTCGATGCGGTACCGGCTCACGGAGCGTGGATTGAAGGGATTGCGCACAAGGGCATAGCCTTCCTCCACCCTGTTCAGAAGCCAGGGCGTGTAGAAGGTCACGATGTCCGTGCGCTGGCCCGCGATGAGTATCATGTGCCGCCCTTGCGCCCTGTGGTCACGCTGATGCCGGAAGCTGCGTCGAATGATCCGTGAGTCCGGGGCACGAACAGCCCGGAGGTCCGAAGCCGTGTGCACTTGTGGGTCGGGAAGTCCGGCGTTTGACGAAAAAGCCGCGCCAGGCGATCCTGACCCCACATTGGGCACTTAACTTTTAGCAATTTTTCCTCTAGCCAAAACTGACTAGT
>CAZWOT010000011.1:0-27314 GCA_964635595.1 uncultured Desulfovibrio sp.
AACAAACAGTGAGAGAGGCGACCCCAAGCTCCATCTTCCTGCACGCCACGCGTCTGCACAAGGAAGGATCGCGTTACGTGCTGCTCGAGCTGGAACGCGAAGGCTTTGCGGGCATCGTGCCGGGGCATGGCGAGATCCTCAAGCATCTCAATCTCCGCGAGAGCTGCAAGATGACGCACCTTGCCCGTCTCATCCACCGCAGCAAGTCGACCACCACCGTGCTCGTGGAAAAGCTCGAGAAGGGCTGTTACGTGAAGCGCGAGCAGGATCCGGACGACTTGCGCGGCGTGCGCGTGCGGCTCACGGACAAGGGCAGGGAACTGGGTTCGGTGTTGCGCAACATCTACCTCGACTTCGACGACATTCTGCGCAAGAGGCTGACCGAGGGCGAGATGCGGGAGCTCAACCGCCTGCTCGAGAAAAGTGCCCATGTGCCGAGCCACGACGAAATCTTCAGCTGAGGGACCGGACATCCCGACATGTCGGGCGTTTCGGGGCACGCGTCCACCGCGCGGGCATTCCCGGGAGAGTTGCGGCATGGACCGAAAAGACGTGCGAATGACTCCCCTTTCCAGGCAGCGCAGGGCGATCAGGGCAGTGTTGTTTTTCGTCAAAACGAAAAATTGAAGAAACAAAACAGGTATATATCTTGCAATTGTCCCTGATTTGGCAAATTGCCCGTTTGTTTTGGCGTCATGACAAGGCCCGTGATACGTAGGCATGTCTTGAGCATAGACCCCTTGCGGGAGCTCTCCATGCAAAAGACGCTGGTACAGGTCCAATTTCGGGCCGATGTCAGTCCCCTGTTCGTGAACATGGTTGCCATTGCGTCATGATGTTTCGTTTCGGAACAGGCTGCAGGCCATCCTGTTGGGGCCTGCATCACTTTCTTGCCGAGCCATGGCCACCTTGAGCGCCTGAAGAACAGGCCACCAGCCAGGCTGCGCGCATGAGTACCCATGAGCCCGCAACTCGCATTTCAATATCCCGTCGTGACCTTAGCAAGGCAAGCCCGGGCGGAAAGTTTGGGACCCGCTCCGCTTCCCGCGCGGCCGTTTGCGTCCATGAGGTTCGAAAAAGGCTTCGAGGGAAAACGAGGGTCATGAGAAAAAGGCAATCAGGAGGCACCACATGTTGAGGAAGGCTGTTCAAGCCATCAAGAGTTCCGTGAATTCCCTGAAGGGGTCCGTGAAGGACTTCCTGAAGGACGAGAAGGGCGTCACCACCCTCGAGTACGGCGTTCTTGCCGCCGGCATCGCGGTCGTCATCGGTGCCATCGTGTCCACCGACGGCGTCTTCAACCAGACCATCGAGGAACTCTTCGACAGGATTCTCGAATCCCTGCCCTCGACCACCAGCTCGGGCAGCTGATGCTCGACCTGGGCCTGAAGCTGGGCGCATCCGTGCTGGCAGCGACAGCCATGTACACGGACTTGCGGACAAGGCGCATTCCCAACGCCCTTTCCGCAGCGCTTGCGGCGCTGGCGCTCGCGCATGCCCTGGTCCTGTCCGTCATGCCCGGCGTTCTCGAGTGCGCCATCGTCCTCGTTGTCGGCCTTGTCCTTTTTGCCTGTCGGGCGATGGGTGGAGGCGACGTCAAGTTCATGGGCGCCTGCGCCCTGATGTTGCCGGGCAAGCTCGCGGCCTTCGCCTTCTGGACCGCCCTGTTGGGAGGCGCGCTGGCGTTGGCGGTGCTTGGGCTCAAGACCCTGAAAAAGACGAGGGACGCCACGCTTCCCTACGGAGTGGCCATCGCCCTCGCTTTTCTCGCCTGCCTCTGGCTCATGTGAAAGTCGGGCAAACATCGCGGCTCGGACGTTTTTCGGGGGAATGAGGCAGGCAATGATCGGGAATCGTCAGAATTGGGCAAATTGAAAATGAACTTGAAAACGGACTTTGAATTGTCCTTCGAGGCGAGCTTGCGGACAGGCCCCGGTCGTGGAACGCGCAAGACCGGCCGGACGCGCGCAAGGTATGCGGTGCGTCCTGGCTTGGGAGTATTGGCATGAAAAGAATCGTCATCTACGGCTTGGCCCTTTTGCTGGTGGTGATGGCAGGCGTGATCCTGCTTTCATCCTCCGGCAAGGACAAGGACGTCGTTTCTGTTGCCGGGAAGAAGGCCTTCCTCGTGGCGGATCAGCCCCTCGAGGCCGGCAAGTTCATCCATCCTCGCGCCATCGCCTGGCGGGAGGCGGACGCGGATCAGCTGAATGCGCGCAACATCGCCGCGGAACAGCTCATTCCCCGCTCCCAGGAAAATCAGAACATGCTGGGCGGCGTCGTCCCGCGCAATGACGTGAAAAGCGGCTTCTTCATCACCGAGGCGGATCTCGTGAAGCCCTCGGACCCGGATTTCCTGCCTACCGTGCTCGGCGACGGCAAGCGGGCCGTCTCCATCGCCGTCAACGATGTGACCGGCGGCGCCGGGCTGTTCCGTCCCGGCAATCTCGTGGACGTCATCCTCACCGTGGCCGGGGACAAGCGCAAGAAGCGCGTGGACGCTGTCTCCAAGACCCTGCTTCAGGGCGCGCGCATCCTCGCCGTCAACAGGGACGTGGGCCACGACTACAAGGACGAGGCCCGCAAGGAAGACAGCAGGAAGCGCCAGAACACCGTGACGCTCGAGGTGGCCCCCAAGGAGGCCGAGGTGCTCGCCCTGGCCGGCACCCTTGGGGAGCTGAGCCTGAGCCTGTGCAGCAACGACTTCGCGGGCGATGGCCCGCGGGATTCGGGTGAGACCAAGTCGGGCGACATCGTGGCCTTCCAGCGTGCATCCGAGAGCGGCGGCAAGGAAGTCCAGGCCATTTTCGGCTCGGCGACCAAGACGGTCATAACGGACTGACAGCCCGGACCGATCCTGCTCACCGGCTTCCCGAAACGGTTTCGCAACATGGAGAATCGACGCAACATGAATCAAGCCAGAATCACGTCGGCCGTCTTTGTCCTTCTGGCCTTCCTCGTCGGGCTGACCGGCACGGCTTCCGCCATGAACCTCACCGTGAACGAGGCCAGGATCGTCACCCTGGCGAGCCCTGCCGCCACGGTCTTCGTGGCCGAGCCCAAGGTGGCCACCTACCAGGTCATCACTTCCACCAGGCTCATCGTCTACGGGGCCGGCCCGGGTACCACGAGCTTCATGGTCATGGACGAGAACGGCGACGTCCTGCACCAGTCGAAGATAGTGGTCTCCTTCGACACGAGCCAGATGCAGGCCGCGTTGAAGCGGGAGTTCCCCTCCCTCAACCTGAAGCTGACCGCCATGTCGGACGGGGTGGTGGTGAGCGGCGAGGTGCCCTCGGCCCAGGTGGCCGCGGACGTCATCGCCCTTCTGGACAGCTTCGTGGCCACCTCCACGGGAGCGGTGCAGGCGACGACCGCGGCCTCCAACACCTCCTCCGAGGAAGAGTCGCCCAACGAGATGCCCGACGACGACTACACCGGCCCGGGTACCGGCCGCGGCACCCTGGGCGCCCGCATGGGCAAGGTCATCAACCGCCTGACCGTGACCATGCCGACCCAGGTCGTGATTCGCGTGCGCATCGCCGAAGTATCGAAGACCATTTCGGAAAAGCTCGGCGTCAACTGGTTCTGGTCGAGCTCCAACACCTGGGGCGGAAAGAGCTTCCGCTTCGGCCTTGCGGACAACGCCGTCACCTCGGGTGTTGCCACGGTGCAGGCCAATTTCGCCCTGGAAGCCGGCGTGCCGGACTTCGCTGCGCTCATCGACGCGCTCGCTTCCGAAAATCTCGTGTCCATCCTTGCCGAGCCCAACCTGGCGGTGACCTCCGGACAGTCCGCGAGCTTCCATGCCGGCGGCGAGATGCCCTTCCCCGAGCTGGGCGACAACGGCAACGTGGGCACGAGCTTCAAGGAGTACGGCGTGAGCCTCAACGTGACGCCCACGGTGCTTTCCGAGAACAGGATAAGCCTCATAGTGGAGCCCTCGGTGACGGAACTCGGCGAGTCGACCACCCTCATGGTGGGCACGGCCGTCCCGAGGCTCATCAAGCGCAGCGCCTCCACCACCATCGAGCTCGCGTCCGGCCAGAGCTTCATGATCGGCGGCCTTTTGCAGAACAACGTGAACAACACGGTCAGCAAGCTTCCGATCCTCGGCGACGTGCCCGTACTGGGCGCCGCTTTCCGGTCCAAGGAGTTCCAGCGCCAGGAAACCGAGCTCGTCATCATCGCCACCGCCTATGTGGGGCAGCCCTCCGGAAGCAGCCTGCGCATTCCCAACGCCAACGTGGTGATTCCCAACATGTTCAACAGGCTCTTCCTCGGCATGAACCCGGACGTCACCTCCGGGCCCATCCGGCCGGACGAGCTGGTCTACTACTAGGACAGCTGGCAGCAGCCAGGATCTTCAAGAAGGCACGAGGATAAGGGGAAACACACACCATGCGGACCATGAGATATCTGATGCTAGCCTGCGCCTGCCTTGCCCTGCTTGGCTGCGCAAGGACGACCTACATTCCCGGCAAGAACCTGGACGGGGTGCCCGGGCAGGCCACGCACACGCTCGTGCTCTCGTCGGTGGCGGCGGAAAGCAGGACCGCCGCCGTGGACCGCTACCTGGACGAGCTGACGGGCAGGCCCGGGATCATGACCATCGCCTACGGCCCCGATGCCGCCATCGACGAGGTGGAGCGCGTCGAAAGCCATCTCGAGGCGAGGGGCATGAAGCCCGCCGGCATCCGGAGAAAGCCGCTCGAGGAGGGCTCCTCCTTGAGCCTCGTCTTCAGGGAAGCCGACTCCATGTATCCCGAGCTCGACAGTTACTGGTTCTCCATGGCTGCGGTCGGCGAGGATCACGGCCGCTCCGTCAACCACAACATTGCTGCGCAGCTCGTGCACAGAGAAGAGCTCACGCGTCCGGGCATCCTCGGAAGCCCCAATCCCCAGGGCACGGTGGGCCCGGTCGAGCGCTACCAGAGCGGCCAGATCAACGTGACCAGCTCGAGTTCCTCGAGCTCCTCGAGTTCCTCGAGCTCCTCGAGCGGGTCGTCCAACTAGCCCGGGCATTCGGCAGGGTCTTTCCCGAAAGCTCGCGAACGGAAGCGGAGGGGAAGGACGGGAACCATGTCCTGTCCTTGCCGGGAGTTGAGGAAGAAATCACATGCCAACATTGGAGAAAGAATACAGGGGCGAGGACGCCATTCGCGCGGGACTGTTCATCGCCAGCGACGCCCGCGCACGGGATCTCTCGGCAGCGCTCGCCCCGGGCGGCGTCACGGCTGCGCTCAACAGGCAGACGCGGGACGGCTCCGGCTTTTTGAGCGGACTGGACAACGGGGAGATGATGCACCTCGACCTCGTGGTGCTGGATCTCGAAGGCCAGTCCAATCCCGTGGCCGTGGCCCGCGAGGTGGTGGGACGCACCAATCCCGGCACTCCGGTCATCGCCATGGGGCAGACCAACGACGTGGGCCTCTACCGCGCCCTCAGACAGGTGGGGGTGAGGGACTACCTGCTCCAGCCGGTCTCGGGTCCGGCCCTCGTCCAGGCCGTGGACATGGCCCTCGGCAGGGAGACCCACGCGAAAAACTCCTGCACCGTGGTTTTCTACGCGACCCACGGCGGGTGCGGTGTCGGCCTTCTGGCCGCCGGCTCGGCTTCCTGCATCGCAAGGCGCTTCGGCCGTTCCACCCTGTGCGGGGATACCGACTTCTCGAGCCCTTCGGCCGGAAACCACCTGGGCATAGACAAGGCCGGGGATCTGTCCATGCTCCTTCGGGCGGGCGACCGTCTCGACGTCTACCTCATCCAGCAGGTGACAAGGCCCGTCCGTGACAACCTCATTCTCCTGAACAGCTTCGACCCCATGTACCGCGAGAGCGCGGGGGACTCTGCCGCGGCCGCGAAGCTTCTGACCGAGCTCGACGAGCTGCACCGCTACCAGGTCTGGCGCGCAGCCGGCACCAACGCCCTGACAAGGGCCGCGCTTCTGCGAGCGGACATCGTCTACGTCGTGGTCACCGGCACCATCGCCAGCGCCACGGCAGGCCAGTACATCAACTCCTGGCTTTCGGAGAACAATCCCCGGGCCATGGTGGCGCAGATCTGCAACAACGTGGCGCCAAGGGCGGCCCTCACCCCGGAGCTGATCTCCCAGGTCACGGGCAGGCAAAACCGCATGGTGATCCCCTGGAAGAAGGGGCTCTCTGCCGACATCGCCTCCAACCGCTCCCTGGACGACGCCCGCCACAGCCTGAATCGGGAGTTCACGAAAATCGCCCAGGAAATCCTCGGAGACGTGAAGGAAGAGCCCAAGGGCCTGTTCGCGAGGTTCAAGAAATGAACAACGGCAGGACATTCCGTCTCGACGAGGAGGTGGAGCGCAACCTGCGCGCGGTCATAGTCGACAGCATCGATCCCGAGGCCGTGCTCACCATGCCCGTGCAGGAGCTCGAGGGAACGGTCTCGCGCATCCTCGCCAAGGCCGCCCGCGACATGCGCCTCTTCCTCAACTCCTGGGAACACGGCCAGCTCGTGCGCGAGACCGTGGACGACATGGTGGGGCTTGGCCCGGTTCAGCCCTGCATGGACGACGACGAGGTGAGCGACGTGCTCATCAACGGCCCCTCGGAAGTTCTCGTGGAGCGAAAGGGCGTGCTCGAGAAGACCCCCTACCGCTTCCGCGACGAGCAGCACCTCATGAATTTCGCCCAGCGCATCGCGGGCTCCGTGGGCAGGCGCGTGGACGAGGCCTCGCCCATGGTGGACGCGCGCCTTGCCGACGGCAGCCGCGTGAACATCATCATCCCGCCGCTGGCCCTCAACGGCGTGTGCGTGTCCATCCGCAAGTTCTCGCGCGAGACCATGAGCCTCGAGCAGTACGTGGAGATCGAGAGCCTCGACGCGCCCATGGCCGAGTTTTTGCGCATTGCCTCGCGCTCGCGCCTCAACATGCTGGTCTCGGGCGGCACGGGGGCCGGCAAGACGACGCTTCTGAACGCGCTCTCCCAGCACATTTCCCGCTCCGAGCGCATCGTGACCATCGAGGACGCGGCCGAGCTCAAGCTGGACCAGCCCTTCGTGGTGCGCCTCGAGACCCGTCCCCCCAGCGTGGAGGGCAAGGGTGCCATCACCCAGCGCGATCTTCTGAAAAACGCCCTGCGCATGCGCCCGGACCGCATCCTGCTTGGGGAGGTGCGCGGCGAGGAAGCCCTGGACATGCTCCAGGCCATGAACACCGGCCACGACGGCTCGCTCTCCACGGTGCACGCCAACAGCCCGGCGGACGCCATGCTGAGGCTCGAAAACATGCTCAACATGGGCGCGGCGGTCATGAGCTCCACCCTCATCCGCAGGCAGCTCGCGAGCGCTCTCGACGTGCTCGTGCAGATCGAGCGCGACGCCAAGGGCAAGCGCCGGGTGACCGAGATAGCCGAGGTCGTGCCGGACGAGACGAAGGGCGTGCGCTGCGAGGATCTCTACCGCTACGTCCGCGAAAAGGACGGCGGCCATTTCGAGCGCACGGACCACATGCCCACCTTCACGGAAAAGCTGCTCGCGGCCGGAACCTACGAGAACTGCATGGAGGTTCTGTCCTGCGGCAGAAAGGCGAGGTTCGCATGATCGGGATCTTTCCCTACGAGGTTCTTCTGACAGGCGGGCTCCTTCTCGTGCTGGGGCTCGTGATTCTGCTTGTGGAAAGGGACAGGAAAAAGGCCGGCTTTCGCCATCGTCTGGCCCTGATGATGCCGGACAGGAGCAGAGTACAGGGGTATTCGGGTCTCGGGCGCCTCATCCCCGGGCTGCGCAGGCAGATGTCCAGGCCCGAGTTTCCCGGCGCCTGCGCGGGCGGAGTGGCGGGTCTCCTCGCGGCCGTCTTCGTCGGAACCTCGCCCCTTTTCGCCGTCCTGATTTTCTGCGGCTGCGCCGCGGGCTCCTGGCATGTCATCAGGACCCTGCGCCTGAGAAAGATGCGCAGGCACTTCGCCGACCGCTTTCCGGATGCCGTGGAGCATCTCACGCGCGCGGTGCAGGCAGGCGTTCCCATGGAAAAGGCCCTTGCCGCCGTGGGCGAGAACTTCGAAGGCGAAATCGGCAGGCGCTTTTCCCTGCTCGTCCAGCAGCTTGAGCTCGGCGTCTCCTTCCGCCAGGCCCTGGACACCTTTGCCGGCAACCTCAACATGCCGGACGTGAACTTCTTCTGCTCGGTGCTGGCCCTGAACCGCGAGAGCGGCAGCCGCATCACGCCCATGCTCATCTCCCTGAGCCGCACCCTGCGCGAGCGCAGGGCCGTGTCCAGAAAGCTTCTGGTGCTCACCTCAGAGACCCGTTCCGCGGCCAAGCTCCTCTCCATCCTGCCCTTCTTCGTCCTCGGACTGCAGTTTCTGCTCAATCCCAGGAACTTCCAGTTCCTCGTGAGCGACGAGACCGGCAAGACCATCCTCTTCACGTGTCTAGCCTGCATGCTGGCGGGCATCTTCATCATCAACCGCATGTCGAACATGGGGGGAGGCCGATGACGAATTTCGCCATATTCCTGGTCATCCTTGTCGTCGCGGCCCTGTTCGCACTTTTGATTGGCCGTTCCAGCGCGCGCACCCTGCAGCTGGAAAAACGGCTTCGCCGCATCGGGCGCTCCGGTGCCGAGCTCGATGCCGAGCTGCCGCTCTGGAAGAGCGGACTCTCCTCCATTTCCCACGTCATGGGCGGCAGCACCAAGGAAAAGAACAAGCTCGCGGACAAGATGGCCGCAGCCGGCCTCTACGACAGCTGGCAGACAGACGTCTTCCTGCTGGTTCGGGCCGTGCTCGTCCTCGGCACCCTCGTCTTTGGCTACGCCTACTTCGAGATAGACTTTGCCACCATCTTCAAGAATCCCTTCCCGGCCCTCAAGTGTCTGTTCTGCGTGGTCATCGCCGCACGCTTCCCGGACTGGTGGCTCAACGGACGCATCAAGCAGAACCGGGAGAAGATCGTGGCCGCCATCCCCCAGGCCGTGGACTTCATGTCCATCTGCGTCGAGGCGGGCTTGAGCCTCGAGAACAGCTTCCAGCGCGTGGGCGAGGAAATGCGGCGCACGAGTCCGGAGCTCTCTGCCGAGCTGCGCGTCACCCGCTCGGAAATGATCCTGCTCGACCGCATGCGGGCGCTCCAGCGCATGAAGGTGCGCTCCGGCGTGCGCGAAATCGAGGTCCTGGCGGACGCGCTTTTGCAGTCCATGCGCTTCGGCACGCCCCTTGTCGAGACCCTGCAGACCCTCGCGGCCGAGGGCAGGGCGCGCCAGATAAGCGGCCAGGAGGAAAGGGCCGGCGCCATCTCGGCGCGGGTGGGCCTGCCCCTCATTCTTCTTGTTCTCTTTCCCCTGATTGTCATTCTGGCGGCTCCCGCCTTTGTGTCCTTCATGAGAACGCTTTGAACGCGAGATTCGGCCGATGTGCCCAAAGGATCGGGCATCGGATCGTTTCTGTTCGGGCAAGTTTTCAAAAGCAACGTCCCGGAACAGGCAGCGTTCAACAAGCCGCATTCTACATCGGGCACAACGCAAAATCGACCAATGCCCAGCAACTGCTTCAATGCGATTTCAAGCCGAGAATGCCCATGAATCTTCCTCTTCCATCCTGCCCGCGGCGTCCTGCCCTGTCCGGCGGAAGCCTGTTCGTTTTTTGCTGTCTTTTGCTGCTCGTCTCCCTGTCCTTTGGCTGCGCGCCAAGGCACGCCACCCTCAAGGACTCGGAGAACGCCCTCAAGACCGGCAGCTCCTGGGAAATGAACCAGAGCGTCATGCTGGCAGCCGAGCGCAGCGGCAACATCGAGATCGCCACGTCCGCAGGAGAGGCCGAGTTGCAGGCCCGTCCGGAGAACGACGAGGCGCGCTTCATCATGGCGAGGCTCTATTCTCGCCAGGGTTCTCCCGAGCAGGCGCTCTCAACCCTCGAGGGCGTCTCCGACGGCATGAAAACCGATCCGAGGTACAGGCTGGAAAGGGCCCGCGCGCTCATCGCCAGCAACAGGGCCGTGGAGGCCCGCGGGGAGCTCGAGTCCATCGGCAGCGCGGGGAACAGCGAGCGCGAGGTGCGCAAGCTCAAGGGCGTGTGCGCGGATCTCGTGGGCGAGCATGCCCTTGCCCAGGAGACCTACCGCGGCCTTCTCGCCGAGCAGGAAGAGGGCAGCGTGCGCTACAACTACGGCCGCTCCCTCATCGCGAGCAGGGAATACAGACAGGCGGCCTCGACCCTTGTGCCCCTGGTGGACAACCCGGCCTACGCGAGGGCCAGGATTCTCGCCGCCGGAGCCTTCATGCGATCGGGCGACACGACAAGCGCGCGCAATCTCCTCGAGGGCTACCTCTCGAGCTCCGAGATCGACGATCTCCTCGCGGGCAGGACGAAACTGTGAGCCTGCGCAGACATCCGAGGCTTTGTGTCCGGGGACCGGCGGAAGCCGAAACGCGCGGCCTTCGAGGTCTTCGCAAGCTCCTCGCGCGTTTTCTCGCCTCTTCCGACGCGGTGGTCACGGTGGAGTTCGGGGTGCTCCTGCCTGCACTCCTTCTCGTCTTCTTCGGCGCCATCGAGGTTGCCCGGATGCAGATAACCCACGTGCTCATCGAGCGCCTGGCCATCGACGTCGCCATCGAGACCCGGGTCAACTGCGGCAGCGTGGATCTCGACAGCATCGTGTCGAAATACGCCCAGGAAAAGCTCGAGCCCATGCTTTCCGCGAGCAGCTTGACCGTCACGGCCAGAAGTTCCGAGAGCGTGCTCGACATCACCCGGTCCGGCACGAGCGGCACAGGCAGCGGCGGCGACGTGGTGCGTCTCGAGGTCACGGCCAATCTCGCCTTTCTCGACTGGCTGCGACCGTCGACCTTCTCCACGCAGCAAAGCTATGTGTTCTACTTCGTCAACGAGGCGGAGGAGTACACGTACGCCACGAACTGAGCGGGAAGGGGAAGGCCATGAAAGTCACGGGCGTGAAATCGGGAAGCATCCGGACCCTTTGCCGCGACGAGCGCGGCAGCGTGGCCGTCGAGGCGGCCATCCTTCTTCCCACGTGCCTTTTGCTGATCTGGTTCTTCTCGGCCGCTGCCTTCACTTGGAGGCTCGAGGGAGCCGTTCACAGGGCCACGGCAGCCGTGGCGGACGTGCTCGCAAACCAGCGCGCGAGGGAAAATCAGGAGCTCTCCGACCGCATCAGCGAGAGCACGCAGACGGCCGGCGAGATGTTCATCCAGATGGTGACGGGCGAGGAAAGCTCCTCCGGGACGCTTCGCTCGCGCATGCAGTACGGGCTTCAAATAGAGTACCGCAACACGGCCTCGAGCACGGTGGATGGCACATCCACCTACACGTACAACGCGGGCAGCCTGCAATGCCAGGACAACATGGATTCCATCGAGCAGCTGGCGAACCCGGGAAGCTCGGCAAGCCTCGTCACCTCCAACAACATGGGCATGCTTGAGCTCATCAAGGTCGTGGGCTGTGTCAGCTACCCCGGCATGAGCCTCGAGACCTGGGTCTTCCCGGGCTCCTTCACGAGCTCCTTCATGGCCACGCGCAGGGAAGCGGAATGATTGCGGATGCGCGACGGGAGCCATCCGGCTGCGGTGATGAGGAAACCAGGATGAGAATCGGACAGAACAACGGGAAAAGCATCTGGAAAAATATCCGGGAGAAATTTCGGGATGCATCCAGGAAGCCTGTGGCCGTCTTCAGGGCCTTCCGGGACGACACGAGCGGCGTCGCGGCCATCATGCTGGGCATTGGCCTCATTCCCGCCGCCCTCATAGCCTTTGGCGCCCTCGAGTTCACCGAGTACTCGACCGTCATGACGAGGACGGGCCAGAGCCAGATCCAGGCCCTCTACGCCGTCGCCAAGGAGGGGGCGGAGTACATCGCCCAGGAGGGGGACAGGCAAAGCCAGGCCTGGATGGACGTCAATCTTGATGCCATCGGCCGCTCAACGGCCTCATTTTCCCACAGCCTGACCACGGCATCGTCCCAGGCCAAGCTTTCGACCTCCCTGTCGGGCGTCGGCTTTCTGGACGTCCTGCCCGGCATGTCGGGAAAGCTGAGCCAGAGCTTCTCGGTCCTCTACAACAACCCGCCCATCGAGGTCGCCTTCGCCATCGACGCGTCCACGAGCTACAATTCCTACGGCGGCATCGTGCAGTCCGCGGTGGAGGCTGCCCTCGGAAATCTCTTCGGGGGGCAGTCCTCCTCGGACGACGTCTGGGTCAGCGTTGTCTTCACGGCGGGCTACACCAACATCGGCTCGGAATACGCCGATCGGCTCGTCAACCCCGAGAGCGTGCAGCCCTACTACGACCTCGATACCCTGACGAGGACGGGAACGGGCTACATGGACGACGACAAGGCCGCCGTGGTCCAGGAGCTGGCCAACGAGACGAAAGCCATGCTGGCGAACTACTACGCCGCCTATACGGACGACCTGATGCAGGCGGGCGCCCCCGGCTACGACGTGGACATAGTGTGCGTGAACTCGCCGCCGCTCGGCGAGCTCTTCTACAACGTGAACCTCTCCGTCAGCGAAGGCGACATCGACGAGTACGTGAACACGGCCTTCGAGGCGCCGTCCGAGACGGGAATCTACTTCGATCTCGTGAAGGGAGAGGCCTATCCCATCAGCGGCGGCGGCAGCACTGCCATCCGCCTTCCCAAGAACGGCGTCCTCTACGCCACGGCCGCGGCGGGCGCCTACATGACGGACAGCAACTCGCGCAACGCCAATTGCGTCGGCTACGCGGGGGTGACCCTCGATCAGGTGGCCTTTTTGAACCTGGATCCCGAGGGGCAGTACTACCAGAAAATCATCTCCGCCCTGGGCGAGGACGGCGGGAACTCGGACTATACCTCCTGGGGCACGCAGACCGGCATGGCGAGGAACTACACCGAGCCCATGGTGACGGCCCCGGGCGGGTGTCCACGGCCGGCCATGATCGTGGGCTCGCAGGACGCGGACGAAATCAGCGAACGCGTGGGCTTGTGGGGCACGGCGACTTCCTCGCGCAGCGACGAGTCCATCGCCTGGGGGATCAGGATGCTTTCCCCCGGCTATTCCAGCGTGTGGGGAGTAACCGACTATCCTGCCGCGTTTTCCACGGACGGCGGGGAGCGGGAAAAGCGTCTCATCGTCATGTTCGACGACGGCCTTGGCACCAGCGGCTACGGCAACAGCAGCTGGGGCGGCGCGGACGTCGTCACCCCCATGTGCGAGGAAGCCCTGGACCGGGGCATAGACATCTGGATGATCCAGATAGGCGAGCTCTCCTCGACCAGCGAGTCCATGGCCGCAGCCTGCGTGAAGAACAGCGACCGAAGGCTCGTGGCCGACAGCATGTCGGACTTCTCCGACGCCCTGTCCGAGGCCACCAAGCGCACCTTCCACATCCGCATCACCAAGGCCGAGGAGAGCTAGGGGAAGGAGCTGCCCAGGTCCCCCACGAATTTCGAGATTCCCGAGAGCAAGGGGGCCCGCAAGGGCACGAGCGCCCCCGAGGCCGTCCGGGCTCCATTTTCCCCGCCATCAACCACCACAAACGGGAGACATCGTGCGCAAACGCATTCTTCTTCTCGGCATCTGCCTGCTTCTCCTGATAATCGTTCTGCTTCGTTCCTCGGGCCAGGACGAGCCCCAAAACCCGCAGCCCCCGGCCGTCGTCGCCACGGCCCAAAACACGGCCGAAAACGCCGATCCTGGCTCGACGCAGGACAGCGGGGAGGACAGGAAAGGCGGGGAAAGTTCCCAGGGCCTCCAGGTCGAGGGCGAAAGCGTCGGTGCGGACGCCATGGCTGTCCAGTCCGCGCGGGAAGAGGCTGCCGAGGATGGGCAGGCACAGGCAGCGAAGACCCGGGAAGAAGAGGCCGGGACGGAAGACAGGCGGGAAGGCAACCTGGAAGACGTTCGGAAGGACGTTCGGAAGGACGTTCGGAAGGACGTTCGGAAAGACGTTCGGGAAAGGGTTCCCGGGGAAGGCACGGCCGGGGACGGGTCGTCCACGGCCGAGTCAGCCGCATCCGAACCGGAGCCCGAGACCATACGCATCCTCGGGTGGTACGACGGCAAGTGGACCCACGAGCGCTCGGACATTCCCCCGGACGCGGCAAACCGTTACGGCAGGCTCGAGAACGGCCTGCGCTACGTCATCCGCCATCACGACGTGACGAAGGGCAGGGTGTCCATGCAGCTCGACGTGCAGGTGGGCTCGCTCATGGAGGAGCCCCACGAGCGGGGCTTCGCGCACTTCGTGGAGCACATGGCCTTCAACGGCACCCGCAGGTTCGGCCCCGGCGCCCTCATTCCCTTCTTCCAGCGCCACGGCATGAGCTTCGGGGGCGACACCAATGCCCACACCGCCCAGAGCGAGACCGTCTACAAGCTCAACCTGGCCTCGCCCGAGCGCATCGACATCGCCCAGGGGCTCGACGTGCTGCGGGACTTCGCGGACGGCATGCTCATGATCCCGGCGGAAGTGGAGGAGGAAAAGGGCGTCATCCTCGCGGAAAAGCGCAGCCGCGAGAAGGAAGTGGTGCTGGCCGGCCGCGAGTGGAGAAAAACTCTCTACGGAGACTCTCCCCTCGGCCAGGACATCATCGGCGACGAGGACACCATAGGCGGGGCCACGAGCGCGGATCTGCTTGCCTTCTACCGCAAGTGGTACCGCGCGGACCGCATGGTTCTCGTGGTCGTGGGCGACATGGACGTGGATGTCGTCGAGGAGGAAATCAGGAACCGCTTTGGCGATCTGGCCGCGCCCGAGAGCGGGCTGCCCTTCCCGGAGATTCCCGACCCCCTCGACATCCGCGACGTGGTGCTCGTGTACGGGCGCCCGGTGGACTTCGTGGTGACGACCGTCAACTTCCGCCATCCCAGCGCCCACGTGGAGGACACGCGCGCAAACGAGCTCCAGGGGCTCGTCGACTCCGTGGCCAAGCTCTGCCTCGAGACAAGGCTCTCCCAGCGATCCGGGGAGGCCGACAGTCCCTGGACCATGGCCAACACCCGCGGCAACTGGCGCAACGGCCTGGCGCCCACCTTCTCGCTCACGGCCTCATCGCCGCCGGACCAGTGGAAGAAGGCCATGGACGAGCTCTCCGCGCACAAGGCCGCGGTGCTCGCCTTCGGCTTCAGCGAGGAGGAAGTCCTCAACGCCGTGGAGCAGGTGCGCCTCATCCTGAAAAAGCAGATCTCCGGCGAAAGACGCCTCTCCAACGACAAGCTGACCGCGCAGATGGTGAGCTCGATCAACGCCGACAACGTGCTCATCTCTCCCGAGTACGCCCTCGATCGCTTCGAGGAGCTCAAGGGCGGGATCACGAAGGACGCCGTGAACCAGGCCATGAATGAGGCCATGAACGGCGAGCTCGCCCTCTTCCTCTCCGGGAACATCGACGCCACGGCGGACGAGGTGGACGAGCTGTGGAAGACGCTCGAGAAGCGCGAGGCGGTGCGCAAGGACGAGGCGGCCTTCACCGTGCTGCCCTACCTGACGATGCCGCCGGTGCCGGAAAGCCTGCCCTCGCTCGAGGAAAGGACCCTGCCCATGCCCGAGGGCGGCCTCAAGGTGTTCGAGACCACGCTTGCCGGCGGGACGAGGCTCATCCTCGCCCCCATGCCGGACAAGGACAAGAGCCGCGCCAGGGTGAGCCTCATTTTCGGTCAGGGCCTCAAGGACATGACCGACGAGGAGGTCGTGGCCGCGAAGTTTGCCCAAAGGGTGCTTGGCTATGCGGGCCCCGGGCGTCTCACGCTCACCGAGCGCGTGCGGCAGCTGGGAGCGCGCGGCATCGAGCTCGACGAGACTCTCACCGACTTCGGATGGATTTTGAGCGGCGTTGCGCCCGCGGACGAACTTGCCACCCTGCTCATCGCGCTCTGGACGCAGTTCGATGACCCGTTGCCCAAGCAGGTCGCCCAGCTCCGCTACGACAAGGTCCTGGCCCAGCTCAAGGCGGTCAGGGCCACCCGTTTCGACACCGTGGACGGCGTGTCCGAGGCCCTGCGCTTCGCCCACTTCTCCGGCCCCCGCCATCTCCCTCTGGACGCGGACCAGGCGGCCGCCATTCCCCTTGCCGCGGTGGAGGAGCGCATAGCCCAAAGCCGGGAGAACGGCATCGACTGCATCCTCGTCAGCGGCGACATCGACCCCGAGCTCGTGCTTGCGGCCACGGCGCGCCTTTTTGGCGACATCGCCCGCAAGGATGCGCCGAAAGGCGAGGATCATCGCGCAAACGTCTTCCCGACCGAAAAGGAAACCCTCATCGAGGTCAAGCCGGAACTCGTGAACAAGGCCGTGGTGCGCATGGCCTTCCGGGCGGACATGGACATGGCCGACCGCGAGAAGCTCATGGCCCGCAACGTGCTGGCTTCCGTCGTGCGCGACAAGCTGCGCGAGACCCTGCGCGAGGGCATGGGCATCGCCTACAGTCCCTTCGCGGTCTACCGCCTGCAGGACGAGGGCTACGGCTTCCTTCTCCTCGAGGCCGTGACCTCCAGGGAAAAGGCCCGCGAGACCGTCGAGGCCATGCGCGGCATCGTGCGCGATCTTGTCGAGAAGGGCGTCGATCAGCAGGACGCGAACCGCATGCGCAAGCCCATGATGACGGCGTGGAAGACCCGCAACAACGAGGGGCGCAGGGTGCACATGCTCGTCCGCTCGGAACTTCTGACCGGGTATCCCCTGATGGCCTGGAACGAGGTCTACGACAAGGTTTTGCTGTGGGCCAAGGCCGAGCCCGTGACCGCCGAGGCAAGAGAGGTGCTCGCCGCCGAGCCCGTGGTGCTCGTCATCGAGGGCGGCCCCCTGGGCCAGACCGAGGAAGAGAAGCGGCGCATCGCCAGCGAGCGGCGCGACAACGCCCTCTACCAGGGCCAGGACGGCGGGGATGGGCGATGAGCCGGGTCGAGGAGAAACCGGTGCAGGAGGACGGCTTTTGCGACGACGGCATGGCCGTCGTCTGTCGCGGCCTCGTTCACGGCTACGGGGAAAAGCCTGTTCTCAAGGGCATCGACCTGGACGTCCCGGCCCGCGGCATGACGGCGCTGCTCGGCAAGAACGGCGCCGGCAAGAGCACGACCATCAATCTCCTCATGGGCTTTCTCGGCACGCCCAGGGCCGGCACCTGCCGGGTGCTCGGCTGGCCGCTCGGCAAGATGCCCGCCCATGTGCGCCAGGACATAGGCCTTCTGCACGAGGGCTTCATCCAGTTCGACTACATGACCGTGGAGCAGATCGAGCGCTTTCACGCGCCCTTTTTCCCGCGCTGGGACGCCTCGATCTACTGGGACCTCGTGGGGCGCCTCGACGTGCCCGGAAACCGCGTGGTCGCCCGCATGTCCTGCGGCCAGCGCTCCCAGGTGGCCCTGGGACTCGTGCTGGCCCAGCGGCCGCGCTTCATGATCCTCGACGACTACTCCATGGGGCTCGACGTGGGCTACCGCAGGCTCTTTCTGGAAATACTGCGCGACTACACGCAAAGGGGCGAGGTGGGCGTGCTCATGACGAGCCACGTGGTGAGCGAGCTCGACGGCATGGTGGACAATGTCGTCTTCCTGAAGTCGGGGGAGGTGGTGGCGGCAGGCTCCTGCAGCGAGGTGCTGGGAGCCCTGAAGACCTGGGAGCTGCCCTTGTGCGAGCAAAGCCTCGCCCTGCCCCTGGACGGCACCATCCTGGGGCTCGAGAGGCATCCGGCCAGCGTCACCGTCTGCACCAGGGCAGGACTGGACGAGCTTTGCTTCCATCTTGCGGCCCACGGACTTGAAAACGTGGAGCCGAAGGCCGTTTCCATGACGCTCGAGGACGCCTTTGTCGGGCTCACGGGCAGATACTGACCGGCGCGGGACACGCGGGCAGGGCGCAAGGGACGGACAAACGAAAACCAGGGCAGGCGGGCAGCCACGACGACCATGACAACAACAATGACGGTGACCAGGGCGCTTCTCTACAAGGAGTGGATCAAGCTTTGGCGCTACTGCGCCATTCCCCCGCTGCTCGGCCTTGGCGCCCTCTCGCAGGGGCTTTTGAGCATCAAGGGCTTTCGCGGCCAGCACGGCGCGGCCATCCAGTACGCGGACATGATGTCCAAGGAAACGGTGGTCTTCTCCCTGGTGCTCGCGGGCTTCGTCCTGGGCGGCATCGTGCTGGCGCTCGCGCAGTTTCTTCCGGACTGCCAGGGAAGGCGCCTGCGGCTCACCTTCCACCTGCCCGTGGAGAGCGGTCGTGCCCTGCGGATCATGCTGGGGGCGGGTTTTCTACTGTGCCTCGCGACCTTCGTGATGGTCGAGGCGGCCTTTGCCCTGGGCCTGAGCTTTTTCGGCTTTCCGCCGGAGCTGAAAGTTCCCATGTTCTTGACGCTCTGTCCCTGGGGGCTTGCCATGTGGGTGGCCTACTGCGCCACGGCTGCCTTCGTGGCCGAGCCCAACGTCCTGCGCAAGGCCTGCTGGGCGATTTGCGGCGCCGCCTGGGTGAGCTTCGCCGCGCCCGTCTCGGGCTACGGCGTCGGCAGCGGATTTTTTTTGAAGGCGCTTTCCGCCCTTTTGTGGATGTGGGCCGTCGAGGCCGCGGCCCTGCGGGTCAGGGAGGGCGAATGAGACGCGTCCACTGGCCGAGATTTCTGGGGGCTCTCGCCTGCGTGCTGGGGATTTTGTGGCTTTTGCCGCTCCAGTACCTGCGGGTGACGAGCGGCGAGCACTACAGCCTCACCGGTGCCTGGAGCCCGACCCTGGAGGAGTTCGTCCTCTGGGAGCGCGGGCCCGACCGCACGCGCTTTCTGACCGAGGACAGGCGACCCCTCGACGGCAAGGAAGCAAGGCTCGCCATGCCGCTTCTCTTCTTTCGCGACGTGCACAAGTGGGACGGATTCCCCCTCGAGCTTGGCGGAAAGACCGTGAGCTTCGAGGAGGCGCAGAGGCTCATGCGCACCTTCTCCATCGCGCCGCGACTCTGGGAGCCCGCGCCGGTGCCGCTTGCCATGCTCCTCGACTCCAGTCCCCAGGGGGCCGACCTCGAGATGCCGGACGACGTCTTCCGCCTGACCGGGGACGGCATCCAGTTCGTCCGCTGCCAGGACGGGAGCGTGGACAAGGAGAAGTCGCAGACCTACTCGAAGCTCCTCAAGCTTCGTGGGGCGGTGTTTCCCCTGAAGATGGCCGCGAGCAACGCGACGACGTTGAAGCCTTTCGACATGGGGGCTCTCGTGCTGGACGGCAGGAACCACCTCTTCCATTTGCGCCTTCTGGCCGGCAAGCCCGTCTGCCGCGACACCGGCGTCGTGGTGGAGGGCAGGGTCCTCGGCATGCTCGTGGACGAGCACCAGGCCCGCGACTTCTGGGCCGTGGTGGTGACCGCAACCCAGGTCTACACCCTGGGCTTCGACTACCGCTTGAGGCCCTTTTTGCCCGAAGGCGCAAGGGGCGGGGACATGCCCTCCTTCGACGGCATGAGGGACAGCCTGCGCGTGCGCCTGGATGCTCTGAGCGCCTGCGTGGTTGGGCAGAGACTTCCCGCGACGCCCTTTTCCCCGGTGCGGCTTCTGGCCATGGACCGCGAGGGCGAGGTCCTGCGCACGCTGGACGTCTTCTGGCCCGGGGAACGTCTCGAGGCGCGCCAGCTTGCCGCCGACGTCTCCTCCCTGCTTTTCCCCTTGAGTCTCCAGCAGTTCGTGAGCACCACCCGCGATCCAGGCATGTACCCGGCTCCCCGCGAGCCCTTCACGAGGCATCTCGGCTTTGCCGCCCTTGGCGCCGTCCTCTGGTGCGCCGCCCTGTGGCTTGTGCGCGGCCGAAAAAAACGCGCCGGCTGGGCCGACTACCTCTTTGCGGTCCTTTTCGGCCTGCCCGGATTTCTCTGCGCGCTCGCCTTCGGCCCCCTCACGCTGTTCAGGAAACCCTCATGACCCTCTCTTCGCGCCCCGCGTTTTCCCGCCTTGACTGCCTGCAGCATTGGCTCCTTCTCGTCCTTGCCCTGGTCCTGGGCCTTGTGCCCGCCCCCGGGATCCTGAGGGCCGAGCCTTTGCCCATGCTCTTCATCTGGGACGAGATGACGGCGGACGAGATGCGCGAACTTGCCGAAAAGCCCTATCCGTACGCGAAGGTTGACGCGCCGAAAGGCGGGACCCTGCGCCTCACGGCCGTGGGGACCTTCGACAATTTCAATCCCTTCTCGCCAAGGGGGCTTCCGGCGGCGTGGCTGAGGCTCACCTACGAGACGCTCGGCGTCGACGCGGACCTTGGCAACAGCGCCGTGCGGGGGCTTTTGGCCGAGTCCTTCGAGGTGGCGCCCGACCGCTCCTCCCTCAAGGTGAGGCTTCGGGACGAGGCGCGCTTTTCCAACGGCGAGCCCGTGACCGCGGAGGACGTGCGCTTCACCTTCGAGGCCCTCATGAAGGACGGCTCGCCCACCTACCGCAACTACTACGCCAACGTGGAGCGGGTGGACGTGCTGGACTGGAAAACCGCGGTCTTCCGCTTTTCCGAGAAGAACAACCGCGAGCTTCCGCTCATCGTGACCCAGCTTCCCGTGGTCCCGAAAAGCTTCTGGGAAGGAAGGGATTTTTCCGCCCCCCAGACCGAGATCATGCCGGGCTCGGGGCCCTATCGTCTTGCCCGCTTCGAGATGGGCAACACCGTGGTCTACGAGCGAAATCCCGACTGGTGGGGCAAGGATCTGCCCGTAAACCGGGGACTCTACAATTTCGACGTCATCCGCGTGGACTACTACCGAAGCCAGGACGTGGCCCGCGAAGCCTTTCTTGCCGGCAACAGCGACTATTTTGCCGAGCGGACCATACGCAACTGGATTTCCGGCTACGACACGCCGGCCGTGCGCGATGGCCGGCTTCTCAAGGAGGAAATCCCGCAAAACCGCCCCCAGGGCATGACGGGCTTCTTCTTCAACACCCGCCGCGAGGTCTTTGCCGACAAGCGCGTGCGCAGGGCCATATCGCTGTGCTTCAACTTCGAGTGGACCAACCGCACCCTTTTCCACGACGCCTACACCCGCTGCACGAGCTATTTCACGAATTCCGCCTTCGAGGCGCCCGAGGTGCCTGGCGAGGACGAGAGGACCTTTCTCGATCGCTGGAAGGACAGGCTTGACCCCGAGGTCTTCGGACCCCTGCCCGGTTTTGCCCCCACCGAGGCCCAGGGCCTGCCAAGAGAGCGGCTGGACGAGATACTGCGGCTTTTCGCCGAGGCAGGCTGGTCCCTGAACAACGGGCGCATGGTGAACGAACGGGGCGAGCAGCTCTCCTTCGCCCTCACCCTCGTGAGTCCCACCATGCAGCGCGTGGCCATGCCCTTTCGCAAGAACCTCGAGCGCGTGGGCGTGAAGATGGACATCGAGCTTCCCGACCAGACCCAGTACGTGACGCGGGTTCGCTCCTTCGACTACGACATGATCCTCTCCACTGTCCGCCAGGGCAACAACCCCGGCAACGAGCAGCGCTATTTCTGGGGCTCGAAGGCTGCCGATGCCAACGGCTCGCGCAATTACGCAGGGATCCGCGATCAGGTGGTCGACGAGATTGTCGAGGCCATCGTGGAGGCCCCGAACAGGAAGGCGCAGGAAACGGCCGTGCGTGCGCTTGATCGCGTGCTTCTGCACGGCCACTACGTGCTTCCCGGCTGGTACGCCAGGACCCTTTTCTCGGCCCGCTGGGCCGAGCGCCTGGAGCGCCCGGAGAAATCCCCGCGCGAGGGCATCAACCTCCTGAGCTGGTACATGGGCAAGGGGCAGGAGAGGGGAGCCGATTCGGGCGCCGATGCGGACGCCAGTGCGGATCCTGGGACCGGCACGGCGAAAGACGGGGAAAAGCGTTGAGAGAGTACGTCCTGCGGAGGCTTTTGCTCGTCATCCCGACACTTTTCGCCATCCTGACCATCAATTTTCTGCTGGTCCAGCTGGCGCCGGGAGGCCCGGTGGAGCAGTTCATTGCCCGCATGGAAGGCCAGGGCGACGCCTTCATGGAGCGTCTGGCGGGACCTGCCGGCGACATGCCCGCGCAGGGCGAGGGAGGCAACGCCTATCGGGGCGCCCAGGGCATACGTCCGGAGGCGCTCGAGGCCATCGAGAAGCTCTACGGCTTCGACAAGCCCCTCTTCGAGCGCTACGTGACCATGCTCGGCAAGTACCTGGTCTTCGACTTCGGCGACAGCCTCTTCAAGGGAAGCTCGGTCACCTCGCTCGTTTTGCAGAGCCTGCCGGTCTCCATCTCGCTCGGGCTCTGGAGCACGCTCATCATCTACTGCGTGTCGATCCCCCTGGGGATTGCCCGGGCCGTGCGCAGGGGCTCGCGCTTCGACGTGGGATCCGGTCTCGTTGTCATCGGCCTCAACGCAATCCCGGCCTTCCTGCTCGCCATGCTGCTCATCATTCTCTTCGCCGGCGGCAGCTACTGGCAGCTTTTTCCCCTGCGCGGCCTGCATTCGGCAGGCTTCGAGAGCCTGGGGCCTTTCGAGCGGGCGCTGGACTACCTGCACCACATAGCGCTTCCGGTCTTCTCCCTGAGCATCGGGGGATTCGCGGGACTGACGCTGCTCACCCGCAACTGCTTTCTCGAGGAAATCGGCAAGGCCTACGTGGAGACGGCGAGGGCCAAGGGCCTCAACGAGCGGCGGGTGCTCTACGGGCACGTCTTCCGAAACGCCATGCTCATCGTCATTTCGGGCCTGCCCTCCACCTTCGTGCGCATGCTTTTCGCAAGCTCCGTGCTCATCGAGACCATCTTCTCGCTGAACGGTCTTGGCCTTCTGGGCTTCGAGGCTGCCCTGCAGCGCGACTACCCGGTCATGTTCGGGACCCTCTACTTCTTCACCCTGCTCGGGCTCGTCTGCTCCCTGCTCGGGGATCTGACCTCCATGCTGGTGGACCCGCGCATCGACTACGAGCGGAGGAAGGCATGAGAGGCGGCTTTTCCCGCGGCTGGCAGACCTTTCGGCGAAACACGCCCGCCTTCGTCTCCCTGATCCTCTTTGCGGTGCTCTTTGCGACGAGCCTTTTCTCCGAGCTCATCGCCAACGACCGTCCCCTCTTCATCCAGCATCAGGGAAGGACCTACTTTCCCATCTTCAGGGACTACACCGAGGAGGACTTCGGAGGCGATCTGCCGCTTCCCGTGGACTATCGCGATCCCCTCGTCATGGAGGCCGTGAACGAGGAGGGGATGGTGATCTGGCCGCCGGTGCGCTTTTCCTTCGAGACCATCAATTTCGACCGCGTGGGCACCTTCCCGCTGCCGCCGGGAGAGGGCAACTATCTCGGCACCGACGATCAGGGGCGCGACATCGTGGCGCGCTTGCTGTACGGCTTTCGCCTCTCCATCCTCTTCGGCTTCGCGCTTGCGGCCTTCAGCTCGGTGGTCGGCATCGTGGCCGGCACCCTGCAGGGATATCTGGGCGGCAAGGTGGACCTGTTCGGCCAGCGCTTCATGGAGGTGTGGAGCGGAGTGCCGGTCCTCTACCTCATAATCATCATCTCGGCTTCCCTGCGCATGTCCTTCTGGCTGCTTCTGCTCGTCATGCTGCTCTTCGGCTGGATGCGCCTGGTCTCCGTCGTTCGGCGCGAGTGCCTGAGGGTGCGCAATCTCGAGTACGTGACCGCGGCAAGGGCGCTGGGCGTCACGGATGCGCGCATCATGTTCCGCCACGTGCTTCCGAACGCGCTTGTGGCCGTCTTCTCGGTCCTCCCCTTCGTGGTCAACGGCTCGATAGTCGCGCTCACCTCCCTCGACTTCCTGGGTTTCGGGCTTCCGCCGGGCTACCCGTCCCTTGGCGAGATGATAGCCCAGGGCAAGAACAACCTCTTCGCGCCCTGGATAGGCATTTCCATCTTCGTGCTCATGACCCTGCTCCTCTCCATGCTCGTGCTCATCGGCGAGGGCGTGCGCGACGCCTTCGACCCCTCCGTGTACCTGAGCGGCGACGTTGGCGACGAGGCAGAAGACGACGGGCTTGAGGCCGACGGTTGGGACGAGGAGACGCGGAAGGAGGACATGCGGAAGGAGGACATGCGGAAGGAGGACACGCGGGACGAGGCAGGTCGGGACCGGGAAGTCCTTGAGGATGGCGCCCTGGACGGGATGCCCGGGGGCGGCCAGGCGGACAAGGTCTCGCGGACAGCAGGGCAGCCGGCCACGGGGCGCGGCACGCCCGCTGCAGGCGCCCGGGGCCCTTTCCAGGGGGAGGGCGCATGAGACCCCACAAGCTTTTTTGCATGTCCCATGCAGGCCAGTCTCCCGTCCCGGATGCCGCCGGGGACGCGATTTCCCGGCCTTGCGGACCTTCAGCCCCGCTTCTTGCCATCGAGGAGCTTTGCGTGGGCTTTCGCACGGGGCGCGGCCTGCACGAGGTAGTGCACGGAGTGAATCTCTCCCTTGGCGAGGGGGAGTTTGCGGCCCTTGTGGGCGAGTCGGGCTCCGGCAAGACGCTTACGGCCCGCTCCATCCCGAGACTTCTGCCTGCCGGCTGCGTGCTCTCCAAAGGGAAAGTCCTCTTTGCGGGCGAGAATCTCATGACGGCCTCGGAGGCGAGAATGCGCGCCCTGCGCGGGGAAGGCTTCGGCATGGTCTTCCAGGACCCCCTGGCAGGGCTCAATCCGCTTCATCGGGTGGGGCGGCAGATTCACGAGGCCCTGGCAGCCCACGCTGTCTGCCCCGAACGCGAGCGGGAAGAACGGGTGCGCGAGCTTCTCGACCTTGTGGCCCTGAGGGAGCCCGACCGCATTCTTCGCTCCTATCCCCACGAGCTTTCAGGAGGCCAGCGCCAGCGCGTGCTGCTCACCATGGCCCTTGCCAACAACCCGCGCCTTCTGGTGGCGGACGAGCCCACCACGGCCCTCGACGCCCAGGTGCAGCTGGAAATCCTCCGCCTCATGGAGAACCTGAGAGAGCGCCTTGGCATGGCCGTTCTGCTCGTGACCCACGATCTCGCTCTTGTGCGCAGGTTCGCGGACACGGTGCACGTCATGCGAAAGGGGCGCATCGTCGAGCACGGGCCCACCCGCGAGGTCTTTGCCAACCAGCGCCACCCCTACACGCGCTCGCTTCTGGAAATCCCCACCTTTGCCGAGAAGGCCGACATCGACGGCAACGACGTCGTTCTGGACGTCAGGGACCTGAGCGTTGTCTTCCAGGGCAAGAAGGGTCTTTTCGGGAAGAAGGGGCGGGAGTTTCGGGCCGTGAGCGGCGTGTCCTTCACCCTTTGCCGCAACGAATGCCTGGGGCTCGTGGGCGAGTCGGGCTCGGGCAAGACGAGTCTTGGCATGGCGGTCCTGCGGCTTGTGCCCTCCCGGGGCGTCGTGAACTTTCTGGGGAAGGACATACAGGACCTCTGTCCCAAAAGCATGCGCGCCCTGCGTCCCCGCATGCAGGTGGTCTTCCAGGACCCCTTTTCCTCGCTCAATCCCCGCATGAATCTGGAGGAACTCGTCTGCGAGGGCGTGGAGGCCCACGCGGAAAAAGGTCTTTCCAGGGCCGAGCGGCGGGAGCTTGCCACGAGCGCCCTGGAGGACGTGGAGATGGATCCGCGCTGGATCGCACGCTATCCAGGAGAGCTTTCCGGAGGCCAGCGCCAGCGCGTGGCCATCGCGAGGGCGCTTGTCATGAAGCCGGATCTGCTGGTTTTGGACGAGCCCACCTCGTCGCTCGACCGCAACCTGCAGTTCCAGATCCTTGAGCTCCTGTCGCGGGTGCAGGCAGAAAGGCGCATGGCGTGCCTTTTCATCACCCACGACCTGAGGCTCGTGCGCAGCTTCTGCCACAACGTCATGGTCCTCAAGGACGGCGTCTGCGTTGAGAAAAACACCGCCAGGGCCATCTTCGAGAACCCGGCCTCGGCCTGCGCAAGGTCGTTGGTCGAGGCTTTTGCCGTGGACAGGGAGGCAAGGTGACCCAGACGACGTTGCCGACGATTGCCAAAAGAAGGGACCTGGGAGCCCCGCTTCGAGGCAGGCGCGCGGGGCGCCTTCTCCTGGTTTTTGCGCTCGCGTTTGCCCTTTTGGCGCAGCCCCGCGGCGCCCTGGCCTTCGAGGCCGGGGATTTCATCGAGGGCCAGGGATACGACGCGAAGCAGGAGCGCGTGACCATACAAAATCGGGATGGGCGCTTCGACGTTTTTCTCTACGGCATCGATCTGCCAGAGGATCGCCAGCCTGGAGCATCTTCGGCGCTTTCCGCCCTCAAGGCACGCGTCCTCAAAAAGGAGATCGGGGCAGAGGTCCTCGAGGGGGACGGGGGCGATTTGCAGGCCCTGGTCGAGGGTCCGAAGGGCTCGGTCAACGCGGGCCTCGTGGAGGATGGGCACGCCTGGGTGAGCCCCTCGTGCGTGCGCGATTTCTGCGACGAGTGGCGCGAGCTCGAGAGCGAAGCCAGGGAAAAGCGCCTGGGCCTGTGGTCGAACGTCAACGCCATGCCGCCCTGGGAGTACCGCGAGGCAAGACAAAGCGCCGTCCAGCGCAAGATGGACACGCCCGGCTTCACGCGCATCGACGCCCATTCCCTCAAGGGCCAGCGCTCGCTCTACGGCAGGCAGGGCGCGTCAGGGCAGGCCAAGCTGCAGAGAATCGAGAAGACGGAGAGACCGTCCACCACCAGGGTCACGAAAAGGGCCCCAAGGAAGGGGGAGGCAGCCCGCGATGATTCGGGGGCGCGTGGCGGCCGGGAGGACGAGGAGCAGCTCGAGGCCATGAAGCGGCTTGATCGCCTCGTGGAGGAGAGCAGGGCCCAGAAACGGGCAGCGGAGTAGGCTTTGTCAAGAGTCCCAGCCGGCCACGATGATGACCATGCCGGCAAGAGCCACGGCCCCGCCCAGGATGTCCGTGGCGCCCAGGGACATCTTGTCGACGATCTTGAGCCAGAGCAGGGCCGTGCACACGTAGACGCAGCCGCAGGCCGCGTAGATGCGCCCGCTCGCGGCCGGGTGCAGGGTCAGGAGCCAGGCGAAGACGGCCAAGGAAAGCGCCGCGGGCACGAGAGCCAGGGCGAACTGCCCTTCTTGAGCCAGTACCAGGGCAGAAAGCAGCCCGTTATCTCGGCAAGGGCGGTCACGAAGAAAAGGCTCACGGTCTTGAGCCAGAAAAAGGCGGTCATGACAGTCCCCTTTGGGGAAAACGCGTGAACTCTCGGGAAAGGAAGAGGGTGGAACCCGCAAAAGGAGGATTCCACCCTTTTTCGCCCAATGTCTGGCACTGTCAACGCTTCGCCTTTTGGCGTGAATTTTTCTGAAAACGGTACAACCACCCTTCCAAAGCTGTTCGCCTAGCCCTTATTATTTTCTTCCTTGTTGTCTGGTGGAGCACCTGTTTCCAACTTTTTGATAGGTACAAAATTTTGAACCAACAAAAAACC
>CAZWOT010000012.1:0-3465 GCA_964635595.1 uncultured Desulfovibrio sp.
ACCGTAGCCATGCAGTTTAATCGCAAAAGAGCATGCGCAAGTTCTCTATTCAAGCGCAACCTTGTCCAGGAAGGACGCCCTGAGCGCCCCTCCATGCACGAGCAGCACTCGAGACACTCTCTCCTCGACTCGGTACAGCCGCACCGGGCTGGTACGGCGGACTCGTCGTTCGGGATGCTCCCCGGCATCTGCACATTTGGGGCGCGATCAGACACCGCTTTCTGATACGCCATCTGCCCCCTGCGCCCGGCAGAGCCTTCCCCGGCCCCTTTCCTGGCTGCACCTTCCCTTGTGCCCTTTCTGGTTCCTCCCCCGGCGCCTTCCCTGCCTTCTTCCCTGACACCTTCCTTTCGTCTGCCCATCTCACCAAGGGAAAGGACCAATCGTGCGAGAATGCAGAAAAGGGCGGTGATGAAGAGGTACTGCACAAGGAAGTACCGGAGATTGGGCGGACGGAAGCGCACCTCGCCAAGAATGAGCATGTCGAGGAGAAGGCCGCTCTCGAGGAAGAAATGGAGCCCTGCCAGGGCCGTGAGGCACAGGGCAGGGAGGTGGAGGACGCCAAGGACCCTTTTCAGGGAAGACCACAGGGCTCCCCCGTGCAGACCGAGGTGAAAGGAGGCGAGCACGAAGCACCAGGCCGAGGCAAAGGTGTGCAGGCTCCTGCCCCACCAGGGCATGGCGAAGGGCGCAAGGGCAAAGACTTCGCCGGCCATGGCAAGGGAACTTGCGGCAAGGGCTGATGCTGCCGCAACGAGCAGGATGTTGGCCGTGCTCTGCACAAGACGCCTGTAGGTCTGTTTTCCCCTGAAGAAGCTTTTGTACCAGGCGAGGTTGAGCATCTGGTGGAGGAGAAGAAGCCCCAGAAAGGTCATTCCGAGCACCCCGTGGCGGAAGAGCCCGCGGGTCACGGGGTAGCTCAAGAGCGCCAGGAGCACGGCGTAGAGGCCGATGTCCACGCAAAGTTTCAGGCGTTTTTTGCCCGGCATCGTCTTTCTGCTCTCCTGTGCTCTTCTACTTCAGGCCGCTGGCCTCAAGCCAGGCGTCGAGGTTCTTGGCAAGATTGCGTCCGCCCGAGTAGTGGAACTCGAAGCCGGGAGCAACGTAGGCACCCGGCACGGCCTTGGAGAGATCCGAGACGCTGTCGCCCCAGACGGTGCCGCCGTGGCTCGAGAAGGGGAGGACGATCTTTCCTGTGAAATCGTGGCTCTCGAGGAAGGTCGCCACCGGCATGGGCATGGTGGCCCACCAGGTGGGGTAGCCGAGGAGCACCACGTCATACCTGTCGAAGTCCTCCACATTGCCTTTCAGGGGCGGTCTTGCATCGGCGTTCAGGTCGATTTCGGTGGCCTCGTAGATGTTGCCGCGGTAGGGGGCGGCCATCTCGATGCGGAAGAGCTTTGCATTGATGCTTTCGGCCAGGTGTTCGGCAGCGCGCCAGGTGTTGCCGGAATAGGAGAAGCAGGCCACAAGAACCTTCATGTCCTTTCTCGCCTCGATGCGGAAGGGTGCTTCGCAGACCATGTTGCCGAGGGAGCTTGTCCCTTCGGCGTTGCGGGCCACGCGAAAGCCCAGGTTCGGGTCCACGTCCAGGGGATTGGTGGCCGAACGGTACGCCGAGCGAAGGTGCTTGCCGAAATCGATGAAGGATCCGCCGCGGTTCACGCGGTAGGTGCCCCTTGCGGGTCCTGCCGGATTGTCCTTTGCCTCGAGATCGTAGGGCGCGTAGTAGTCGAAGACCCATTCGGACACGTTGCCGTGGGTGTCGTACAGGCCGAAGGCGTTGGGAGGAAGCGAGCCCACGGGCAGGGTCCTGCCGCGATAGTGGCTCGGCTTCACGCTCGGATCCTTCGGGTGCACGTAGTTTTCCTCGATGAGGTAGGGGTAGGTCGCCTCGAAGTTCACCTGGTCGCTGTGAACGCGGTCCCCCACGTTGAAGACGGTGGTGGTGCCGGCCCGTGCGGCGTACTCCCATTCGGCCTCGGTGAGCAGGCGGTAGCCGTCGGCATCCCTCTTCCAGGTCACCTTCTCGCCCTCGATTTCGTAGGCAGGCGTCAGGCCGCGCTTTTGGCTCAGCGCATTGCAGTAGCGCACCGCATCAAGCCAGGGCACGTTCTCGACCGGGAGCTTCGCGCCCCTGTTGGCGGAGGGGTTTGTGCCCATGAGGGCCTCCCAGTCGCCCTGGGTCACCTCGTGCGGGTCCACGTAGAAGGGGGAAAGGGCGACTTCGTGGCGCACCTCGTCCTTCTGGCGCTGGCGCTCGGAATCCGGGCTTCCCATGAGGAAGGTTCCGCCCTCGAGACGAACGAAGCCGTCCTCCACCTGGGCTGCCCTGGAGCCGGATGCACCGGACGCGAAAAGAAGGAGGGCTGCCAAAAGGACCAGACAGCGTTTTCGGGATTTCATGCGCGCGACCTCCACAAGAAGATTTGATTCGGATCTGATTCGAGAGTTGATTCGGATTGGATTCGAGAGTTGAGCCGTGTTCGGCTTCCCTGCGAATGTTGGGAGAAGGGACGGGATTCTCCCTGCCCGAAAGGGCCGCACCGGCTCCTTGACCGCATCAGGACCGCACGAGGTTGGGAAAGCGGAAAGCGGGCGTGCGGACAGGGGCTGTCAAAGGGCTCATGCGATCCCTCATGGACAGGGAGCGCCCATGGCCCGACTGTAGCACCCCCTTTGGCGGCTGCCTTGCCCAAAACTGGCATTTTGTTGCTCATAGATTGTCGAGCCTGATGACCGAATCTGAATGGCCAAGCCTGCATGGCCGAGCTGCAACGGCCGGGAGCCGAATCGTCAGCTCCCGTTGCCGAATCGGAGTGCAGGAGTGCCGCCCATGCCCCTGTCCCCGCAGACCCCGGTGCCCTGGACAGCGCCCGAAAGCCCTTCTTCTTCACGTCCCGGGCTGTCACCGGACAGGCCGCAATCCGGCTTTCGGATAGATCAGCCCTCGGTCAAGCAAACTTGCCCAATATTGCCTGACAGAACTGTTGTCCGTTTCGACCCACGAGCACCAGCCAGATCCAACATTTCCCTGTGTCTTTCCTTGCGTGCAGCCCCTCGCCTGTCGGCGTCCCAAACCGCAATTCACCCCAACACGTGGCAGGCGCGAGAGACTGCCCCCCAAGGGGCGGGCAGGGCGGCTGCCGGCCCGAAGCCTCATCAAGGCTCGCACTTCTTCGCATTCGGCACTTGAGGCGCAAGACAAGGGGCTCAAGACAAGGGGATTCGGACAGCACACGAAGGGCGGTCAGGCGGGGCATCCCTGTCCGAAGCCCCGCCTGCAGAAAGCAAAAGCCCCTGGGCGGCTCCATCATCCCGGATAAAGGCTGCCAGGGGGCTTGCATGCTCGCGGCTGTCCGTTGCGGGCCTGTTCAGAACCCGGCTTCATTCAGCCTTCTGTACGCGTTGCAGCCTGCCTGCAGGCCGTTGTCGCAGGCCTTGCCATAGCAATCCCTGGCAAGC
>CAZWOT010000012.1:3565-26865 GCA_964635595.1 uncultured Desulfovibrio sp.
GCAGCCTGCCTGCAGGCCGTTGTCGCAGGCCTTGCCATAGCAATCCCTGGCAAGCCGTTTGTCTGGCAAGCTGGTTGTTCCGACGCACGCCAGGGCCCAGGAGCGTTCACAAGTCCGGGGCGAACAGTCCCACCGGGAGACCCTGGCCGGCAGCCTTTTCGAACCACATCCTTGCCTGCAAGTTTGCCTGCAAGTTTGCCTGCAGGCAGTCCTTTGACAGTCCTTGCGCACGCCTTGTCCGCTGGCGCAGACAGTTCCCATGACGTCTTGCGCTTCGGCGCGACCCTGATCTGCAGATTTCTGGAGCCGCACCCGAGCCTGCCGGCAGTCCCGACGAGCACCTTCTCCGAGGCAGTTCATGGCTCCCGGACCGTAGTGCGCCCGAACATCGCCCTGCCCGGCCTTTCTCCACATGTCGTCAACGCTGTCCGCGGATGCCGTGCCAGCACGGCCCGGCACCCAAACGCACACCGCCTTGCGGCAGGCCCGCGCATCGTCCTTATCCCGCGTCGCCTGCCTCCTGGACATGGGCGTTCGGGGTGCCTGTCATGCCGTGGCGGAGAGGCCCTTTTCGAGGCGTTTCAAAGCCTGGGAAAAGTCGGTGCAGCCCCGGGCCACGAGAATGCGGCAGCCGTCGTCCTTGACGAGGAAGAGGGTGGGATAGATGACAAACTCGCCCAGAAGCTCCAGGGCTTCCTTTCGGGCCCTGTCCGCATCCTCCTTCACCTCGGCCTTCGAGCATTCGAGAATGAGGGCTTCCTCGTCCACATGGCAGGCCCTTGCCTGCACGTAGGGATCGAGCACGTCCTGGCCGTCCAGGAAGAGGGCCTTCTGCAGGGCCTCGAGCTGTTCCTTCTCCTTGCCGGGGGCAAGGCGTTTCAGGGCCGTCAGGGGAACGCTCATGGCCCTGCTGTCCATGGACATGTCGCCCTTTCCGGGCTCGAGCAGGGCAAGGTAGGAGTCTCCCACGCTTCTGCCGGTGGTCTCGCCGAGGCGCTTGAAGAAGGCCTTGATGTTGGGCATCTCGAGGACCATGTCGTCCAGGGTGCTTCCGGGCTCCACCAGCTCGCCCGGCAACACCTTCACCGGCAGGGGGTGCCTTTCGAGGAGCTCGTCGAAGACCTCGCCGAAGGCATAGCACCAGGGGCAGTAGACATCGGAGACGTAGAGAAGGTGGTCCATGGGAGATTGGTCCTCGAGCAATTGGTGCTTGAAAGAATGGTCTTCGGAAGATTGGCCTTGGGATAGCGGGTCCCTGGGCAGATTGGCCTTCGGAAAGCAGGGCCCCGGGAGGCATGGTGCGGAAGGCCAGGTTCCTTGCCCGAAGCCAGGGGAACAGCCGAACTCAAGGGAAATACGGAACGCGTCCGGCCTGCGTCAAGCCCCGGCATGCAGGCTGGCATGCAGGTTTGGCATGCAGGTTCAGGGGGACGGCTCGTGCTCGGTGCTCATGCCGGCTTCGAGCAGGAGCAGGTGGCGCTTCAATGCCATGCAGTACCTGGGATCGCGTGGGTCCCTGGGCCCGAGGGAATAGCCCCCGAAGCCACCTTTTGAGACCAGCCGGTGGCAGGGAACGAGGATGGGCAGGGGATTTTTGCCCGCGGCCTGTCCCACGGCCCTGGCGGCCCCGGGGCTTTTGATGGCGCATGCCACCTCCCCGTAGGTTTGGGTCGTGCCGTAGGGGATGCGGGCAATGGCGGCCCATACGTCGAGCTGAAAGGCCGTCGGCCCGGTTTCTCCCCTGGTGTTTCCCCCGGCGGTCTTTCGCAAATCGAGGGGCAGATCGAAAACTTCGAGCTTTCTTTGGAAATAGGCCTCGAGCTGCCGTGCCCCCTCGCAAAGCTGAGCCCTTGCGCGGGCCACCTCGATACTTTCGGGATCGGACGGGCCGGGCGCGCCAAGCCCGTTCCCGATACCCTGGTCCGGGGCATTGTCCTCAAACACGAGCTCGAGGCTCGTCAGCCCATGGTCCGTGGCGGACAGGCGCACCTTGCCCAGGATGGGCAGGACAAGCTGCATGGACTGTTCCATGAACTGTTCCATGAAATGCTCCCCGGACTGCTGCACGGACTGGCCCTCGGACTGGTTCATGGAATGTTCCATGGCATGCTCCCCGGACTGCTCTCCGAGAGGTGCCGGTCCGATGCGCCCGTTTGGGCGACGGACCATGGGCGTGCCAAGGACGTGTTTGTGTTGGCGTGCTGCAGGTCCGTGTTCGTCAGGCCGCGGTGCGGGTGGCCTTGGGCGCGTTGGCCTCCGGGTCGATGAAGAAGCAGGTGATGGTGGCAAGGACGGCGAGGACGGCCATGACCTGGAAGGAGGCGGCGAGGCCCCAGTTGTCGCCAACCCAGCCCAGCAGGGGCGCGCAGATGCCGCCGACGGCCGTGGAGAGCCCCAGGGTGATGCCGGAGGCAAAGCCCATGTTGCGGGCGAGGAACTGCTGGCCCAGGACCACCATGGCGCTGAAGCCGAAGTAGAGGGAAAAGGCGAGGATGGCCAGCATGGCGTAGGCCAGAATCAGGCTGTCGGTCATGCTGAAGACGATGAGGGCCGGTGCAAGGGGCAGGAAGGTGAAGTGCAGGATGCGTCCGCGCCCCCATCGGTCGGAGAGCCAGCCGCCCGCGATGTTGCTCAAGACCCCCACAAGGCCGAAGAGCGTCACCGCAAACGCCCCATGGGCCTTCGACTGGCCGAAGGCGTGCACGAGATGGAGGGGCAGGTAGGCCTGGATGGAGCTCAGCACGATGGTGCGGGTCACGATGGAGACGGTGAGCCTGTTGAACTGGGTCCAGTTGTTGGAAAGGGGCCGGCGTACGCCACCCTCGCAGATCTCTGCCGGCCTTGCCTCCACCTTGCCCATGCGGGAGATGGAAAGGACCAGGGCAAAAGCCGTCATCAGGGCCAGAAGACCGAAAAAGAGGGTGCCGGAAAGCCCGTAGAGAGTCATGAGGCCCGCTGCCGCGAGCGGTCCCAGAACGAAGCCTATGTTGCCGCCGACGGTGAAGATGGAGAGCGCAAAGGCCTTGCGGCTGCCCCCGATCAGGTTGGCAAAGTGTGCACCGGTTGGATGAAAAATGGCTGAGCCGAGGCCGCAAATTGCTACGGCTGCAAGCACGCCCCAGTAGCTCTCCACAAGACCCGTCAGTGCCAGGCCCGTGCCGGCCAGCAGGACGCCCAGGACCGCAGGCCAGGGTTTTTTGAAACGGTCGCTCAAAATCCCGAAGAAGGGCTGCGTGATGGCGGCAAGAAGCGAAAAGGCGAACATGATGCCGCCGGTCGCCTGGTAGCTCAATGCATACGCGTCGCGCAGAAAGGGGATGACCGCGGGCAGGGCGCCCGCGTTGAAGTCGCACGAGAGATGGGCCGAGGAAAGGAGCAGGACCTTCCTTGTGTCCATGCCGGTCCCGGCCGGAGCCGGTGCCGGTGTTTGGCTGGCATCGTCCCCTGCGGGGACGGCAGCCTGCACAGGGCCTGCTGCCCCGAAATTGCGAGCCTGACCGATCCCGCCCGTCCTGTCCTTGCTGTCCTTGCTGTCCATGCTGTCCATGCTGTTCATGCTGTCATTGCTTTTCATGCCGGCCTCCGGGCAGTAGGGCCCTTCGATGAGCGCCTGGATCTCCCTGGCTCTTTCTCAAATCGGGACTGGCTCAGGAGTTGGATCTTCAAATGGGCCGCTGCCGTTTATTCGGGAGTTGTCAGGAATGATTCTCGATAGTCAGAATGAAGTTGTCCGCCTTTGTTGTTTCCTTCCCCTCGAGGCGATCCGGGCTCGTTGCCCTGGGGCGTCTGCCGGAGGGCGTGGGTCGGAGGGCATGGGGCGGAGGACGGGTTCGGAAGGCGTTGGCCTTGGCATTTGCCTGGAGGCGCAGCAGGGCAGGAGAGCGGCGTGCAGTCCCTGGGCAGCCCTTGCCAGGTCGGCAGCAGCCTACAGCATGGAATAGGGGTCGAGATTGAGGAGAGGATGCACCTTTTCAGATGGGGGAAATCCGGTCAGATCCCGAAAAAGCTTTCGTGCCGAGGACCAGTCGGAGGTTTTCAGAAGGCATTGCAGGCGCACGCGGTTGCTGATCACGGGAATGGGGGACGAGACTGGCCCAAGGAGCGAGAGGCCGCGGGCATTGGCCTCGTTCCTCAGCCAGCGCTCCACCTCCACCATGGCCTCGGAGGCGGCCGCGTCGTTGCGTTCGTGGGATAAGCGGATCATGGAGACGTTGGTGAAGGGCGGAAAGCGGTAGCGCATTCTTCGGGCCAGCTCCTCGGCATAGAAGCCCTCGTAGTCGGCGGTTTTCACGTAGCGCCAGCAGTAGTGGTTCACGTCGCGGGTCTGGATGAGCACGCGGCCGGGCTTCTCGCCCCGGCCGGCACGCCCCGAGGACTGCACGAGAAGCTGGAAGGTACGTTCGGCCGCCCGATAGTCCGGAAGGCCGAGGCCCAGATCCCCGTCCGCCACGACCGCGAGCGTCACGTCCGGGAAGTGGTGTCCCTTGGACAGCATCTGGGTGCCCACGAGGATGTTGGCCTCGTGTCGCGCAAAGCGGGCGAGGAGCTCCTCCATGGCGCCTTCCCTGCGCGTCGAGTCGCGGTCGAAGCGCAGCACCTCGTTGCCGAAGCGGGCAGAGAGGTAGGAGGTCGTGCGCTCCGTGCCCTCGCCCATGGGCATGAAGTTCATGTTGCCGCAGCCGGGGCAGGGAGCAGGGAAGGGGGAGCTGTACCCGCAGTAGTGGCAGAGAAGCCGGCCCTCGTTGCGATGGAAGGAGAGGCCCACGGCGCAGTTGGGGCAGGAGAGCGTCACCTTGCAGTCGGGGCAGTAGACGAGCGGGGAAAAGCCCCGCCGGTTCAGCAGGACGATGGCCTGCTCGCCTCTTGCCACGGTCTCGTCTATGGCCTTTATCACTTCCGGGGCAAGGAGCGTGTCCTCTTCGGAAATGATGCGCCGCCTTCCCATGTTCACAAGCTCCACGGGCGGAAGCGGTCTTTCGGCAATACGCTTCGGCAGGCGCAAAACGTCGATTTTTCCCTCGTTTGCCGCATGCCAGGTGCGGATGTCCGGGGTCGCAGAGCCGAGGACCAGGGCTGCCTTCTCCAGGCGTGCCCGAAACCAGGCTGCTTCCTTGGCGTGGTAGGGCACGCGCTCCTCCTGCTTGAAGGAGGCGTCGTGCTCCTCGTCCAGGATGACGAGGCCGAGGTTCGGGATGGGCAGAAAGAGGGAGGAGCGGGTGCCGGCCACAAGCACCGGCTGTTGCCTTCTTGCCAGCTCCCGGAAGGCCTTCTCGCGTCTGGTGGGGCTCTGGTAGCCGTTGTAGAAGAGGATGTCGAAGCCGGAAAGGGAGATGCGCAGATCGTTCCTGAGCTTGTGGGCCAGGGCGACCTCGGGGGCCAGGAGAAGGACGCTTTTTCCCTGGTTCAGACAGTTTCTTGCCGCCTCGATGTAGACCGCAGTCTTGCCCGAGCCCGTGACCCCGAAGAGAAGGCGCGTGCCGTTTTCGCCTGCGTCCACAAGGGCGTTGATGCTCGCGACGGCCCTTTTCTGATCCTCGTTGAGCTCGAAGCCTGCCTTCTTCGACGGGGCCACGAGGGATTCGGTCTTTCTCTCGCGCTCTGTGTCCTCGTCGTCCGACGAGATGCGGACGAGGCCCTGGCGCAGAAGCGACGCGGCAACCTGAGTGGCTCCCTCGCCAAGGGCCCGCAGAAAGGTCCTGCGGTTGGTCGAGCCGTTGAACATGAGGTACTCGAGCGCCTCGCGCTGCCTTTTGGCCGCGGGCCGTATGGGCCAGGGGGGCGAGGCGCAAAGCTCCACCCGTTCGGTTGCCGCCGCATCCACCCTGGGCGGCACAAAGTGCGCCCGGCCTTCCACTATCTCTCTTGCAAGCTCCCTCTTCTTTTCGTCGGGAAGGGCTGCGCACTGCTTCAAGGAGAGCGTGGCCTCCTTTTGGGCGGCCGCATCATGCCGCCGCACCCTGGCGCGCAGATCCTTCACGAAGGGGACGAGCATGGAGATGGCAAGCCCGTGGGCAACGGCCTGCCTGTCCGCCATGGCACAAAGCAGCTCCAGAAGTTTCGGTCCGATGAGCGCCCGGGCCTCCAGAGGCCAGGCAACGGGGCGCAGCTTCACGCCCGCAGGCGCCGTCACCCCAGCCCCGGCCTTTTTCACCAGGGCGGGCCTCAGGGGACCTCTGCCGAGCGGCACCGCCACCCGAAGCCCCGGCTCCCAGAAGTCTTCCGGAAAGCCGCAGGCCGCCTCGTAGGTCAAATCCACATAGGGGGGCACGAGCAGGGTGACAAGGACGTTCAAGGAAGCTCCCATACAGACAGAGGGTCAAATGCAAGGGGGTCGAATGGTCGGGAACTGGGGCGGGAACAAGGTCGGGCGGGCAACGAAACCAGAAGATATCTTGCGTATCGCGACCCATGAAGGGACAGAGAGCCTTTGGCACCTGGGCAGAATACGTTTGACCTTCGAGTCTGGGGAGGGCTGGTAGCCTTGGCTTTCGGGCTGTGAGCCTTTGGCACCTGGTCAGAAAGCGTTTGGCCTTCGAGTCTCGGGAGAAGCAGGTAGCCTTGGGCTTTCGGGCTGTGAGCCTTTGGCACCTGGTCAGAAAGCGATTGGCCTTCGGGGCTCGGGAAAGGGGAGAGTCCCTTGCGAGCCAAAGGGAAACCCCGCCCTTCAAGAGGCCCCCCGGGCCAGGGCATTTTTGCCATGGCAAAAGGCAGGAGAACAGGGCGGGGTTTGAAGTTGTGCTTGAAAATGATGGTCGGAATGGGGCGAATCGTCGCTGCCAGGGCAGTGGAAGGGTGAAAAGAAGACAAGCGAAGCCGCCAGGCAATGCGGCCAAGTCGAGCAACGTGCCCGAACAACGTGCCCATGCCGGCCATGTAGAACTCGGCTGCTTGAGTTCAGCTTGGTCTGGAACGAAACAGCCCTTGCACGGCGCTTGCGCAGCTGTGCAGGAAACCTTTGGGAGCTGGGTCACGTTCTTGAACTCGTGGTTCCTGAATGACGAAACGGTACTTGTCGTCATTATGGACAATCTTTTCCATCAGAATCTCGAATCGCTCCCATGCCGACTCGGCGTTACAAAGCGCTTCATCTATGGAGTGCATGAAGTCGCTGCGGTCGATATGTTCTTCCGTTTTGTTGAAAATGAAATCGTCCTTGTCAAAATACATGCTGTCCGCGGTCTGCTGCCTGCCGTAGTTGTTAACGCATGGTCTTCTAAAGAAGACATTGCGCTTGAGCAATTTTGTTGGATTGCCGCCATAGACGCAGTTGGAAAAATGCTTTTTTCCCGTGATTACCGAGTGTCCGCCAAAAATTGTCCCACTTCCGATGGTGGCACCCTTCAAAATAAGGGAATCTTGACCAATCCAGACGTGGTCGCCTATGAAAATCGATTTGCTTGGATTGATCCGTGCTTTGGAATCACAACTGTATATCAGATGTGGATCCGCTGTTCTGAATGTCAGTCCATAAGAAAAAATACAGTCATTTCCAATTATGATATTTTTCCCTTCTGAGATGATCAAAATTGACTTGTTCAGGGGATTAAAATAATTATTTTCTCCAAGATAAAAAGTATTGTTTTTGTGAATGCTTATAACATATGAATTTTTACTTCTAAATGTTCTTATAAAAATTATTGAGTTATCTCCATTAAAATTTATTGTACAGTTTGTAAAAGATTGTTTTAGATTTTTATTTCGTTCAAGAACAAGAAGGTTGCCCCCCCCCCCTGTACTCTTGCATATTATTTTTATATTTACATCTTCAAGTGTAACACTTTCTTTTTTGTTAAAATTATAGCAAAACAATGAGTTCTGTTCATCGAGTTGTATTTCTTTGACATCCATTTCATTTGTCCTAATTTCAGAAAAATGACAAATACATACGAGATAGAGAGTGGTAATCTTGATCTCAAATGAAAGACATGACAGTCAGGCGTGATTATGAGGTACTACGCGTTCACTCCTGCCGAGGGACGGCTTCGGACGGGAGCAGGTGCCGGCTTTGCCTCGTCCGCACCCTGGGTTTCGCAGTCCTCGCGCAGGGAGGCGCTGATGGAGGGGCGGCCCGAGCCCGCGTAGATTTCCTCCTCGGTGGCCATGAGGGCCAGGGGCAGGACCTCCCTGAAGGTGTCCACGTAGTGGATCTTCAAATCTTCCAGGATGTCCTTGGGCACGTCGCTCACCTGGTTCTCGTTGGCTCTGGGCACGATGATCGTGTAGATTCCTGCCCTCTTGGCCGCAAGGAGCTTTTCGCGCAGGCCTCCGATGGGGAGGACTCTTCCGCGCAGGGAGATCTCGCCGGTCATGGCCACGTCGTTTCTGGCAGGGATGCCCAGAAGCGCCGAGGCAATGGCCGTGGCGATGGTGATGCCAGCCGAGGGACCGTCCTTCGGGGTGGCGCCGTCCGGCACGTGCACGTGGATGTCGACTTTCTTGTGGAAGTCCTGGGCAAGGCCGAAGTCCGGGGCATGCGCCCGGACATAGGTGAAGGCCGCCTTGGCGGACTCCTGCATGACCTCGCCAAGCTTGCCCGTGGTGGAGACGATGCCGGTTCCGGGCATGAGGCTTGTTTCGATGAAGAGGATGTCGCCGCCAAGGGGCGTGTAGGCCAGCGCCGTGCAGACACCTATGGCCGGGTTGTCCTCGCGGCGGTCGTGGCGGATCGTGGGCGCACCGAAGATGCCGTTCAAATTCTCGGGCCGCACGTGGTTCACATAGGCGAGATCGTCCTTTTCGAGGATCTCCACGGCGGTTCTTCGGCAAATCTTGGCTATGCGGCGCTCGAGGGTGCGCACGCCGGCCTCGCGGGTGTAGTCGCGCACAATGGAGAGAATGGTGTCGTCGCCGATGTCCACGTTTTCGGGCTTGATGGAGTTTTCCTCCAACTGGCGGGGAATGAGGAAGTTGCGGGCGATGTGGAACTTTTCCGTCTCGAGGTAGGAGTTGAGTTCGATGATTTCCATGCGGTCGCGCAAGGGGCCCGGGATGGTGTCGAGGCTGTTGGCGGTGGTGATGAAGAAGATCTTGCTCAGGTCGTAGTCGAGATCGAGGTAGTGGTCCATGAAGGTGCAGTTCTGCTCGGGGTCCAGGACCTCAAGCAGGGCGGCAGCCGGATCGCCCCTCTCGGAGAGGCTTATCTTGTCGATCTCGTCGAGGCAGAAGAGGGGGTTGTTGTACTTGACCCTCTTGAGGGACTGGATGATCTTGCCAGGCAAGGCGCCGATGTAGGTGCGCCGATGCCCCCTGATTTCCGCCTCGTCGCGCACGCCGCCAAGGGAGAGGCGCAGATATTCCCTGCCCGTGGCCTCGGCCACGGAGCGGGCAAGGGAGGTCTTGCCGACGCCCGGAGGGCCCACGAGACACAAGATGGGCCCCTTGACGCCGCCGGAGAGCTTCTGGACCGCCAGGTACTCGAGAATGCGCTCCTTCGGCTTCTCGATGCCGTAGTGGTTGGCGTCCAGGATCTCCCTGGCCCTTGCAAGGTCGATGTTGCACGGGGAGAGCTCGTTCCAGGGCAGATCCAGTATCCATTCCACGTAGGTGCGCAAAATGGTGTGCTCGGGCGCCATGCTGGTCATGCCGCGCAGCTTGTTGACCTCGACAAGGCCCCGCTGGCGGGCGGCCTCGGGCAGATCCTTTTCCCTGAGACGCTTTTCGAGGTTGTTCAGGTCCTCCTGAACGTCCACGTCGCGGCCCAGCTCCTTGTTGATGGCCTTGATCTGCTCGGTGAGGTAGTACTCGCGCTGGGTCTTGTCCATCTGCTCGCGCACGCGCATCTTGATGCGTTTTTCGAGGATGGAGACCGTGTTGGTGTTGGAAAGGTGGAAATAGACTTCCTCGAGGCGCGGAGCCGGATCCAGAAGCTCGAGGATCTTCTGCTTCTGCTGGTAGGTGATGGGCAGGCGGGAAGCCAGGGTGTCCGCCATGAGGGAGGGGTTGTTCTGTGCGAGCAGGGGACGCAGGGTGTCCGGGGCGGCCTTGCCTATCTTCTGGCCGTTGCGGACCAGCTCCTCCACGGCCTCGCGGATGAGGTCGGTGACGGCCTTCACGTGGGTGGGATCGGCCTGAGGCTCCACCATGCGCTCCACAAGCACGGTGGGATAGCCCCTGGTCGTAGAGAGTTGGCGCAGGCCCCCGCGGTACTGTCCCTCGAAGAGGGCCTTGAGGGTGCCGTCGGACATGCGGAAGAGCTGCACCACCTTGCAGACCACGCCTATGGCATGCACGTCCTCGCTGCGGCGCACGGCCTCCAGGTTAGGGTTTTGCTGGAGGCTCACAAAGATGGGGCCCTTGTTCTTGTGGGCTTCCTGCACGGCCTGCATGGACTGCTCGCGTCCGATGTAGAGGGGCGTCACGGACGAGGGGAAGACGACCACGTCCACCACGGGAAGCAGCGGCATCTCCTGGGGCTGCGGAGGCCTTGCCTGATGGGTGCGGATGACGGGCCTGGGCATGGGGCGCGAGGCGTCGGCACCGCCGCTGCCCGCTGTGCCGGACTTGCCGTCCCCGTCCTTGCCGTCCCCGTCCTTGCCGTCTCCATCGCCGCCCCTGGCATCGCCCTGAAGGATGGTCACCTGGAAGATGGGTCCCTGCCAGAGGTCGCTGTCCTGGCCAATGTCCTGGCCGGCCGTGTCCCGGGCCTCGTTTGACCCCGCGTTCTGCGACAGTGCGTCGACGGTCTTCGCATTCTTGTCGGCCGCGCTGCCCTCGAGCGTGTTTTTGTCGCCGTCGGCGTCCTTGGTCTCCTTCGGCTGTTCGGGCTGATCCATTTTGCCGCCCTGTTCAGGCTGGGCCGGTTTGACCTGGTCCGGGGTGTTCTTCTTGTCGTCCATGCGTGACGTTTCCGTATTTTTGGTTTTCCCTGCGGGGTGGGCGGCAAATGCTCCTGCCCCGGGCGATTTTTGTGGTGTCCGTGTATGGGTTGTCCGTAAATGGCTTGCCCCGGCAGCCCCTTCCCATGCGTTTCGCGAAAGAATGGCTTTGGGGAGGCGCCGGCAAGCGCATGATCTGCCGTCTGGCCTTTCGTGGCCAGAACCGGGCGCGAAAGGCCGGCTGTTTCGCGAGCAAGGCGGTTGCGACAAGGAGGTCTGGCGGAAAAATCCGGATCCGCGGTCTGTTTTTTGGAACGCTCTCCTTGCCGGAGAGGGAAGCCCGGAGTTACGGGTCCCGGGAAGTCCATTATGAGCAAAAGACTATAGGCAGGCACCCCAAGAAAAGCAATGTGCAAATTTTGCATTTATCCCGAAGACTTGGGGTCTGAAGAGAACATGGGCAAGTTTTTGCGAATCTGCCCTGGTCTGTCCAGGATCGGAAATGAAGGGTGTTTGGGGCGGTCCTGGGTGGGGTCTGGCTGGAGCGCTGCACGGAGGGACAGAGGGCCTTGCATGGAGGGCAGTGAGCGTCACATGGTGGGGACAGGGGGCGCTACATGGAGGGCAGTGAGCGTCACACGGTGGGGCCAGAGGGCGGTACATGAAGGGCTGCCTGGGAAGAACAGGAGCGTTGCATGGAGGGATGTGGGCGTTAGGACTTGCCAGGAAACAACGTAATGCTTTCCCGGGGTAAAATTGGCCATTGAGGCCAGTTTAAGCAAGAAAAGGCATCATGTTGATTCCTGGTGGTTCCTTGCACGGTGGGGCCAGAGGGCGCTACATGGATGGCAGTGAGCGTCACACGGTGGGGGCAGAGGGCGTTGCATGGTGGGCAAAGGCGTCACATGGATGTCGGTGAGCGTTACATGGCGGGACAGGGAGTGGTGCATGTGGGCAGCTCTGGAAAGAGCGTGTCGGGGACTTGAGGAGCGCTCTGGAGGGCTTGAGAGGCGGGGCTGATGTCCGTTTCGCGAAGGTCGCGTACATGGACAAGCGGGCCATTTTCCAGTATTTGATGCCGCATGGAAGAGAGTTCAAGCAAAGCAGGGGTCCTCGCCGGGCCGAAAGCGGACGGAGGCTCCGCTGCCGTCAGGAAGGCAGTCGCGTCCATGGTCCGCAGTGCCTCGCACGGCGCTTCAAACGGTGCTTCTCGGGGCGCTTCGCGCGACGTGGGGGAAACAACGTTCGCCGAGCTCGTGGAGTTCGACGACGCGGCCGTGGCAAGGCTCCTTTTCGGCCCCAACAACGCCAACCTGGAGCTTCTGGCCCAGGCCAGCGGGGCGAAGATCGCGAGCCGGGGCCTGAAGATTCTCGTCGAATCCGACGATCCGGGCCGCAGGCAGTGCCTCGTGAGCCTCTTCATGCAGCTCTACGAGCTTTTCCGCCAGGGCGTGCGGGTCACGCAGGAAGACGTTTTGCGCGCCTGGGAGATGGTGCGAAACGATCCCGGGGTGGCGCTTGCGGAGGTGTTCCGCGAGGCCGTCTTCATCCATACCCCGCAAAAGACCGTGACGGCGCGAAACCTCGCGCAGAAAAGCTATCTCGACTCGCTCAAGCAGAACTCGCTCGTCTTTGCCGTGGGACCGGCCGGCACCGGCAAGACCTATCTTGCGGTCGCCATGGCGCTTTCCCTGTATGCCAAACACCAGGTAAAGCGCATCATCCTGACAAGGCCCGCCGTCGAGGCCGGCGAGCGCCTGGGCTTTCTGCCCGGCGATCTGGCCGAGAAGGTCAACCCCTATCTGCGCCCCCTCTACGATGCCCTGAACGACATGCTCCCTCCCGCCAAGGTGGCCGGCATGATCGAGACCGGGGCCATCGAGGTGGCCCCGCTCGCCTTCATGCGCGGGCGCACCCTCAACGACGCCTTCATCATTCTCGACGAGGCGCAGAACACCACGAGGGAGCAGATGAAGATGTTTCTCACCCGCATGGGCTTCGGGTCCCGCATGGTGGTGACCGGCGACGTCACCCAGATAGACCTTCCCATGCTGCCGGGCGTGGAGGGACCGAGATCGGGCCTTGTGCAGGCCCTGAAGGTCCTCGCCAACGTGCCCGGCATAGCCGTGCATTCCTTCCAGAAGAGCGACGTCGTGCGCCATCCCCTCGTCGGCGCCATCGTCGAGGCCTATGATCGTGCTCATGATCGGTCCGACGAGACGCCGCACGCATCCGGGACCAAGAAGTCGCGGGGGTAGATCTTGAACAGGCACAAGAAGGGCTATGCCAAATCGCCCAAGCCCGCAAACCTGGCCTTGCGCAGGATAGCGGGCGCCCATGCCGAAAGCTCCAGGGCCATCGTTTTCTACGTCCTCGTTCTGGCCTTCATCTGCGCCTTTCTCTCCTTCGACTTCAAGGGCCAGACAAGGCTCTACGTGGCCGGCGAGGTGGCGGAGAGCGACGTGACCGCAGACCGCTACATGCTCGTGGAGGACACGGCCGCGACCGAGGCCCGCCGCCGTCAGATGATGCTTTCGCTCCCGCCCGTCTACGACTTCAGCATGGAGCCCTACATCCACTTCGAGCAGCGGCTCATAGCACTCATGCGCGAGTACAACGGGGCTCCGTCAAGCGACGATCGGGAAAGCCCCTCGGAGACCTTCGCAAGAGAGACAGGCGGGGAGCTTGCCCAGGAAATACTGCCCCAGTTCGGGCTTTTGAGCACGCAGAGCTTCGTTTTGAAGAAGCTTCTGCCGCTCCTTCGCGACCGCCTCGCGGAAGGCATGGTGGGCGATTTGCGAAGCGCGCGCATAGGCCCCTCGGGCGTCATCGTGCGCAATCTCGACACCGGCAGCGAGACCCTGAAGACGGACATCTCGGTCCTGCCCGACGTCCAGTCCTTCCTGACGGAAATCTCCACGCTCGCCCGAAACGACAAGAACCTGAGCCACAACGCCAGGCGCGCCGTGAACGTCATTCTGGCCGCGAGCATGCCGCCCACGCTCACATTGAACCAGGAGGCGACCAGGACCAGGGCCGCCATGGTGGCCTTGCAGGTGGAGCCCGTCTACTACCAGATCCAGAAGGGGGAGCTCATTGCCCGCAGGGGCGAGATAGTGACCGAGGAGCAGCAGCTCAAGATCCAGGCCATGTACCAGTCGCCGTCCATGCCCTTCGACTGGCGCCAGGCACTGGGCTCGTTTCTGCTGTGCGCCTTCATCTCCCTGGGCTTTTTCGTCTCCCCCAGCGGCAAGCGCGGCAACGTCGTCCACTCGAAGGATCTGGCCCTCATGTCCATCGTGTCCCTGCTCGTGGCGGTTTCCGCCAAGGGCGTGCACGCCCTTGGCGAGCTCGCGGCCACGGGGACGCTGGCCCAGGCCTTTGCCGTGGCCTTCCCGGTGGCGGGCGCCGTGGGCTTCGTGGCCACCATCTTTTCGGCCCGCCGCTACGTGACCCTGGGACTTCTCCTCTCCATCCTGGCGGGCCTTGCCCTGCAGCTCTCCATCTACTTCACGCTCTTCCACTTCGTGAGCTCCATGCTGGCCACCTGGCTCGTGAGCCACACGGTGAGCCGGCAGGACGCGGTCTGGAACCTCTTTCCCTTCATCATCGGCGAGCTTTTGCTCATCCTGGGCGTCATGCTCGTCGATGCCATGCCGCTCTCCAGCCTGCCCATGTTCATGACGGCCGTGTGCGTCAACGCGGTCCTCATGCTGATCCTCTTCTTCTCGTTCTCGCCCATTCTGGAGACCATCTTCGGCTACTCCACGCGCTTCAAGCTCATGGAGTACATCAACCTCGAGCAGCCGCTCATGCAGGAAATCATGGTCTCCATCCCGGGCACCTACCACCACTCGCTCGTGGTCGCCAACATGGTGGAGGCCGGCGCCAAGGCCATCGGCGCAAACTCCCTGCTCTGCAAGGTGGCGGCCCTCTACCACGACAGCGGCAAGCTCGTGTACCCGCAGTACTTCGTGGAGAACCAGTTCGGCGCCCCCAACAAGCACGACAAGCTTTCGCCCTCCATGAGCGCGCTCATCATCATAAGCCACGTGAAGAAGGGCGTGGAAATCTGCCGCCGCTACGGGCTCGGCAAGGAAATCGTGGACATCATCGCACAGCACCACGGCGACCGCGTCATGCGCTACTTCTACCAGAAGTCCCTGCAGCTGGGCGAAAACCCCAACGAGGCCGACTTCAGCTACGACGGGCCGAAGCCCCAGTCCAGGGAGGCCGCCATCCTCATGCTGGCGGACAGCGTGGAGGCATCTTCCAGAACCCTCACCGACCCCACGCCCACGCGCCTGCGCGCCCACATCGACAAGATAGTGAAGGGCATTCTCTCCGAAGGCCAGCTGGACGAGTCCGAGCTCACCTTCCGGGATCTGAACGTGCTGGCCGAGAGCTTCCAGCAGGTTCTGACCGGCATCTTCCACCACCGCATTGTCTATCCTGAGGCGGTGAAGCCCGAGGCAAAGGACATGCCCGTCGAGGAAGCCGCCCATCCGCTCGCCCAGGCCTTCGTGAGGCGGGAGCCCGCCGAGGCCGAGGCGAAGCAGGAAATCGAGCTGGAGCAGAAGACGAAGGCGGAGGAAAAGCCGGCTCGGGAGGCGGGGACGAAGGACGGGAGTGGGAGTCCCGAGGCAGAGGGCAGGACTGATGCCGATGCGAAGAATGGTGTCGCGACTGCGGCCGTGAACAATGTCTCGACTGTCGAGGAAGGGACGCAGGAAGGCACAAAGGAGCCAGCTGATACGGCAGTCGATGCGGCAGTTGACGCGTCCAGGGATGCGGAAGATGGCGCGGTTGCCGCTCCTGAAGCCGGCGCGGCATTGAAAGGAGAAGAGACTGGTGCCTCCGGAGAGGCGGGTCAGGAAGCAGCTGAAGCGCCCATTCTCCTGACCGAGGCGGCAACCGAGCCCACTGAGGCCGATTACGGCTTTGATGAGGACTGCCTGAATTTCCAGGCCAATGAGAGGGGTATTGCCCCTCCAGACGAGCACGTGCTCGAGAGGGAGAAGAAATGCCTCTACGACCGCCTGGTGAGCCGCAAGGCGTAAGATCGGCTCGCGCAGCCCTTGAGCGCCCAAAGGGCGGGCAGGGCGGCCATTCCAGTCCGAAACCCCGCCAACCGTGCCCGTCTGCATGTTGACCCTGGCAGTACTCGGCGATGTTCGCGTCCGGGATGACATCGTTTCTCGGGTGTCAACAGCGAGACAAGGAGACAAGGAGACAAGGAGACAAGGAAAACTCGCCCCCAGGAGCCCAACTGTACGCTTGACGATGGGACCCCGGGGAGGGTGAGAGCGGCCGATGGGATGTGTCATCGCTGTTCTGGAAAATTTCCTTGAACCCTCTTTCCTCGTGGTGTAGAAGCTTGGCCGAAACAAGTCTTTTGCAGGCATTCGGGCGTCTTGCCCATGAAAGCCCCGCATCCCGTTCACGTTCATGTCGCCCCCGATGAAGTCCGTTTTTTTCTCCAATACCTCGCCGCTCGCGTTCATCGCCGGTCCCTGCGCCATGGAAGGCAGGAACCAGACGCTCGAGGCCGCCTGCGCGCTCAAGGAGATCTTCGGGAAGCTGGGGCTTTCCTTTGTCTTCAAGTCGAGCTTAGACAAGGCCAACAGGACTTCATCCGCGTCCTTTCGCGGCGTCGGCATGGACAAGGGGCTGGAGATACTGGCCGAGGTGCGGGAAAAGTACGATATCCCCGTTTTGACCGATGTTCATTTGCCCGGGCAGGCACAACCCGTTGCCGAGGTCGTGGACATGCTCCAGATACCGGCCTTTTTGTGCCGGCAGACGGATCTGCTTGTCGCAGCAGGGAGGACGGGGAAGCCCGTCAACGTCAAGAAAGGACAGTTTCTGTCTCCCTTCGAGGCTGGTCATATCGTCGACAAGGTAAAAGCCGCCGGCAATCGGAACGTTTGCCTGACCGAAAGGGGAGCGAGCTTCGGGTACAGCAATCTTGTCGTCGACATGCGTTCCCTTGCCGTCATGGGCAAGACCGGACAGCCGGTCATCTTTGACGCCACCCATTCCGTTCAGCTCCCCGGTGCCGGCAACGGCAAAAGCGGCGGAGAAAGACAGTATGTCGGGGTGCTTGCGAGGGCTGCCGTGGCCGTGGGCATTGCCGGGGTCTTCCTGGAAACGCATCCCGACCCCGACAGTGCGCCCTGCGATGGACCAAACATGGTGCCTTTTGCGGCCTTGCCGGATCTTTTGCAAACATTGAGGGAAATCGATCTCGTGGCCAAGAAGAGCGTCGAGACCGTTCCTGGCGAGGTTGCGGTATGCGTGTGCTAGCCGTCATTCCCGCCCGCATGAAGTCCACGAGGCTTCCGGGAAAGCCCCTTCTGGACATTTGCGGAAAGCCCATGATCCAGTTGGTCTACGAGGCCGTGCAAAAGGCGGATCTCGTGGACGATGTGCTGGTGGCCACGGAGGACGAGAGCATCGTCAAGGCCGTGGAGGGCTTTGGGGGCAGGGCCGTTCTGACGTCCCCCAATTGCGCCTCGGGCACGGACAGGCTGGTGGAAGTGGCCGACTGCATCCAGGCGGACATCTACCTGAACGTTCAGGGAGACGAGCCCCTGGTGCGTCCCGAACACGTGGACAGGCTCGCAGGGGTTCTTCTGGAAAGGAAAGGTGTTTTGGCCGCCACCTTGTGTTTTCCGATAAGCGCGGATGAGGCGCTGGACCCCAATCTCGTCAAGGTGGTGCGGGATGATGAGGGCAACGCCCTCTATTTTTCCAGGGCGCGCATCCCCTACGACAGGGACAATGCAGGTGCTGCCCGATACTATGGGCACATGGGCATGTATGCCTACAGGCGGGAAGCCCTCGATGTCTTCGGGCAAAACGCGCCAGGCCGCCTTGAAACCACGGAAAAGCTCGAGCAGTTGCGTCTTCTGCAAAAGTGCGTCACGCTCGCGACCGTGGAAGTCGAAAGTCCCGCTCCTGGCGTGGACACGGCGGAAGACCTCCAAAGGGTGCGATCGTTGCTCTCGGGCGCGGACAAGGGCCACCAGAAAGGGCACGAGATCAAAGGGCATGAGATCGGGGCAAGGCTTGAAACGCCTTTCCCTGGATGGGCTGTGGCCAGTGCATCCAGTGACTTCAAAGATGCTCGGGCCCTTTACGAGAAATTGAAGGACATCGAACTTGTCTTGACCGATGTGGACGGCGTTCTCACCGATGGCGGGCTTTACTATGGGGCCGATGGCGAGGCTCTGAAACGTTTCTGTTCCAAGGATGGCCTGGGGATTTCGCTCTTGCGGCAAAACGGCATCAGGCTGGCCGTCGTCTCCGGACGGGATTGTCCGGCCTTGAGAAAAAGGCTGGACGACCTTGGCATTTCTTTCTTCCGTCTTGGTGAGTCCCACAAGAAGGCCGCCTGCGAGGAAATTTTGCGCGAGGCGAATGTTTTGCCAGGGCACGCGCTCTTTGTGGGGGACGATCTTCCCGACATCGAGGGATTCAAGGTTAGCGGATTCGGTGTTGCCGTGGGCAACGCCCATGAGAAGGCAAAAGACGCCGCAGACATGGTTCTTCAAAAACACGGCGGACATGGGGCCTTTCGCGAGCTGTGCGATCATCTTCTGGCCGCGCGGGGAAAATGATGAACGACTTTCTGGACACGGCAAGGCACGTCCTTGCGGACGAGGCCAGGGGGCTTCATCTCCTTGCGGAGTCCCTGGACGAGACCTTTGGCGAGGTGATGGACTGCCTTTTGAACATTTCCGGGCGCGTTGCCGTGACCGGCATGGGCAAAAGCGGCCACGTGGCCCGAAAGGTCGCAGCCACCCTCTCGTCCACGGGCTCCCCGGCCTTTTTCATTCATCCCGCGGAAGCAAGCCATGGCGATCTTGGCATGCTTGGCAAGGGAGACGCTGTCCTCGCCTTCTCCAATTCCGGGGAAACTCGCGAGCTTTTCGACATCATGGAGTTTTGCGGACGCGAGAGGTTGCCACTGATAGCCGTGACCCAGAAAGCGACAAGCAAGCTGGCGCGTCACGCCGACTATGTTCTTGTTTTGCCCGAATGCCCCGAGGCCTGCCCTATAGGGTGCGCCCCGACCACCTCCACCACCATGCAGATGGCCCTGGGGGATGCCCTGGCTCTCTCCCTCATGAAGGCCAGGGGCGTCAAGCCCGATGATTTCCATGTTTTTCACCCGGGCGGGAAACTGGGCAAAAGGCTTCGTCAAATCAGGGAAATCATGCACAAGGGGGATGAGCTGCCCATTGCCTCGCCAGACACGCCCATGAGCGAGGTCATCTACGTCATGAGCAGCAAGGGTTTTGGCGCTGTCGGCATCGTGGATAAAAAGCGGCAGCTTGTCGGATTTATTTCCGACGGGGATCTTCGCCGTCACATGGCCCCGGATTTCCTGCAGAGAAAGGCCAGGGACATCATGTCGACCCATCCCTTTTCGCTTGCCCCGGACTGCCTGTTGGGCAGGGCCCTTGCCCAGCTGACCGAGAGGAAGATCACGAGCTGCTTCGTCGTGAGGGACGGTCAAATTCGAGGATTTGTGCACATGCACGATTTGTTGTAGGCAATGCCCGATTCGGCTATACTCTTGACCACTTTGGCCGAACCTTTTGTCGCATCTCATACCCATGGCTCCTTCCTTTCCCAGGGGGACGGACACGGCACGACTTTTTCCACATGAAATATCCCCTCTCCCTCATACTGTGTCTTCTGCTCGCGGGGTGCTCGTTGAAATCCGGCATGCGCCAGGACAGTTTGCAACCAGAGCAGCCCGTGCTCTCGCCCGATCAGCAGCTCGCTCTTTTTGTCGGCGAAAACCCGCCAGGTTCCACGGCGTCCTTTGCCGACACGAGCCTTGCCGCCGGGACAGTTCAGGCAACGACGTACGACGCCTATGTCTCCGCCCTGGGCGAGTTTTGTCGCGAGGCCGTGGTGAACGACGGGAGAGGCAGCATCAAGATTGCCGCCTGCAAGGACAAGACAACTGGCCAGTGGCGGCTTGCTCCAGCCATCTTCCAGAGAGGGGGACAGTAGTCCCATGGCAACGGCGTCGGCCCTGGATACGCAGTGCAGGGTAATCGTGGCTCTTGTCTTGAGGGAAGTGCACACCATTAACGGAGGAAAGACTCTCGGATATCTCTGGGTTTTGCTTCGAGTAGCGTTCAACGTTGCCGTGTTCTGGGCAATTCGTCATTTTATGCACGCCGTTGCTCCACATGGAATGACCATGCTGACGTATCTCGTTGCAGGCTTTGGCATCTGGTACATCGTTGCCCAGACCCTGAGCAAGTGCATGGCCGCCATCGACGGGAATCGTGCCCTTTTGACCTTTCCCCAGGTTACTCCTCTGGATATCATGTTCGCGAGGACGCTCGTTACCACCGCTACGCAAGTAGTGGCCATGACAATAATTTTGAGTTTGGGTATCGTTGGCGGCTATCCTTTCACGATTTCCAATGCCGGGCTTCTTATTTCATGCGTACTTTTCGCTGCCTTGCTCGGTCTTGGCGCAGGCGCGGTTCTTGGTTCACTTGCTATCTATATCCCTGCACTGCAACATATCGTCCCCATGCTTATGCGCCTGCTTTTTTTTGCGTCTGGAGTCTTCTTTTCTGTGAGCGCTTTTTCTCACAGAATAGGAGATTTTCTTATGCTCAACCCAATAATGCAATTGATTGAACTTGCACGTATGTCCCTGGCATCTGGCTATGTTTCTCCCTATGTGGACTTTGGGTACGTTGCTGAATTTACTCTTGCGGCCTTGACCTTTGGACTTCTATTGGAGAGGTACGCACGCAGAAGGGTGACCCAGTAGGGAAATTCTGTTGGATCTCCGGACAGAAATTGGTGTTTTCATGATTCGGCTTCGCAACGTGAGAAAGACCTACCGCATGAAGACGGGCAGACGTCTCGTGCTGGATGACTTGAGCGCAGATTTCGTACCCGGCGTCAATGTCGGCATTCTTGGCCGAAATGGTGCTGGCAAATCAACACTCATGCGCATCATTGGCGGAGCCATCATGCCCGACAAGGGGTATGTCGAGAGAACAAGCCGCATCTCCTGGCCCATCGGATTCAGAGGTTGCTTTCATGGAAGTCTCACGGGACGAGAAAATCTCCGTTTTGTCTCCCGTATCTACAAGGCGGACATCAACCAGGTCACGCGTTTCGTGGAGGATTTCACCGAGCTTGAGGATTATCTCGACATGCCGGTCAAGACCTACTCATCCGGCATGTCCGCCAAACTTGCCTTTGGGCTCAGCATGGCCATCGGTTTTGACTTCTATCTTATTGACGAATTGACTGCCGTTGGCGACGCTTCTTTTCGCCGCAAAAGCCAGGAAGTGTTCCTCGAACGAAAGAAGACATCCACCCTGTTGGTTGTCTCTCACAGCATTTCGACTATCAAGCAGCATTGCGATGTGGCTGGCGTACTGGATCAGGGACAGATAACCTTTTACGATAAAATAGATGATGCTGTTGCACGTTACAACGAGATTTGCCAACATCCTCAAATTCCTGTGTATGTATGATTTGACCAGGCAAGCCGTATCGAGTGTATTACATGAGTTCTCAAAATATTCTCACGATAGACAATGAAGAGCAGGCTGCTAATGTTCCTGTGTCTTCTGACCGCTTGTTGGAACGTGTGGATAAGGTAGACAACGGCGACAAGCGGGGTGAGCAAAGTATCAACGTCAAAAATTCAGACGTTGGGGAGATGAATCTTGAAATTTTGTCTGAAAAAATGACTGATTTGCCCAATGCAAATCGCGATACAGCAGGAGCGTCGAAAGAAAACCAGAGCTTGGTAAATAGTAAAAGCGAGGACACTATCGCGACTGAAAAAAGTGCTCAAGAAGCAGCACCAGGTGATGGCGCAATAAATGAGACGAAGGATACTCATTCATCTCCTTCAAAAAAGACAATTAAAACTGCTGGGTCCGTCAAGAAGGCTGAAGGCAAGTCTGCCCCTGGAAGCAAGCTTGGCTCCCAGAGCGAGCCTCGTGAAAAAGCGAAAACTCTTGCTTTGTCCAGAAATGGCAAGAATGGGCACATGCCCGACAACGGGAATTCAGTCGAAAGCTCCGATACTGGTACTCCAGGTGGCAACCAACAAGCATCAAATTTTGCTTTGAAAAAGGCAGGCAAAGGAGGCATCGCACAAAATTCTGCCCAGCCCACACAAGAAAGCCACTCGGGAAAGGGGGCCCTGGCTGCGAGTTCTCCAGAAGGAGGCCGGCCTGAAAATTTCACGAACGACCAACAGAATGGCAAAGTGGAAACGCTTGCTTTCCCCGTGTCTTCCTCTGATGGAAGGACTCCGGAGGCCTCAAGATTGCATGCAATCAAAACCGTAGAGGCGACGACCGTGTATCTGCGCATTGGCAGAGAGCGGCTGGAGGAATTCTTTCATGCGCCACGGCTTGCACTGAGACTCATTTTTTTCTTGGTACTTGTTCCCGGCTTTCTCGTTTTGCTCTACCTGGCTCTCTGGGCTTCGCACATGTACATCGCAGAGTCCAAGTTTGCCCTGAGAAGCCAGAATCAGTCGCAATCTCTCGACCTGCTCTCGACGTTTTTTCGTTCGAGCACGTCCACCACGACCGATTCCTACATCCTCCTGAACTATATTTCTTCCATGGACATGATCGCGAAAGTGGAGGAGAAGATTGACATCAAGGGTCACTATTCGGACAGAAGTCATGACATCTGGTTCAGGCTGACGAAAAATCCGACCCAGGAGGAATTGCTCAAATATTGGCAATGGGCGGTAAAGGCCACCTTTGATCCTGACACGAGCATCATGACCGTCGAGGTCAAGGCCTTTGCTCCACAGATGGCCAAGGACATCTCGCAGGCCGTACTTGATGCGAGCGAAGCGCTCGTCAACGAGATGAACAAGAGGGCGCGCCACGACGCCATAGCCCAGGCCAGAGACGAGGTGACCAGAGCCGAAGACCGCGTAAAATCTGCCCGCGAGGCCATGCGTCAATACAGGGAGAGAACGGTCATCCTAGATCCCCAGGCGGTTGCCAGCGGCCTCTATGGTCTGGTCAACCAGCTGGAGGGTGAAATCACCAAAACGACTGCCGAGCTGGCCGAGGCCATGACCTATATGCAGGCGGAGAGTCCTCGAATTGTTCTTTTGCAAAACAGGCTCGAGATTTTGCAAAACCAGTTGCAGGCCGAGAAAGCTCGTCTCGCGAGCCAAATGAAGGGAGACATGCCCTTGAGCGCCATGGTGAGCGAGTTCCAGAGTCTGACACTGGAAGAGGAGTTTGCCCAGAAACAGCTCACGTCGGCCATGGCTGCCCTTGAGAGTGCCAGGGTGCAGGCCGAATCCAAGACTATTTATGTGGAGTCTTTCCAGAAACCCCTCGTTCCCGATGACTCGCTCTACCCCAAACCCATTACCTTCTCCTTGATCTTCATGATGGCTGCGGCTGTCGTATTGGGGCTTGTATCCCTGATTTTCGCGGCCATTCG
>CAZWOT010000013.1:0-23599 GCA_964635595.1 uncultured Desulfovibrio sp.
ACCACACCCTCGAGGAAGTGGGCAAGCTCTTCAACGTGACCCGCGAGCGCATCCGTCAGATCGAGGCCAAGGCCCTGCGAAAGCTCCGTCATCCCGTCAGGAGCCAGCCCCTGCGCTCCTACTACGAGAACTAGCCATGATCTTGCCCTGCGGCAGGGTTCTGACGCTTGCCCTCATATTGTCCCTGGCGTCAATTCAGGGCCCATCGTTGACGCCCGTGCCCGCAATGGCCCAGACCGTGGGTTCTGCCTCGGGCACGGGAGTCGAGGCCGAGAACTTCCTGCCAGACGCAAAAAAAAAGGCGGAAGACGCGGCCACCAACAACAAACCGGACGCCCTTTCCGAGAGATTCGTCCTGCCGCCCCTGCCCGAACTCGCCCAAAGGCCTCATGCCATTGTCACCCAGGTGCCGGACGGGGACACTCTGCGCCTTGCGGACAGGCGCACCATTCGCCTGGCCTGCATCGATGCCCCCGACCTTTCTCTCTCGCGGCCTTCGACCTTTTCCAACGAGGAACTGCGGGAGGACAACTTCAGGATAGAGGGGACAGAAAACGCCGAAATGGAGAACGGCGGCAAGGCCCGCAAAAAGAGTGCTGATCAGTATTTCGCCAGGGAAGCGAGAGCTGCCCTGAAGGAACTGACTTTAAAGCAACAAGTGACGCTGAGGGCAAGCAAGATAAAGAAAGATCGACAGGGGCGCATCGTGGCCGACGCGTGTCTTGAGGACGGCACGTCGCTTTCCGCATGGCTTGTCGCAAACGGCCATGCCTACGTGGTTCAAGATCCGGATTACCCTGAAGACTACTATGTTGCCCTTGCACAGCTCCAGGCCGAGGCGATAGCAACCCGGCGAGGCTTCTGGGCAGTATTGCTCGACAAAGGAGCGGGCAACCACACCTTCGTCGGCAATACAGAGACCTTTCTCTTCTATTCCAGCGAGGACGTGCGCAGCCAACAGATAAAGCCCCGTCAGCGCATGTACTTCGGAACCCTGCTTGACGCTTTTTCCTCGGGATACGCTCCGGTCAACTCAAGAGACTTCTGGCCGACAGTTAAGTAATACTGCAATATGCAACAATTCTTGTGGATATCAGCCCATGAAATTTGATTCTCTCAAAAGTTTTTTGGCCTTCCTTTTGCCACGCCTCGAGCCGCGAAGATTTGCACGGGGTATCGCAAGACGACTGCGTGCACTTTGGATTCGTCATTTACCTGAACCAAAGCCTGGAAAAATCACTTTTTCACGCATTCTTTCACCTATTCCAGGCAAAGCCAATGCAATGGCATTGAAAGCCATCGACAGATTATTTGATGCAAAATTTTCCCTGACGAACAAGGATTATGTAATTCAGAAAGGACAACACGAGGAGTTTGGAGAAAGAGATGCGGTTCTCATGGCACATTGGGATCCTGATAATATAGTTGATCCATATGTGCTCCATCTTGCTCGACATTTCAAGGAAATAGGGAAGAAAGTCATCCTGTGCAGCGCCGCTCCTCTGGCCGAGCCCACAAGGAACACCGATGCCTTTGACGCCATTGTGTGCCGCACCTGCCCCGGATATGACATGACCAGCTGGAAGGCGTGTTTTACGGCATTTCCCTCCCTCTTCAACGCCAACGAAATCACCTTGACCAACGACAGCTCATTTGGCCCTTTTGGCTCCTTTGCCCCCGTATATGAGACAATGGGTCAAATCCCCTGTGATTTCTGGGGACTTACACTCAACAGGGAAATCCTTCCGCACGTTCAATCTTTTTTTCTTGTCTTTCGTAAAAGTGCCCTGCGGCACATTGCTTTCCGCAGATTTCTTGATGCAATTCCCACCAATTGCGTACGTGATGACATTATCCGTATTGAGACCAGGCTTTCTTTATGGCTCGAGTTGCAGGGACTTCAGGGGGGATGTTTCAGACCGTACAACACATCGGGGCCGGCACTTCCAAATCCTATGGGAATTTTCTGGCTGAGGACTCTTCAAGATGGTGTCCCTCTACTCAAGCGAGACCTTCTCAAATATGCTGGACATATTGTAGCAATGCCATGGTGGGAGAGTCAAATCAAATATTTTGACTACCCTATGCAAATAATATTTGACTATTTTTATCGAATTGGAATTGATATTAGTCCAGTTCTTTGTCCAGGAAAACGGAGCAAAACATTTCCACCATCCATTTTATCAAAAGAACTTAAATTTAATGAAATATCTGTATTATCATTTAAACAAACAGAGAATATAGACAATCTTGACATTGCAGTATTTATACATTGTTTTTATACACAATTTTTAGAACAACTGTCTACTAGATTAAAATACTTGCCAAAACAAACAAACTTTTTTATTTCTACTGATTCCAAAGAAAAAGCGTCTATAATATTCGATAAATTAAATAATTACGGATTTAATTCTGATATACGAATCTTCCCCAACAAGGGATGGGACATAGGTCCATTTCTTGATTGCTTTGTCAAAGAAGCAATTAAATATAAGCTCATATTAAAAATTCATGTCAAGGGGTCAACAAATATAGAAAATGAATCCGCAAACAGGTGGAGAAATTTGTTATACAACTCTATACTTGGGGACTCTAAACATATTGAATACATTCTTAATCTATTTATATCAAATCAAAATCTTGGTATTCTTGCACCACCTAGTCTCCCCTATATGCTTATTGACGCTAGTACCAATGCCAAGCATTTCTATTCATTGGCAAAGAAAATGGGTGTTGACATACCTCGTTCTGAAGCTGTGGATTTTCCTGCGGGCAGCATGTTTTGGGCTAGGGGAAAAGCACTGAAGCCTATTTTGGATCTAGGACTTACTCTGGACGATTTCGAAGAAACTTCCCCTCTGCAAAGAGACGGTACACTTGCCCATGCCGTTGAGCGGCTTTTCTTTTTGAGTGCCTGTCTGGAAGGATACTCGTGGGGACGGATTGCTCCCGCCCCCTATGGCTTTTTGGGAGCCCCGAGAATCGACCGATAACGCGGAAAATGCCAGCCCGCGCATTGGAAGCGCGAACCGGCATTTCAACTTGTTCACACTGGCCAATATCCGAGGCCATTCGGATTGCTTCGCCTACATCTCGAAGAGCCAGTGCAGCATGCGCTTGTAGACCCGCAGGCGATTTTCCGACTGCAGGAGCAAGAGCGAGTTCTTGCCAGTTATGACCTGGGGCTCGACAGGCACGCTCATCATGGGGCTTGTCCCAAGCAGCACGTGGGCGTTGTCGGCCGCCTTCGCCATGAGCTCGCCCGTGATGGTCCAGGGCTTCACCTGCTCGAAATTCATCCTTCCGCGCCCGTTGCTTCCAGCGAAGACGAACTGGCAGTCCTTCACGGCCTCCTCAGCGGATGCAAAGAACCTGATGTCGGTCTTCATCTCCTTTGCCGACGCCTCGATGAGCGAACTGCCGAAATTCTCGGGCATGGCGATGTTCATGGCGAAGGGGAAGTACATGGTGGCTTCCATGAGCGAGAACATGGTGCCTGTGGGAGCGCCGATCCAGGCGACGCGGACAGGGCCCAGGTCGTCGCCGCAATAGCGCATCATGCAGGCGATGTCGGCGATGGCATGGGCCGGGTGGGACTCCCTGGAGCCGCAGTTGAGGATTGGGAACACCACCTCTGGCCCCGGCTGCCAGCTCAAGGACGGGACACCGTGGATGACCACGCCGTCCATGTAGTAGCTGAGGGCCCCAAGAAGCGCCTGGGGGAACTGGGAGATGGCCTCCTCCCATTTTTCCTGCGGATCCATGTACACGGTGTGCCCGCTCATCTGTCTGATGGCTGCCGTTATGCAGAGCCGCTCGGAGAGGTCGCTCTTGGCGAAGAGCAGGACGAAGGTCTTGTCCTCAAGGAAATCGTCCATCACCTTGGCCTCGGGGATGCCTCTTGCCTGCTGCAACAGGACCCACGCAAGGTCCTTGCCAAGCGCCTTCATGGTGGTGATATAGCGAGCCATGGTTCCTCCTTGAAGATTGCGGCCCACAGATGGAGCTTTTCGAAAACGGGAGACGTTTGGAAGAGACGCCGTGGGGAATATCAAAGTGCCTTGAAAACGCTCACGACTCTTTCCTTCTTTTTCTCACAGGGCCCCCTGATTGGCAAGATTGAATCCGTCCCCTTGATCTCGGCAATGCCCACGCACAGCATGTTTCGTGTTTTAAATAGCATGACGCGCCCATGCAAGTTGACACGGATTGCAGAAGCCGCCCTGGCATGCAGCACAAATTGCATGGCAGCTGCCTGCGCCCAGCCATGCAAACGGGACAGGCGCGGCCGTTCTACTGGCCGTCGTTTCGCAGCGCTTCGTCCACAATTGCCGCCACGCCTGGCGCTTTCCTGCCGCCTGCGGCCTCGACCACGTCCACTCCCGCATGGCCCACGGCAAAGCCCTTGAAACGCTTGAGCATGTCCATGTCGTTGCCGTCGTCGCCGACGGCAAGAATGTCGTCCGGGGCGAGTCCAAGGGTTTCAAGCGCCCATTCGATGCCGGAGGCCTTGCCAACGCCTGCGGCAGTCACGTCCACCACCGAGAGCGAGCACTGCACGCTCGCCCTGCCCTCAAGCTCTCTTGCGAGGCTCTCGCCCCAGGCCATGGACTCGCTTCTCGAGTCAAAACCGAAACTCATCTGCACGAACCGGGTTCCGAGGGCCCTCTCCAACCCCATGAAGCCAGGCACGTAGACTGGATTTATCCAGGCTCGGCCGCCCTCGAGAACGTACATGTCGAGGCCCGTGAAGAGGGCGCAGCTTGCGCACCCGCGCTCGATGTCGTGGCCAAGAAGGTGTTCGGCAAGGTCATGCTCAAGCGGCCGCTCTGCCAGATACTCTCCCCTCCCGTCCAGGAGCAGGGCCCCGTTGTTGCAGAGCAGGAAATCACAGGGAAGCTCGAAACGGCAAAGGTCGGCAAGCAGGGTTCTGGCCCCGCGTCCGGTGACGATGCCGAAAAGGTTGCCGGCTTCCTTCCAGTTGCCAAGCGCGTGCATGTCCTCGGGGGAGATGTCTCTTTCCCGAAACAGGGTTCCGTCAAAATCGCAGGCCAGAAGACGCACAATCCACCCCGGTTAAGGTTGCGGGCGCAGGCTCGATCACGTGGCTCAAGGCCGCATGTGTTCAAGCGAGCCGGGTGCAGCAGGAAACGCCGCCACTCATGGATTTGTACGGCATTGCACCCGCAAAAGACAATCCCGGCATCCACACAAGTCGCAGAAAGTGGCCAGACGTCTTGAAAAGCTCCATTGACAGAAAGCCTGCCGCAATGAAAGAAGTTCGGGACAGGCGTCAATGCCCGCTTTGACGCCTGTTCCACCCTTTCTTCGGCGCAGCGGGGCCAATGAGGAGGCCTCGCTGGCGCCCGAACCGCACCCCAAATCAGGATCACAGGCGACAAGACCGTGCCCAGGCCAACTTCCAGACTACCCGCAAAAGCCGTCGTGTTCGACATGGACGGCACTCTCCTCGACACCCTCGCGGATCTCGCCCATGCCTGCAACACCATGCTCGAGGTCCATGGCTTCCCGCCCCATCCCACGGAGCGCTATCGGACCTTCGTCGGCAACGGCTTCAAGAAGCTCGTGGAACGGGTCCTGCCCGCGGACGTCCTCCCGAATCTCTCCCAGGACGACTTTCTGCTCCTGATGCGCGAAGCCAAGGGCGTCTACGCCAGCTGCCAGACCCGACTCACGGTCCCCTACGCGGGCATGGAGGAAGCTTTGAACCAGCTCTCGTCCATGGGGCTCAAGCTTGCCATCCTCTCCAACAAGCCCGACAGGGACACGCAGGCACTTGCCAGTCATTACTTCGGGAACGCGTTCACGCTCGTGCGGGGACAAATGCCCGACTTTCCCCTGAAGCCCGATCCGACGAGCCTTCTGGACATGCTTCGGGAAATGGGCGTTGCTCCGAAGGAGACACTCTACGTGGGCGACACGGCGACAGACATGAGAACCGCCCAAAACGCGGGGATTTTCGCCATCGGCGTCAGCTGGGGATTTCGTTCGGAAAGTGAACTTGTCGAAAGCGGCGCCAACGTCATCGTCCAGACACCTGCCGATATTGCCAAAGTCGCCCTTGCCTCCCGTAATCAGGACATTTCCGCCACTTGACGGAAAACCGGCACGACCTTATTTTCCAGGAAAATCGAAGATGCTTTCATCTTCACTTTTGCGACTCTTGAACCAGTCAATAGAATAGCAAACCAATTATTTTACTAGGTTTTCCTCCACCACCCGCTTTTCAAGCCCTTCAGGCCCCTCGACATGCCAATCAACATTCCCACGGATCTCCCAGCCAAGGCGGCTCTCGAACGCGAAAACATCTTCGTCATGGGCGAAGAACGCGCGTCGAGCCAGGACATACGTCCTCTCGACATCGTCATCGTCAACCTCATGCCCACGAAGATCACGACAGAGACGCAGCTTTTGCGCGTGCTCTCCAACACGCCCATCCAGGTCAACGTGACCCTCCTGCGCACGAGGGAACATGTTTCCACGCACACGCCCCACGAGCACCTCGAGCGCTTCTACAAGACCTTCGACGAGATCCGCGACCGGCATTTCGACGGCATGATCGTCACGGGAGCTCCCGTGGAACACCTGAACTTCGAGCAGGTCGACTACTGGGAAGAGCTGTTGCGGATCATGGGCTATGCCGCGAGCGGCCACGTCTTTTCCTCTCTCTACCTGTGCTGGGCGGCCATGGCAGCCCTCTACCATTTTTACGGCATTCCCAAGCACGACTTGCCGTCCAAGCGCTTCGGCGTCTTCGAGCACGACATCATCGCCCCGACCTGCAGCCTTTTCCGGGGCTTCGACGACGTTTTCCCGGCGCCGCACTCGCGCCACACCGAGGTGCTTTTGAAGGACGTTCTGAAGGTGCCCGAGCTCAACGTGCTTGCCATTTCCCGCGAGGCCGGACTCACCCTCGTCGAGCGCTACGACCACACCCAGGTCTTCATGACCGGACATCTCGAGTACGACCGGGAGACCCTGGACCTCGAGTACAAGCGCGATCTCGCCAGGGGTCTTCCCATCAACCAGCCAAGGCACTACTACCCCATGGACAACCCGGACGGCTGCCCGGTCATGAACTGGCGCGCCCACGCCCATCTCTTTTTCAGCAACTGGCTCAACTACTACGTCTATCAGGAGACTCCCTACACCTTCACCCTGTGAGCAGGAGAGTCCGCCAGCGAGACAGGAGCCACCGATTTTCAACGCCCGCCTCGAGGCACCATCCCCGCATCCGGAAAGTCCCTGGCGAATCTGTTCCCGAAAAAAAGCCCCAGGGCAGAAACGCACTGTGACAAAACGGAGGCGGGCAAAAGAGGACTGCCCATGCATTTTTCCACCAGAACGCGCTACGGCCTGCGCTTCCTCCTCTGTCTTGCCGAGCTTCCCAGGGGAGAGCGCATCCAGCTGAGCCAGGTGGGCGAGCGCGAGAACATCTCCCCCGGGTACTTGCAGCAAATCGCCCGCGCCCTGCGTCCCCTGAACATCCTCACCGCCGTGCGCGGTGCTGGCGGCGGCTACGGCCTCAACCGCCCGCCGGAGGAAATCAACCTCGAGGACGTCATCGTCCACCTGGAAGGCGAAATCTCGCCCGTGCGCTGTCTCACGGACAACTGCCCCCGCAAGGACATGTGCTCCACGGTGGCCTTCTGGCAGCAGTTCGACAAGCACATGCGCAGCTACCTCCGCTCCAAGACCCTCAAGGATCTTGGCAACTGCGCCGAGTCGCAGGATCTCTACGCCGCTGCCGACAAAAACCGGGCCCCGCTTCTGCGCGAACCTGGCCAGGAGGCCGAGCACGAGACCCGGGGGTAGAAAGGCCATGGGGCATTTTCCCAGGCACCCATGAACCTGGCGGGCTTCCCTGCCGTCCCGTCCGCTTTCCCCGACGAATTTTTTCCGGGCACAATGCCTGCCCTGCCCCACCTGGGGCCGACGTGGGCAGGATACGGATATCCGCCCCAACCCTTTCGGAACAGCGGGTCTTCCCTTTTGCCGAAGGGGATTTATCATTGAAATGCGTTTGACTCGCACACCGAACAGAACATGCGCCGGCGTTTTGAAGGCGCCCCCAACGCATCGAAAAACGCCCTGATCGGCCAAGAAAGCCTCTGGCGCAAGGAGATATATCTCATGTGGAACTACTCGCAAAAGGTCCAGGACTTCTTTCTGAAGCCGCACAACGCAGGCCCCCTGGAGGACGCCAATGCAATCGGCGAGGTGGGCAGCCTCGCCTGCGGCGACGCCCTCAAGCTCTACCTCAAGATTGACGACAACGGCGTCATCCAGAAAGCCAGCTTCGAGACCTTCGGTTGCGCCAGCGCCATCGCCTCGAGCTCCATCCTGACGGACATGGTCATCGGCATGAACGTGGACGACGCCATGAAGATCACCAATGCCGACATCGCCAGGGAACTCGACGGACTGCCCCGCGAGAAGATGCACTGCTCGGTCATGGGTCAGGAGGCTCTCGAGGCCGCCATCCGCCAGTGGAAGGGCGAGCCCGCCATGTCCCATGCCCACGAGGAAGGCAAGCTCGTCTGCAAGTGCTTCAACGTGACGGACCAGACCATCATCAAGGCCATCCGCGACAACAACCTGACGACCCTGGAGGACATCACCTCCTTCACCAAGGCCGGCGGCGCCTGCGGCTCCTGCCTTGACCAGATTTCCGAGGTCCTCGAGGCCGAGCTCAAGCGCCAAGGCAAGGACGACGACGCTGCGGCCGCGAAAGAGGCCGAAAAGGCCGAACACCACCACGGCACGCCCATCGAGCCCATGCGCGCCCCCGTGTCCGACACCGGCATGGCCCCCATGAGCAACATCGAGCGCATGCAGAAGGTCATGGCCGCCATGCAGCTCATCCGTCCCCAGCTCCAGGCCGACGGCGGCGACGTCCGCCTCGTGGACATCGCCGGCAAGGAAGTGCGCGTTGAGCTCACCGGGCACTGTTCCGGCTGTGCGGCCTCCCAGGCCACCCTCCACCAGGTCATCGAGAGCATCCTGCGCATGCAGGTCGAGCCCGACATCGTCGTCAAGGAGGTCCGGGCCTGATGCAGACCGTCTATTTCGACAACAACGCGACCACCCAGGTCGCGCCTGAAGTGACGGAGGCCATGCTGCCCTTCTTCACGACGCTGTGGGGCAATCCCTCGAGCATGCACACCTTCGGCGGACAGGTGGCCAAGTACCTGGAGGAAGCCCGCGAGCAGGTGGCCGACCTCTTCAACGCCAGGCCCCAGGAGATTCTCTTCACCTCCTGCGGGACGGAAAGCGACAACACGGCCATCTGGACGGCCCTGCAGACCAATCCGGAGAAAAGGCACATCGTGACCACGGCCGTGGAGCACCCGGCCATTCTCGAGACCGCGGCCTTCTGGGAGCGCAACGGCTGCCGCGTGACGCGCATCGGCGTGGACGCCCTCGGCCGGCTCGATCTCGCCGAGTACGAGGCCGCGCTCACCCCCGACACGGCCATCGTCTCCATCATGTACGCCAACAACGAGATCGGGAACATCTATCCCATCCCGAAAATGGCGGAAATGGCCAAGGAACGCGGCATCCTCTTCCACACCGACGCCGTGCAGGCTGCCGGCAAGGTGGACATCGACCTCGAGAAGGTTCCAGTGGACATGCTCTCCATCTCCGGCCACAAGATCCATACCCCCAAGGGCGTGGGCATGCTCTACATCCGCAAGGGCGTGCTCTTCCGTCCCTTCGTGCGCGGCGGCCACCAGGAAGGCGGCCGCAGGGGCGGCACGGAAAACGTGCCCTACATCGTGGGTCTCGGCAGGGCCTGCCAGCTCGCCAAGGAGCACATGGCGGAGGAAAACACGCGCGTGTCTGCCCTGCGCGATCGCCTGGAGCACGGCATCCTCGCCGGCGTGCCGGACGCCAAGGTGAACGGCGACCCCGAGCACCGTCTGCCCGGCACCACCAACATCGCCTTCAAGAACATCGAGGGCGAGGCCGTGCTGCTTCTGCTCGACCGTCTCGGCATCTGCGCGAGCTCCGGCTCTGCCTGCACGTCAGGCTCCCTCGAGTCCTCGCACGTGCTCTCGGCCATGAAGGTGCCCTTCAAGTACGCCCACAGCTCCACCCGTTTCTCGCTCTGCCGCTACAACACGGAAGAGGAAGTGGACTTCGTGGTCCAGCACATGCCGGATGTCGTCAAGACCCTGCGCGACCTCTCGCCCTTCAAGGACTAGAGGGCAAGCCAGGCGACAGGTTCCAGAACCTCAGGAACTTTCATGAACAGGCACTCCGCAAGGGGTGCCTGTTCTTTTCCCCGAGGGGCCCCCTTGCCCACACTCTCCACTGTAGCTTGCCCCCTGTTTGTCACGCATTTCCCGGGGATTGAAATCCGCCGCGGGCAAAGATAGGTTTTCCCGCGGGTCCGCATGCCAAGATGGCAAGCCTGGTCTTTCCCTGCTCGCTTTTGGGCCCGTTTCGGGAACCATTTCTCATGAACGAATTCGACGCAATCATCATCGGCGCCGGCCCCGGCGGCACTGCCTGCGCCCGCACGCTGGCGAGAGCCGGCAAGAACGTGGCCCTTGTCGAGAACCGGGCCATTGGCGGCACCTGCCTCAACCGCGGCTGCGTGCCCACAAAGCTTTTGCTGGGTGCCGTGCGGCCGCTCGGTGTCCTGAACGACCTTGCCAGGGGGAACATCCTGCACGGCACCGAGGAGGTGAACTTCGCGGCCCTGCGCGGCAAGGTCGCCTCCTTTGTGACCGGCTCCCGAAAGGCCTTGAGCCTCGAGCTCATCGACCTTGGCGTGCACGTCTTCAAGGGCGAGGCCAGCTGCCTCTCGCCCACCGAGGTGCGCGTCACCGAGCGCGACCGCCACGACTACACCCTCAAGGGCCGCTCCCTGGTCCTTGCCTGCGGCACCCGCACGTCCACCTATCCGGGCCTTGCCCCGGACAAGCGCATCATTCTTGGCCCCACCACGCTTTTGCAGCAGCGCGTCGTGCCCACGAGCCTCATCATAGCGGGCGGCGGCACCATCGGCGTGGAGATGGCGGACTTCTTCCTGCACATGGGAACCGAGGTGACCATAGCCGAGGCGGCCCCGCAGCTGGCGCCAACGGAAGACGACGACATCGCCATGCAGCTCAAGCACTCCCTCGAACGCCGGGGAGCGCGCTGCCTGACTGGCGTGAGGGCCGTTTCCCTCGTGCCGGACGAGGGGAAAAACTACGCCGTGCTGACCCTTGCCGACGGGTCGGTTCACACGGCCGAAAAGGGCCTTGTCGCAGCGGGGCGCATGCCCAACACCGAGAAACTGAACGCCCAGAAGGCCGGATGCGCCCTGAACCGCCGGGGATTCGTCACCACCGACTACCGCCTCAAGGCCGCGGACACCGTCTGGGCCATAGGCGACGTGAACGGCAAGATGCTTCTGGCCCACGCGGCGACCCATCAGGGCATCTACGCGGCCAGATGCATCCTGGGCGAGGAAACGGGCCCCTATGAGCCCGGCCCCTGCCCCACCACCGTGCACGGAAGCCAGGAAATCATGCGCGTGGGCCTCACCGAGCGCGAGGCCGTTGCCCTGGGAGGCGAGGTGGCCATCTCGAGGGCTCACTTTGCCTCCAACGTGATCGCGCAGGGAACCGGCAACCCCTACGGCTACGTGAAGGTCGTCTGGCGGGGCGAGGAGATGGCGGGCATCGCCGCCATCGGTGCCAACGTGACCCAACTGGCCCTCTCGGCCCAGCTCCTCTTGATGGGGCAGTACCATTCGGAAAAGCTCGATTCCTTCATGGTGGCCCACCCTACCCTCGACGAGACCCTGATTGCGGCCATCCGGGCCAGCCGCGTCCCCTCGAAAGTCTAGGGACGCACAAAAGGGGAAAGGCCGGCCTGCGTTCGCGGCCAGCCCCGCTGCTCCCCTGTATTCGGGGAGGCTTGGGCCCAATTCCCGATTTCGGGAACCGGTCGGCGCTACCCGTTTGCCGGCACCAAAATCCCCTTTTGCAAAAGCGTCTGCACGACCCAGGTGACGGGCAGGCCCACCACGGTGCTCCAGGAGCCGTCGATGCGGTCCGCAAGGAAGGCTCCCTTGCCCTGGATGGCGTAGGCGCCCGCCTTGTCGTCGCACTCGCCCGTGGCCACGTAGGCCTTGAGCACCGACTCCTCGAACGAGGCGAAATGCACGTTGCACACGTCGCAATGGGTGAGAGTGTTGTTGTCGGGAAAGGCCAGCGCCACCGCCGTCGTCACCTGGTGCGCACGACCGGAGAGGCTTTTGAGCATCTCGAGGGCCTCGGCCCTGTCCCTGGGCTTTCCCATGACGCGGCCGTCCAGGGTCACGATGGTGTCCGCGGCCACTATCACCTCGTTGTCGGCCTTGCGGGCCGCCCACATCTTGAAGAGGGCGCAGTGGAGCGCGAACTCGCGAGAGTCCTGACCGGGCAGGACATCCGGCTCGCCCGCCACCGGACGCACCGTGTAGGGAACGCCCCAGTCGCCAAGAAACGTGTTCCTGCGCGGGGAGCCGGAGGCAAGAACAAGTTCGGTACCCTGTGCCAGAGTGAAGAGCGGCGTCATGACAAAACCTCGTATGGGGTGCGGGTGAAGGCGGCAAACTTGCATGGGATGGCTGCCGCCACGGGCGGACCGGACGCGGGAAGCGCGTTGGAAACCCGGCTGGAGCCGGTTTTCCCGAAGGCCGGCTTTGGGGCTGCTATCCGAGCGACTGGCTCAAAATGGCCTCGCCCTCCAGGGAGTAGACCGTGAAGGTCCCGTCCTCGTAGAGGGCCCAGGAGCGGGGCCAGCCGTTCTTGGGCAGGGTGATGGAGCCGGGATTCCAGAAATGCCAGCCGTCCAGGGTCTCGGCCCTGGGCTTGTGGGTGTGGCCGCGCAAAAAGACGGTGCCCCTGGCAAAGCCCGGCATGGGCGGCTCCTCGGGGATGTGGTGGCCGTGGCTGGCAAAGATGCACAAGTCCCCGTCCATGATCCAGGTGTTTTCCGAGACCTGGAAGGGCAGGACGAAGAGATCCACCTCGGCGTCGCAATTGCCGCGCACGGCCGTCAGGGGCGCCACCTCCATGAGCTCGGCGAATTTGTCCGGCATGCCCTTTGGCGCGTAGGCGTCGGGCAGGCTGTTGCGGGGCCCGTGATAGAGGAGGTCTCCCAGAAGGACGGTCTGGTCGGGCTTCAGGCTTCTGGCCTTGTCGAGCAGAAAATCGAGGCTGTCCATGGCCCCGTGCAGGTCCGAGGCAATCAGCAGGCGCATTCTTCGGCCTCACGCTTGCCCTCGTCCCATGCCTTCCTGGGCACGGCCTTTTCCGGCAGCATGACGGGAATGTTCTCGCGCACGGGATAGACCACGGCGCAAGCCTCGCAGCAAAGTCCTTCGGTTAGCTCGCCGTCCATCATGGGCACGAGCTTTCCCCGGCAGACGGGGCAGACAAGAAGGGACAAAAGATCTTCCTGATTCATTCTGAACTGTATCCTTGATTCCCGCTCCGGGACCTCGATGCGGATTTCCAGGGGCGCCCCTGCTCCTCGGGGCTCAAGCCACGGGCGGGCCGAAAAAATGCATTTGCTGGGGCCGGTCGGCCCTGTTCGGGTGTTCAATCTACTCCGATTTGCCCGGGATGGCCACAGCCACGTAGGGCTTTTCAAAGTAGCGCACGACCACTTCGCGAAGGTCCTTCGGGGCGAGCGTTCTGGCCTTCTCGATTTCGAGCCACGCGAAGTCCCTGGGCAGATCGAGGAGAATCTCGCCCGCGGCCTCCGCGGCCCTCGAGGAGAGGCTTTGCCTTGCGCGCACGTACGCCCCCTCGAGGGTGTTGCAGCCGGCCTCGAGGAGCTCCTTCGGCAGGTCCTTTTCCTTGAGCTCCGCCACGATTTTGGCGAACCCGGCCCTTGCCTCCTCGACGCGATCCGGCTCCGTGCCTGCGTAGAAGGTGGTGAAGCCCGCCTTCTCGGCAAAGAAGTTCTGGGCCGTCACGGTATAGCCAAGACTCTGCTCGTCGCGCATGGAGGCGAAAAGAAGCCCGCTCTGGCCGGCCAGAATGGCCTTCAGAAGCTTCAGGGCCGGTGCGTCCTTGTGCCCCTGGGGCACGGTGGGCCAAAGCTCGATGAGATGGGCCTTGTTGCGGTCGGGCACGTCGACCTTCAGCTCCTTCTCCCGGCTCCAGGAGGGTTCCTTGACGCTCACGGCCCTGTCCGCGGCCTTTGGCAGGGACTTTGCGAAGGCGATGGCCGCCTCGCGGTCATAGGTGCCCGCGAAGACGACGACCCAGGGCTGGTTCTTCTGGCGCGCCCAGAAGGCCTCCACGTCCTTCTTCGTGAAGCCGGCAACCGTCTTCTCGGTGCCGAGGCTGTCGTAGCCGTAGGGGTGATCCCCAAAGAGCGCCGGCCAAAGACGCGAGGTCAGGGCGCCCAGACTCTCGTCGTCCCTGATTTTCCTTGCGCTTTGCATGTCCTTCTTCTCGCGCTCGATTTCCGCCTCCTCGAAGCGGGGGCTCAAGTAGACGGTCGTCAAGAGATCGAGCAGCTCCTTGCCGAACCTGGCAGGGGCCTTGCCGTTGAGGGAGAAGGTCTGCCTCGCCGACGAGGCGGAAATGGACATGGCCCTGCTCGCCAGGGCCTTCTCGAAGGCCTCGCGATCAAGCTCGCCCGCGCCGTCGGAAAGGGCTCCGGCCGCGAGCGTCGAGAGCCCCTGGGTCTTCGTGTCAAGAAGGGCGTTGCCGCCCGCGGCGGCCATGTGGACCGAAACGTAGGGCACGTTGGTGTCGGGGATGAGCACGAGGGTCACGCCGTTTTCAAGCGTCATCTGCTCGCGTCCGTCGTCAGGGACAGACGCGCTCTCGGCGCCCGCGTCGGGGCCCGCCGGCCATTCCTTCTCGAGGATGGCGGCCAGATCGCCCACCTGGGCGCCCTCGGGCACGAGAGCCCGAACGGTCAATCTCTCCGGCACAAGGTATTCGGCCCTTGCCCGCTCGACGCTGGCAAAGTCGATGTTGCGCAGGTACTCGCGCATGTTGGCCTCGCCCCGTGGCCCGCCAAACTCGAGGGCCATGAGCGCCCGCCAGGTGGTGAGGCCGTTCAGGGTCTCGGCGTTGCGGTCGAAGGAGTCCTCGTAGACGAATTTCGCCCGTTCGAGATCCTCCGCGGTGAAGGCCTTCATGTCGAGATTCTTGAGATCCTTCACGATCTCCGTGAAGAAACGCTCCGTCTTGTCCGCGTCAAGCACGGCGGTGACCGTGAAAAGCCCCAGGCGCTCGAGGCCCATGTTGCCGACGCTTATCTGGTCCACCAGCTTGAGCTCGTGGCGGTACTTTTTCTCGAAGGGGGTCGCCCCGTCGCCGGCCAGAAGGTAGGACAGCACATCCAGGTTGAGGGCGCCCAGGTTCGTGAGCTCGGGCACGGGAAAGGCCAGGGAAAGATAGACCTTGTTCCACTTGCCGGGCAGGACCTCGACCTTCTTGACGCTGCCGCCAAGCTCCTCGGTCGCCCTGATGGAGGCCGGGTCGATGGGGGCAATGGCGGTCAGATCGTCCCTGTTTTCGTAGGCCGCGAACTCCTTTTCCACATGGGCCCGCACCTGGGCCAGATCGATGTCGCCCGCCATGACAAGGAGCATGTTCTGCGGCTGGTACCAGGTCCTTATGTAGGCGCGCAGCGAGTCCGGGGTCACGGCGTTGACGGTCTCGCGATAGCCGATGACGGGATGCCCGTAGGGCGTGCCCGCGAAGGCCGCCTTCAGACTTTCCTGCACGAGACGGCTCACGGGATTGTCCTCGTCGCCCTCGAGCTCGGAGATGATGACCGGCTTTTCCCGCTCGAGCTCGTCGGCTTCCAGGGCGGGGTGGAAGGCCATGTCGCGCACCACGTCGAGCCCGGTCTTCCACTGGCTTGCCGGCATGTCGGTCAGATAGCAGGTCTTGTCGAAGCTCGTGTAGGCGTTCAGACTCCCGCCGCGGGACTCCACGTCGCGGGCAATCTGCCCCTTGGGACGGCTTTCCGTTCCCTTGAAGACCATGTGCTCGAGCACGTGGCTGATGCCGAAATCCTCGGGCTTCTCGTTGGCGGAACCCGTGCGCACGTAGAGTCTCGTGCACACCAGGGGGAAACGCGTGTCGCGCACGAGATAGACGTCGAGACCGTTGGGAAGCTTGAAGCGCAGCTCGTTTGCTCCTGTCATGGCGTCGTTTTTCACCGTTGTTTCCTTGCTGGTTGTCCCGTCCTTGTTCATGCCTGCCTCGTCGTCCTTGGCCTGCGCCATGTGGGGTGCGCAAAGAACCAGGCTAAGGGCGAGGCAAAAAAGAAGGGCCAGGTTCATGACTGGCCTGAATGCCGAAGCGAACGTGTATTTCAAAGCGTGATCTCCTTGATCTTCCGGTCGCAGATGCATGAAAGGGTCGTCCCTCCTGCGAGGCCGAATGAAGAACTCTCCGGAAAAATCGCAGGGCGATGCGGACAGGAAACGACCCTGGCCGGGGACAGTCAGGGGCAGTCCTGAACCAGGCCAGGGAAAGTTTCAGTCCCTGGCGCCCCTGTTTGCGAAGAGGCCAAGGCTCTCCTCGGGAGAGCCGAGAACGGTCCTTTCCTTCGCGTCGTCCTTGCCCGCATTCCCCGCATTGGGCTCGACCACCCGGGGCTCGCCCTCGAGGTCGAGCCTGCCCGTGCGGATGAAGTTGTCCACGAGACCGAAGACGAGGTCATTCCCGCAAAAGCGGCCTTTGGAAATGGCTTCCCTGTATTTGGGAAGCCTCGTCTCGAAGTCGGTCAGCATGCCGGGCTCGAGCCTTTCCATGTCGGCCTGCATGCCGTAGCCCAGGCGCTCGATGTAGAGGGCGTTGAAGCGCTGTTCCACCATGGCCTTGAGGGGGATGGTGAACACGGGCTTGCCGAGATGGAGGGCCTCGGTCATGAGGGTGTGGCTACCGCCCTGGACGACGTAGGCCGCCCTGGAGAGCAGATCCAGGAAGCCGTCCTCGCTCTTTTTCATGAAGACGACGTTTTCGTCCCTGCCCTCCTCGCGCTCGTAGCCGAAGACGTAGCAGGTCCGTCTGGTGGCCTTCTTCAGGAACTCGATGAGTTTGGGACTCGTGCTGTTGCTCTGGTAGACAAGGACGTGCCCCTGGTCCTCGGGTTGCACGGCAAGCACCTTGTCGCGCAGGATGGGCGGGACCACGCGGGTCCTGAACTTCTTCAAGGTCGGCGGCTGGTAGAAGGAGATGACGAGATTCTGCTCGCAGGGCCTGAAAAGATACTTGGGGGTGAGTCCCTGCACGGCCGTGTCCCACCACATGTTGCCCGGCAGATGGTGCCTGCACAGGGTGATGACGTGCTGGTGGCCTATGGTCATGCAGGGTATGCCGCACCGCTTCGCGGCCCTTGGCACGAAGAACTCGAGGTCCGTCAGGCACACGTCCGGGGCAAATGCGTGGATGAGGTCCATGACCTCGCTCTCGTATTTTTCCCGCTTTGCGAGAAGCCCGGCGCTTCTCAGGATGGTCGCCCGGAAGTCGACATGATAGTCCTTGAAGACCGTGCCCAGATTGGGAACCTCGTGGACCGGGAACTCCGGCGAGAGCACGGAAAGGGCGTCGTCCGCGCACACGAAGAGAAACTCGTGGTGCCCAAGGCGCCTTGCGATGGTGAGCCCGCGCATGGCGTGGCCATGCCCGGTGCCGTGAATGCCGTACAGGATGCGGGCCATGCGCTATCTCCCAAAAAGCCTGGCAAAAGGCCGCGTGCTGCTTTCCTGAAGCGTCCTCATGCCTTCACTTCCACTTCCGTCGTGTCGGCGTTCTCGCTGTCGCGCACGGCCTCCACGATATTGGGGAGCTTGCCGATCTTCTCGATGACCTCGTAGAGCTGATCGGCGTTTTTCACCTCGACAACGAAATGCATGGTGGAGCGTCCGTCCACAAGAGCCTTGATGCTGGCCGAGGAAATGTTGACCTCGTTGTCCGCGAGAACCCTGGAGATGGCCGCGAGCGCGCCCTTCTGGTTGCGGGCGAGCACGAAGATGCCGCCCTCGAAGGGCTGGCCCTTCTCCTCCTCGTCTCCTTCCCAGTGGACGGAAATTAGCCGCTCGGGCTCCATGTTGGGCACGTTGGGGCAGTCGGAGCGATGAACCGTGATGCCGGTCCCACGGCTGATGTAGCCAACTATGGGGTCGCCCGGCACCGGGTTGCAGCAGCGGGCAAAGCGCATGAGAACGCCGTCCACGCCCGAGACCGCCACGCCGCCCGCGGGAAGCTTGCCCTTTGTCTCCGGGACCGCCTCCTCCTTTTTCTCCGGCGGGAGCACGAGCTCGGGGTTCAGGACCGCGTAGAGCTTGTTCAGGACCTTGCGCGGCGTCACGTGGGCGTAGCCGACACCGGCGTACAGTTCGTCCAGGCCGTCAAAGTTCATGTCCTGGGCCACGATGACCAGCTGCCCTTCCTTGGCCGCGCGCGAGACGTTGATGCTGACCTTGCGCCCTTCCTTCTCGAGGAGCTCGCGGCCAAGCTGGATGGCCCGCATGCGCTCCTCGGTCCTGATGTAGTGCTGGATGCGGTTGCGCGCCTTGGCTGTCTTGACGATCTTCAGCCAGTCGCGGTTGGGGTTGCGGGCGGGGTCGGTGATGATTTCCACCGTGTCGCCGTTCTTGAGCGGGCGGCCCAGGGGCACAAGGCGGCCGTTCACCTTGGCGCCAGCGCAGTGCTGGCCCACCTTGGTGTGGATGAGGAAGGCAAAGTCGAGCGGTGTCGCGCCCTCGGGCAGCTCCTTCACGTCGCCGGCCGGCGTGTAGACGTAGACCTCGTCGTGGAAGAGGTCCATCTTCAGGGAGTGCATGAACTCCTTGCTGTCCGCTTCCTCGCGCTGGCGCTCGAAAATCTCGTTGAGCCAGGAGAACTGGGCCAGATCCTTGCTGTTGATGCGCCCATGCTCCTTGTAGAGCCAGTGGGCCGCGATGCCGTGCTCGGCCTGACGATGCATCTCCTCGGTCCGTATCTGCACCTCGATGCGCTCGCGGTCCGGCCCTATGACCGTGGTGTGCAGGCTCTGGTAGCCGTTGGCCTTGGGCATGGAGATGTAGTCCTTGAAGCGTCCGTGCACCGGCCTCCACTGCTGGTGCACGAGACCGAGAACCGCATAGCACTCGCGCACGTCCTTCACGATGACCCTGAAGGCCATGATGTCGTGCATCTCGTCCAGGGTGAGGGACTCGGCGAGCATCTTCTTGTAGATGCTGTACTTGTGCTTGATGCGCCCGTAGACCTGGCCCTCGATGCCGTTGCCGGTCAGAAAGTCCTTGAGCATCTGCACCACGTTCTCGATGATGCGCTTCTCGACGACGCGGTGCTCCTCGAGCCAGTGGGTGATGAGGCTGTAGACGTCGGGGCGCAGGTACCTGAAGCTCAAGTCCTCCAGCCTGCGCATCATGTTGTAGAGCCCCAGGCGGTTGGCCAGAGGGGCGTAGATGTCCATGGTCTCCTGGGCTATGCGCTTCTGCTTGTAGGCCTTCTGGAAGTCCAGGGTGCTCATGTTGTGAAGGCGATCCGCGAGCTTGACCATGATGACCCGCATGTCGTGGCTCATGGCGAGGATCATCTTGCGGATGTTCTCGGCCTGGGCCTCCTCCTTGTTCTCGAAGGGGATGCGGCTGATCTTGGTCACGCCGTCCACGATGTCGGCGGTCTCGTCTCCGAAATTCTCGGCAATGGAGTCGATGTCGACGCCCGTGTCCTCCACCGTGTCATGAAGAAGCCCCGCCGCCACGGTGGGCTCGTCGAACCCCATTTCCGCCAGCGTGTCCGCCACGGCCAGGGGATGCGAGAGATAGGGTTCGCCCGAAAGCCTCGTCTGCCCTGCATGGGCCGTGGCCGCAAAGACATAGGCCTTCTGGATCATGGCCAGATCGGCGTCCTTGTGCAGGGACTGCATCTTGTCGAGTATTTCCTGGATGCGGATCATTAAGGCTCTCCACGCTCGCGTGGCCGAAGCGTCAAAAATCTGGGCTGCCCCGTGCGGGCAGGATCGAGAGAGATTCCCGGAAATGGGCAAGAGCATTGATGGCCTGACCTTGCCGCCCGGGGAACCATCCTTTTTTCGTTGTAGCCCGAATGCAAGGACTTGCCAAGACGCCCAAATGCCCTCGCATGTGGACAAAAGCCGCACACAGGGCTGGTTCTGGAAACCTGCCGGCACGGCCCGGCCCATGTTCCGGCAAAAGCCGGGGACGTTTCACTCCCCGGGCGGGTCCGCGCGGACAGAGAAATGGTCAGGGCCCCGCCAGCAGCAATTCTGACGGGGCCCCTTATGGAGGACAAGAGCGTGTCAAAATCTGTTTGGCAAGGAATACAAGCAGGCTTCCCCAAAGCCGTTCCCACGAAAAAAGAGAAAGCGCATAGAGAAAGCGCATAGAGAAAGCGCATAGATTCACAAGGCGCCCGGGAATGTTCCCGGCTGCCTTGAGTTCCTCGCGTTTTCCCTGCGTTGTTCGGGTTCTTTTGTCCGGCCCATTCGAGCCCATGCTGCCCCTCTCTCGTCGGGACCGGACTGTTGGGACATGGGCTCAAGAACGATATGGGGGCAGCGTCAAATGACGCGGTACTTCTCGAAGAGACGGTTGCCAAGCAAGGTCGAGCCGAGCGAGGCAAGGGACGTCAAAAGCACGATGATGCCGAGAGGCACCGCGCTCTCCTCGCCGGCGAGCCCCACAAGGGGCGAGGTCACGGCGCCGAAGAGGAAGATGGTGACGCCGAGAATGCCAGAGGCCGCTCCCGCCCCCACCCTCTGGCAGGCAATGGCAAGCGAGAAGCTGGGGGACATGGTGAAGTTCTGCACCGCGATGAAGAAAAAGAGCGCCACCGCGAAGGGCCAGGGGGACTCGGGCAGAAAGAGGCAGAAAAAGAAGAGCACGACGGCAAGGGCCGCATGGGTGAAGTCGCCCGCCCGCAGGAGGTTCTTGTCGCCGAAGCGGCGGGCAAGCCAGCCTGCGGCAAGGGAAGTCAGCACAAGGCCCACGCCGTTGGCCGCGAAGATGAGGCTGTATTCCTGCATGGTGCAGCCGTAGATCTTCTGGAAGATGAAGGGCGAGGCCGACACATAGGCGAAAAAGCCGCCCATGGTGAAGCCCGACACGCCGATGTAGCAGAGATAGGCCCGCTCGCGGGCGAGCCTGAAGGTGTTCTTTATGGAGGCCAGGATGCCGCCCTGAAGCCGCTTTTCCTTGGGCAGGGTCTCCGGCAGGCCGAAGAGGATGCCCACGAAGAGGGCCACGCCTATGCCGCCAAGAAGATGAAAGACCGCCCGCCAACCGGCCCAGCCGCCCAGAAAGCCGCCGACAACCGGACCCAGGATGGGGGCTATGCTGTTGATGGCCATGAGCAGGGAAATGTACTGGGTCAGACGGGAGCCGCGGAACATGTCGCAGCAGATGGCGCGCGAGAGGACGGCGCCGCCTGCGCCGCCAAAGCCCTGCAAAAAGCGCCAGACAAGGAAAGACGGCCCCGAGGCCGCGAGCGCGCACATGAAGGAGGAGACGGTATAGAGGATGAGCGAGCCCATGAGCACGCTGCGTCGGCCGCGGTTGTCGGACATGGGGCCCATGACGAGCTGTCCCAATGCCAGGCCCAGCAGGCAGGCCGTTATGCTTCCCTGCACGAGGGCAGCCGAAACCTCAAGCTCGTTGGCAATGTCCGGCAGGGTCGGCAGGTACATGTCCGTGCACAGGGGGCCGAAGCCCGTGAGCCAGGACAGAAGGAAGGTCGTCCAGGCAAAACGCAGCCGCCCCTGGAGCAGGGGACGATCGTCCAGAGAATCCTCTGGCGCACTGGCCGATGCGGGCGCGGGGTTGCCAGACGGATTGATGGACGGATTGATGGACGGATTGGAGGAATTGTCTGCCTGGCTGTTCTCGATGGGGGAAATGTTCCCGCCGCTGCCGGCGGGGTTGGAAGATTTCTGATTCATGGTCTTGTCATGTCGTTTCATGTGGACGCGCCCTTTCCACCGTGCATGACGGGATTGGGCAACGCAAAACGGGCGGGGAGCGTCTGTTTTCTCCTCGCCCATCGGGCAAACGACAAGCCTATACGAGGCAAAAAGGATCTTTACAAGACCCCATGCATGTGCCCGGGAAGAGGGGACAAGGGACGTCTCCTCGCCATGTCGGGCACAAGGACTGCCAGGTCTGAACACGCTCGAATGCCGAACAGCAGCATGTCACCGATTGACCCCGGGAAGGTGCGGGAGCTCGTCTCCCTGGAGTGGATAGCCAGCGGCGAGAACGTGGTCCTGATAGGGCCGTCCGGGGTCGGCAAGACGCACCTGAGCATAGCTCTTGGGCAGCTGGCGCTGGAGCGTGGCATCTCGGTGCGATTCTACACGGTGGCCAGACTGGTGGAGCAGCTGGAGAGGGCCCACAAGGCTGGCTCTCTCGACGAGAAGCTCCGGGAGGTGAACAAGCCCCGCCTGCTCATCCTGGACGAGCTCGGATTCGTCCCGTTCAGCCCGGTGGGGGGTCAGCTCCTGTTCGAGCTGATCTCGGCCCGATACGAGCGGAAGAGCATCATCGTGACCAGCAACAAGATGCCCGGTGAGTGGGGTCCCGTCTTCGGCGACGCCGCTGCAGCGACCGCCTCGCTGGACCGTCTGCTCCACCACTGCACGCCGATGCTCATATCGGGCGAGAGCTACAGGACACGTGGCCTGGCCCAGAAGCTGCGCGAGTAGCCGAGGCGACCTGCCTGCGGGGATACACGGCGGCCATGCCTCCCGACGCGGGCACACGACAGGAACCAGTGCAGGGCCGCCCTCCCTGTCCCCTGGTCCCCTCTCTCTCCGGGGGCCCTTTTAAGGGGGCCCCTGGGAGGGAGAGGGGGTCATATCATTCCGCGTATAGGTGGATCTCTTTATCCCGCGCTTGACATCCATCGGTTCGAGGTTTGACAGAGCTAGGCACGTACCTCTTCAAAGCCGACCTTCACCGATTTCCCGAAAAAGGCAATGCCTACCCGCAGTATGCGTTTGTACCCCTCTTTCCTGGGACGTTGATCGTACTTCTTCTCCTCTATCTGCGTCAGGGCATCCCGCACGCCCGCTTCCAGCTCGCCTTCGGAAGCCGCGCGTTTGAACTCAAGGACCATTGCACGCGAGTTCTGCTTGTCCGGCAGGTAGAGATCGTAGCGACCATGACCAGACTCCCTGTTGGAATCGGTGCTCTCGTTCTTCGGCAGCAGAATGCCGTACATCATGCCATGGTACCAGGCTTCTTTGGCGTCATGCACGCTGCATCCTTCCAGCATGACGGTCAGCAACTTCTCCAGTTCCTGTGCATTCTGCTTCCAGAGGGCATCGTACAGGGCCGTTCTCATGTTTTCGGGAAGAATGTCCTTCAGCAGAACTTTCAGTTCCTTCTGGAAGACCTCACGTACTTCCCTGTTTGGAATGACAAGAAGGCTTTCCTCGGCGTTTGTGTCGACCTGAAAAAGATCTGGATCTCTGGTCATGGTGAGATATCCGGTCAGATACAGCAGTGTCCAGAAGTTGTCCGCATCCGTAAAGATATCGATGTAGTTCATGCACGAGTTGAGCGTGACCGCAATGGGATCTCCGC
>CAZWOT010000014.1:0-23587 GCA_964635595.1 uncultured Desulfovibrio sp.
GCCACGCGCATCATCGAGGAGTTCCACGTCCCCTGCATCATCATGTGCGACGACAAGGAGACCCTCAAGGGCTCCGGGCGCTCCATTCCGGGCTTCGACCTCTACGAGTGCCTCTCCTCCATCCCCGATCACCTGCACGCCTTCGGCGGGCACAGGCAGGCTGCCGGCGTGCGTCTTTTGCCGGGCAATCTCGAGGGCTTTCGCAAGGACTTCCAGGAGGCGACCCGCGAGCGCATGGCGAGCCTCTCCAACGAGGAGACCGTGTGGCTGGACGGCGTGGCCGGCTTCACCGAGCTCACCGACCCCATCCACATGCGCGAGCTTGCCCTCATGGAGCCCTTCGGGCCCGGCAACCCCGAGCCCGTCTTCGTCTCCCACCCCGTCGAGGTGATGAGCCGCAGCACCTTCCGGACCCGTCCGGACAGCGTTCTTCTGACGCTGAAAGACCTCGAGGACGGCGGCGTTCTCCAGGCCAAGGGCTGGAACAAGGCCGGGGAAATGGGCGAGGATCTCGTGGGCAAGACCATCCGCGTGGCCTTCACGGCCCACCAGGAAAGCCGGCACGCCGTGGAGAAGCTGGAAATCACCATCCGCGACTGGGGCCTTGCAGACAAGGCCGTCAACTCGGCCGACGGCGTGATCGCCCCTGACGATCCCGGCGAAGAGGAAGGCAGCGGCGAGGACGAGGAAGTCTCGGGCAGCGAGTAGCAAGTCCGCACCCTTTCCCCGAAGCCGCAGATCCCGGGGAAAGGCCGAAAGAGCAAGGATGATGCCCGCGCAAAGGCTGCTTCCTTTGCGCGGGCATCGAACGTTTTGGGCCCCTTTGGGCCATCCTGGCGGCCGTCTTCCGAGGCCGTTCAGCGCCCCTGTTCTTCCACGGGTGCCGAGAAGACGCTTCCCTCGCGGGAAAGGCCCTTCTTTTCGGCCTCGGCATACCAGCGATTGGCCTCGTCCATGTTGGCGGGAACGCCGTAGCCGTGTTCGTAGCAGGCGCCAAGATAGCGCTGGGCCTCGGCGTAGCCGGCTCTTGCGGCCTTTTCCGCCCAGGCGAAGGAGAGCTTCGGGTTGGGCTCGACGATGCGGCCCTTGTTGAGCATCATGGCAAGGGCGTACTGGGCCTCTGGGTAGTCCAGATCCGCGGCCTTCTGCGTCCAGGCGAAGGCCTGGGCGCCGTCCTTCACGGTGCCGAAGCCAAGCTCGCAGCAGTAGGCCAGAAGGAGCATGGCCTCGGGCGAACCCGCCTCGGCGGCCCTGCCGTACCACTCGGCAGCCGCCACCGGGTTCTCCTCCACGCCAAGCGAGTTCTCGTAGAGGCGCCCAAGCAGTATCTGCGCATGGGGGTTGCCCTTTTCGGCCAAAGGCTCCACGAGGGAAAGCACCTTCTTGTAGTGGCCAAGGTTGTAGGCCTCCCAGGCCTTCTCGAGCGTCTGCCTGTCCTTTGCGACCTCGGGGCTGTCCGCTTCTGCCGCCTTGCCGTCCTGATCCGCGACGGCCTTGGCCGCCTCGGCCGCGAGGCACGGATGCGGGGCAAGGAGAGGGGCTGCCAGCCCCAGCATGAGGGCAAGCGCGAGAATTTTCGGGCTCAAGCCCTTGGACAACATTCCGGTGACACGATTCATCTGCTGCTCCATGCGCCCGGCTGCAGGGCGCGTGCATCGGCTGCTGGAAGGGGGGGACGGAAGGGAGAGCGGGTACAGGGCGTTTTGCGCAAACGGCCTGCCCGGAGCCCGATTTTTCCCTGCTTCCACGCCAATGGCAAGTCTGAAAAAAGGCTTGTCCTGCCTGCCCCTTGCGAAGTAGAGTTTTTTGCCAACTTTTTGACCGAGACGCCATGCGGGCAAGGGGCAAAAGGGCCCCGACACGAAAGCCCGCCGTGACAGGGAGCAGGCTCCAGGGGATCACCATGTCGGACGAGAACAGGAAGGTCATCCAGGGCGAGGTCGTCGGCGAGACGCCCCACCGGCCCCATTCGAACGCGCAGGAAGGAAACGAGTTCTGGTCAAGGGCCGGACAGACCTACACGTCGCACGACCAGGGCCAGAGCTATCAGGCCGGCCACGAATACGAATACCAGCGCCCGCGCTTCAACCTCTACACCGTGCGCACCCATTCGCCGGTCTACGCGGGGGCTCCCACGGGAAGCTTCATCACGCTCGTCCTCTTCTTCACCTGTCTTTTCCAGTGGGGCTTTCTGGCGGCGCTGGGCTTCATCTTCTTCTACATCATCTGCGCGGGGATCGGCTTCTACTACAACCTGCGCCGCATGGTCTCCGGATACGCACCCACGCCCTGGCTTACCCGCATCGTCTCCTGGATTGTCTGCCTGGGCCTCGTCTCCTGGCTTGTCTGACATGCAGGATGACGCCTCTTCCGACACCCCTGGACGCGAAAGCGGGCAGGGGTGGAGCGTGTATCTTTTGCGTTGCGCGGACAACACGCTCTATTGCGGGGTCACGACCGATCTCGCCCGCAGGGTGCGTCAGCACAACGGCGAGATGGCGGGCGGAGCCCGCTACACGAGAGCCAGGCGTCCGGTGACGCTCGTGCTCGCCAGGGACTTCCCCTCCCGCGGCGAAGCCCAGCGCGTCGAGGCCAGGGTCAAGAAGGCCAGGGCCGAAAAGCGCCTTGCCCTGCTCGAGAGCCTGGCCGACGAACTCCCCGACAGGACCTGATCCGGGGGCTCCCTGCCGCATCGGCCCAAACCTGCAGATTTTCCAGCCTTTTTCGCCTTTCCAGCCTTTCGGATCATGATTTCACTCGGCACGGCCACGACCTTCTTCTTCACCGCCCTGCTGCTCGGCTACGCTCCAGGGCCAGACATCATCTTCGTTCTGGCCCAGTCGGCGGTGCACGGGGTCAAGGCCGGTCTTGCCACCACCGCGGGCCTCATCACGGGACTGTGCTTCCACACGGCCCTTGTGTCCCTGGGCGTTGCCGCCCTCATCAAGGCCTCGCCCATGGCCTTCACCCTCGTCAAGTGCGCCGGCGCCTGCTACCTGCTCTACCTGGCCTGGATTTCCTGGCGCGCCTCGGCCGTGACAAGCCACGGCGAGACGCCGGCCTTCCCTGGCTACGGGGCCCTCTACCGGCGCGGCATCCTGATGAACATCACCAATCCCAAGGTGACCATCTTCTTTCTGGCGCTTCTGCCGCAGTTCTGCGACCCCGCCCGCGGAAGCATAGGCTGGCAGTGTGTACAGCTGGGCCTTGTCTTCATGCTGGCCGCCATCGTGGCCTTCTCGAGCGTTTCCTTTGCCTCGGGGCGCATCTTCTCGCGCTTCAGCCAGACCGCCAGGGGGCAGGTCATCCTGAACAAGGCCTGCACGGTCATTTTCGTGACCCTGGCCCTGCTTTTGCTCTTCAGCGAAATCTAGCCTGTCCGCCCCGTCGTTCGGGAGCCGCACCCGACATTTTCAAAAAGGAGTCCCCATGCCCTTCAAGAATCCCCTGCACGTGCCCCTGCGCGACATGACGCCCAGGGGCAAGAGCTTCGAGGTCGCGAATCTCGATGTCTGGGCCGGGCCCGTCAAGGAGTACGGCATGGACGTGAAGTTCGTCGAGACGCCCTTCTTCGAGACCACGGTGCTTCCCGTGGACGAGGGGTGGCTTTTGCGCGGACGGATCGGGGCGAAGGTCGTCGTGCCCTGCAGCCGCTGCGCCTGCGACATGGAAGTGAAGATCGACGAGACCTTCGAGGACTACGTGCAGATGCCCGACGAGGGCGAGAACGTGGCCGAGCACGACTTCGAGGAAGGCGACGACCATCTTCTCTTCGAACACGGAAGCCTCATGCTGGATCTTGCGGCCATTGCCTGGGAGCAGTTCGCGCTGGCCCTGCCGCCCGTGCCCGTCCACGACGAAAACTGCAAGGGCCTCTGCCCTGGATGCGGGGCGGACCTCAACAGAGGACCCTGCTCCTGCCCGCCCGAGGACGGCGACCCGCGGCTTGCCGCCCTGCGGGGTTTGAAGATGGAAAAATAATGGACAGTCCCAAGACTTTCTGATAGTGCATGCTTCCTTGAAATTGCCCCCATGCCCAAGAAGACGCGCCCAATGCCCGCAAATCCGGGCATCGCGCCGCTTTGGGGCAAACTCGACAAATTCTCAAGCACTTTCATCATGAGGTACCGGCCGGACGCGAGTCCAGCCGGAAGCTGCGCCTCAAGGAGTCCAGAAAAATGGCCGTTCAGCAGAACAAGAAATCGCGCTCCCGCAAGGGCATGCGCCGCTCCCACGACCGCGTGGCCGTGCCTTCCGTGATCTTCTGTCGCTGCGGCGAGCCCACGCTGCCCCACAGCGTGTGCCCCAGCTGCAAGACCTACAACGGACACGTGGTGCCCGAGGATTACCAGGGCCTGAAGAGCGTGCTCGGCGCGAAGTAGCCTTTCCCCCCTGCCGGCCCTCGACGGCCGTCCCCGGCCTCTCCCCATTCGCGCAGTCATGATGGGGCGGGACAAACGGGATGTGACCCACGGGCCGGACGGAACCTCCGGGCATGAGCGAGACTCCCATCATAGCCGTGGACGCCATGGGCGGCGACCTGGGACCGTCGGTCATCGTGGCCGGCGCCCTCGAGGCCTCGCGCGAGGCCAATCTGAAGGTCCTGCTCGTGGGCGACACGGAACGCATCAAGGACGCGCTCTCCCGAACCGACACGACAGGGGCCGACTTCGACATCGTCCAGGCCGACGAGGTGGTGCTCATGAACGAGCGCCCCGCGGACGTTCTGCGACGCAAGAAGAACTCCTCCATCCAGATAGGCTGCAGGCTCGTCCGCTCGAAAGAGGCCGACGCGGTTGTGAGCGCAGGCCACTCCGGCGCTTCCGTGGCCTGCGGGATGTTCACCATCGGACGGCTGCGCGGCGTGGAGCGCCCTGCGCTCTGCACCATCTTGCCCACCGAGAAGCAGCCCGTCGTCCTCCTGGACGCTGGTGCCAACGTGGACTGCCGCCCCTATCATCTTTTCCAGTTCGGGCTCATGGGAGACGCCTTTGCCCGCGACATCCTCGACTACGCCTCGCCCAGGGTCAGCATCCTGAGCATCGGCGAGGAAGAGGGAAAGGGCAACTCCCAGGTGAAGGAAGCCTACGAACTTCTGAAGCTCGCGAAAAACCTGAACTTCGTGGGCAACGCCGAGGGCCGCGACATCTTCACGGGCAATCTCGACGTGGTGGTCTGCGACGGCTTCGTGGGCAACATCGTGGTCAAGATGGGCGAGGGACTGGCCACGTCCCTCATCAACATGCTGAAGGAAGTCTTCCGCTCCGGCGCCCTGCCCATGCTGGGCGCCCTGCTCGCGCGAGGCGCCTTCAAGAAGTTCCGCAAGACCATCGACTATGCCGAGTACGGGGGCGCCCCCCTGCTTGGCCTCAAGAATCTCGCCATTGTCTGTCACGGGCGCTCCAACAGCCTGGCCATCCGCTCGGCCGTGCGCATGGCCGGCACCTTCGTGCGCAAGCAGACCGTCGCCACGCTCGGCGAGACCATACTGGCCAACGAAGAGCTGACCCGTTTTTCCCGTGCCCTCTAGCCCCGGACCCTTCATGACCAACCTGCACATCCGCTCCTTCGCGCTGCACACCCCCGAAAAGGTGTTGTCCAACAACGACTTGAGCCGTCTGGTCGACACGAGCGACGAGTGGATTCGCACGCGCACGGGCATCAGCTTCCGTCACGTGGCGGCTCCCGACGAAAACGCTTCCGACCTGGGCACCAGGGCCGCGGAGAAGGCCCTGGAAAAGGCCGGGGTGAAGGCGGACGAGCTCACCCACGTCATCACGGCCACGGGCACGCCGGACACCCTGAGCCCCTCGGTTGCCTGCATCATTGCCGGCAACGTGGGCGCCGCAAACGTCATGGCCTTCGACCTGTCCGCGGCCTGCACGGGATTTGTCTACGGCCTCTCGGTCTGCCACGCCTTCCTGCAGACAACCCCCAGGGCGAAGATCCTCTTTGTCTGCGCCGAGACCATGACCCGCCGCATCAACTGGGAAGACCGCACCACCTGCGTGCTCTTCGGCGACGGCGCGGGCGCCATGGTCGTGACCGGCGAGGAGGAAGGCGCCCTCTGCCGCATGGAGGACGTGGCCTGCCACGCCGACGGCAGCGCCAAGAACCTCATTGTTGTGGGCGGCGGCACGGCCTGCGCCTACCAGAAGGGCGACCCGGTCGACGACGGCTTCTTCATCCGCATGAACGGCCGCGAGACCTACAAGGCCGCCGTGCGCAGCATGACGGCCATCTGCACGGAAATCCTCTCGCGCAACAGCTACAACATCAAGGACGTCGGTCTCCTCGTGGCCCATCAGGCCAACATCCGCATCGTGGAGGCCGTGGGCGAGCGCCTCGGCATCTCCGAGGATCACGTCTTCACGAACCTCGCCGACTACGGCAACACCTCGTCCGCGTCCATTCCCATCGCCCTCGCCGAAGCCGAGGCCCAGGGATGCCTGAAAAAGGGCACCCTTGTCCTGACCACGGCCTTCGGCTCCGGCCTCACCTGGGGAGCGGCCCTGCTCCGCTTCTAGTCTTTCCCCCTTGCCCTCCTTGTCCGTCCCGCTCGCAACCTTTCCCTTACGGAGACAGTCTTGAGCACGCTTGACGCCACCACCCCCACTGCCGTCGTGACCGGCGGCTCCCGCGGCATCGGCCGCGCCATCGCCCTGGCCCTCGCCAAAGACGGCTACCAGGTCATGCTGACCTACGTGAGCCGCCCCGAGCAGGCCGAAAGCGTCGTTGGCGAAATCGGGGCCCTGGGCGGCAAGGCGAAGGCCTTTGCCCTCAACGTGGGCGACGCCGGCGCCATTGCGGCCTTTTTCAAGGACGAGGTGAAGGACAAGGTGAATCTCGCCTGCCTCGTGAACAACGCCGGCATCACCAGGGACGGCTTCCTTGTCCGCATGAAGGACGAGGACTTCGACGCCGTGGTGGGCATCAACCTGCGCGGCGCCTTCGTGTGCAGCCGCGAGGCCGCGAAAATCATGAGCAGGAGCCGGCAGGGCTGCATCGTCAACATCTCGTCCGTCGTGGGCCAGATGGGCAACGCCGGCCAGGCCAACTACTGCGCCTCCAAGGCCGGCATCATCGGGCTTACCATGTCCAGCGCCAAGGAGCTTGCCGCCCGCGGCATCCGCGTGAACTGCGTGGCTCCGGGCTTCATCGAGACGGAAATGACCGCAGTGCTCTCCGACGAACAGAAGGCCGCCTACACCGAGGCCATTCCCCTGAAACGCCTGGGCTCGGCCGAGGACGTGGCAAACGCCGTGGCCTTCCTCGCCTCTCCCGAAGCATCCTACGTCACGGGACAGGTGCTGGCCGTCAACGGCGGCATGTACTGCTAGACGCCCAAAGCACCCGAGCCCGCAAGGGACGCGCGGCGGGATACATGCCCGGGCATGCCGCGGTCCGGAACGCATACATCGACCAAACCCAAATCCGCTTACACAAGCATCCCAATTTTTCGGAGGAAGCAATCATGTCTGAAGTTGCCGACAAGGTTACCAAGATTATCGTGGACCAGCTTGGCGTGACCGCCGACGAAGTGAAGCCCGATGCCAGCTTCGTCGAGGACCTCGGCGCCGACTCCCTCGACCTGACCGAACTGATCATGGCCATGGAAGAGGAGTTCGACATCGAGATCGCCGATGAAGACGCCCAGAAGATCGTGAAGGTCAAGGACGCCATCGGCTACATCGAGAACAAGCAGGGATAGTCTGTCCCCGAAAAGTGCAACGCGAGGGAGGACGGGCCGAAACGCCCGCCCCTCCCTGCGCCTGTCGCCAACCCCAAGCCCCATGAAGCGGAGGAGAAGCCATGGCTCGACCCCGTGTTGTGATCACCGGTCTTGCATCCCTGTCACCCCTTGGCCACGACATGGCCACCACCTGGAAGCGCCTTGTCGCGGGCGAATCGGGCATCGAGCCCATCACGCTCTTTGATGCGTCCGGGTACGACTCCACCATAGCCGGCGAGGTCAAGGACTTCGACCCGACCAGGTACGTCAGCGCCAAGGCGGCCCGCCACATGGACCGCTTCACCCAGTTCGCCTCCGCGGCCGGGGACATGCTGATGGAAGACTCCGGCTGCAAGGTGACGGACGAGAACTCCCGCAATATCGGCGTCATCATGGGAGTGGGCCTCGGCGGCCTGCGCACCATGGAGGTCTACGAGGAGAAGCTCCTCAAGGCGGGTCCCAACAAGATCTCGCCCTTCATGATCCCCATGCTCATCTCCAACATGGGACCTGGCGAGCTCGGCATCAAGTTCGGCATCAAGGGGCCCAACTACGTCACCACCTCGGCCTGTGCCTCGGCAAGCCACGCTCTCGGCACGGCCTACTCGGAAATCTTGCTTGGCCGCATCCGCGCCTGCGTCTCCGGCGGCGTGGAAGCGACCGTCACCCCCCTGGGCGTCGCCGGCTTCACGGCCCTGAAGGCCCTGTCCACGCACTACAACAACGATTCCCACCGCGCCTCGCGCCCCTTCGACAACGACCGTGACGGCTTTGTCATCGGCGAGGGCGCCGGCCTTCTCATGCTGGAGCTGCTCGAGGACGCAAAGGAGCGCGGCGCCAACATCGTGGCCGAAATCGTCGGCTACGGCGCCTCCTGCGACGCCTACCACATGACCGCCCCCGACCCCGAGGGCACGGGCATGGAATGGGCCATGCGCAACGCCCTGAAGGACGCGGGGATCGCCCCCGAGGCCGTGGGCCACATCAACGCCCACGCCACCTCCACCAGGCAGGGCGACGTGATCGAAACCAGGGCCATGAAGAAGGTCTTCGGCGACCACGCCAGGAACCTCCACATCTCCGCCACCAAGTCCATGACCGGGCACCTTCTGGGCGCTGCCGGCGGCATCGAGGCCTGCTTCACGGCCCTTGCCCTGCGCGACGGCATCATCCCGCCCACCATCAACCTGGACAATCCGGACCCCGAGTGCGACCTCGACTACACGGCCAACAAGGCCGTCAAGGCCGAGTGCGAATACGCGCTCTGCAACTCCTTCGGCTTCGGCGGCACCAACGCGAGCGTGGTGCTGAAGAAGTGGACGGACTAGCCCCTCAAAGAGCAAGAATGCGGATCTGAAAGGACAGCTCCCCCGTCATTTCCGCCGCGCACAAATTTTCCTGAAGGACCGCAGCCCCCGCCTTCGAGGGCTGCGCCCTTTTTTATCCGCAAACGGGCGTGCCTCAAGCGCCAGGACGCCCCGCAAAACCCGAAACCCATTTCCCCCGGAGAAGACCAAGATCATGGACGAAATACTGCTGCAAGACCCCGAGGTGGCCCGCGCCATCTACCTCGAGAGCGACCGCCAGGTCTCCAAGCTCGAGCTCATCGCCTCGGAAAACTTCGTGTCCCCGGCCGTGCGCCAGGCCCAGGGCTGCGCCATGACCCACAAGTACGCCGAGGGCTATCCCGGCCACCGCTACTACGGCGGCTGCGAATACGTGGACATCGTGGAGAACCTGGCCATCGAGCGCGCCCAGAAGCTCTTCGGGGCCGAGTACGTCAACGTGCAGCCCCATTCGGGCTCCCAGGCCAACATGGCGGCGTATCTCGCCTTCATCAATCCCGGGGACACCATTCTTGGCATGAATCTCTCCCACGGCGGGCACCTGACCCACGGATCCCCCGTCAACTTCTCCGGCAAGTTCTTCAAGGTCGAGGCCTACGGCGTGGACAGGGAGACCGGCCGCATCGACTACGACGAGCTCGAAAAGACCGCCAAGGCCTGCCGTCCGGCCCTGATCGTGGCCGGCGCCTCCGCCTATCCGCGCGTGATCGACTTTGCCCGCATGCGCGCCATCGCCGACGAGGTGGGCGCGAAGCTCATGGTGGACATGGCCCACATCGCGGGACTGGTGGCTTCCGGGCACCATCCCTCGCCCATCTCGCACGCGCACGTGGTGACGACCACCACGCACAAGACCCTGCGCGGCCCCAGGGGCGGCACCATTTTCTCCACCGAGGACATGCGAAAGCCCCTGAACAGCGCCATCTTTCCCGGCATCCAGGGCGGCCCGCTCATGCACGTCATCGCGGCCAAGGCCGTGGCCTTCGGCGAGGCCCTGCGCCCGGGCTTCAAGGCCTACGGCGAACAGGTGATCAAAAACGCGGCCACCCTGGCCAGCGTGCTCCTGGACGCGGGCTTCAACCTTGTCTCTGGCGGAACCGACAACCACCTCATGCTGCTCGACCTGCGCGACAAGGAATACACCGGCAAGGACGCCGAGCACGCCCTGGACGTTGCCGGCATCACGGTCAACAAGAACACCGTGCCCTTCGAGACCCGCTCGCCCTTCGTGACCAGCGGCATCCGCATCGGCGTGGCGGCGCTCACCACCCGCGGCATGAAGGAGGACCACATGCGCACCGTGGGCGGCTTCATGGTCCGCGTGCTCGAGAACGTGAACGATCGGGCCGTTCTCGAGAAGACCCGCAAGGACGTCGAGGACTTCGCCCGCACCTTCCCGATCTTCACCTGGTAGGCAAAGGGCCGCAAAGAGGCCGGCGCGTCAGCGAGGCCATCCGATGCGAGGCCATCCGATGCGAGGCCATCCTATGCGAGGCCATCCTATGCGAGGCCATCCGATTTCAAAAGGCCCCCGGGCAAGTTCCGGGGGCTTTTTTCGTGCCGTCTTTCCATCCCGTCCTCTCATCCCGTCCTCTCATCCCGTCCTTCCTTGCCCAACCAAATTTCATGCCGGCCTTTCGCAGGCCCCTGGTCTCGAGCAGGAGCATTTCCCGAGCTCCGACACCCTCCACAAGTCCGGCAGGCCCATGCAAGTTATTGTCCCGTACATGTTTTCTGCGTTGACACAAATTTGCCAAGGCATCTACATTGGACCAAATGCATTGCACACGACCAGCCGGGCCCCGGGGCCCGCTGCAAGAACGAATGGTGGACAACATGAAGAAGACAGGCTCAAGGAAGGACGCCCGAAAGAAGGACAGGGCAGCCAGGATCAACGGGAAAAAAGAGGATCTGCGAAAGGAAATCGGGCAGCTCCTGCACTCCTGGAAGAAATTCGAGCTGGACGAGGTGGACAAGGCCCAGCTCGCCACAGTTGCGGAATTCAAGGAGCTGCGCGCGGAGATCTGGTCCAGGTTCAAGAACGACATCGTCACTTTCTACGGGCTTTGCATGCCCACGTATTCCCCAAGGCTCGTACGGTTCTTCAGCGAGGAAATCGAGAAGAAACTGGAGAAGAGCCTCCCGATTCAGGACAGCGTCATGCTTCTCCAGACCTCCCAACGCAGACACGACCTGCGCGACCAGTACATCCTCTACTGGCTCCACTACCGCTTTTCCTTCGGAGGTTCGGCCAACCGGACGGAATCAAGCCTGCTCTTCCTCTTCTATTTCCCACGGTTCTTTGTCGGGGAAGACTCTGCCGTACTGGACGAACAAACGGCGATCGACGCCCTCGCCAACGAGGAAGAGGCGCGCAGAATAGTAAAATCCCACGAGGCGCTTCTGGAAATCTCCTGCCTGCTCTACAACTTCGAGATTGCTGCCCGGGACGAGCTCAGCAACATTTGGCCCGCCGTCAAGCAGGCCTACTATGGCTTCAACGACTACAGGGTCGAGACCATGAGCGATCTCGATCGCGCTTCCGATTATCTCACGCGCTTCATCCGTCTGCGCAGGACCCTGAAGCACCAGCTCGGCCATGCCTCGAAATGGTTCGAGCAGCTGGAGGCCAACGAGACCTTCGCCGCCCATTTCCCGAAGATGAGCGACAAGACGCTCTTCGAGCTGGGGGACTTCCTCCTGAACGATTTCGACAGGCTCAAGGAGAGCTATGTCGCCTGCCTCGCCTCCTTCAAGCCCAGCTTCGATGCGGACGCGACGATCGAGCTCCTCAAGCGCGTCACACCGCCGCTCGACGAAGAAGACATGCGCTCCTGCGTGCGGGAGGTCGAGCTTTTGCGCAGCGGAGAGATGGACGTCGCGGAGAGCGGACTTCTGAACGTCATCCTGCCTGCCATGCAGGGCAGGCGCCCCTTTGTCCTCAGGGAGGATCGCCACGCCGTCAAGGGACAGTTCTCGCTCGCCTTCTTCCTCGATATCGAGGACGGCAAGTTCTCGATTGCAGCAAGGAGCGGGCCGGCCACGGACCTGAACGAGCCGGACGCGGCCCTGCAGGACGGGGACGAAGAAGGAGGCCTGGAAGAGGCCGGGACCCTGGATGCCGACGCGCAGCTCCAGGATGAAGAAGGGGAAGGCGAGGACGCCGGCAGTCTGCCCGTCGAAGAGGACGCCGAAGAAGACGAAGACGAGGAAGAGGAAGAGGAAGAGGAAGAAGCCGAAGTCGGCGAGGACGTCGGGGAAGACGCGGAAGACGGGTCGAACGACGGGGAGGACGTCGAGACGAGCCTCGAGGAGGAAGAGCCTTCCCCCGGGGACCTCGACCAGGACGCCGGACCGGACAGGGCTGGCGACGCGGACGAGAGCGGCGAACCGGCCGGAGCCGTCGAAGCCGCCGCTGACGAGCGCCTCGAACCATCGTCATCCGACGGCATCGAGCCGGAGAAGGGGAAACCCGGGGAAGAAGCAGGACGAGGGGAAGAGGCTTTTGGCGAGGCTGACATGGATCCTGCCGGCATGCCCGACGGGATCTCCCGGCTGGGCCAGAAGCTCCTCGACGAAGGGCACACTGCGGCCTACCACTGGCTTTGCGGCAAGACCCGATGCCTCGCGCCCCGGTGGCTTGCCGAGCTTCTGCATCTGGGCCTGCACATACGGCCCAAGTTCACGGAAGCCTCGCTCAGGCTCCGCGAGCTTTTGCAGACAGCCATCAACGAATACAGCAACCTGAGCCAGGAAGAGTCGCTGCTTCTGACGGCCGCCCTCATCAAGCCGCTTCTTTTCCAGCCGCAGACAAGCTGCATCCCCATGCTCAGCGACCTTGCCAACAAGCACAAGGCCTACGAGCCCTTCCTTCTCGAGCTGCGCAGGTTCCTCGCCCGCTCCCAGCCCATCGACGAACATGCCCTGACAGGGCGCAGCGCCGAGGACATGCGCGCGGTGGAGCTCGCAAGCCTGAAGGAGGCCACGCGCGACTTCCTGGCCCGCATGAGCAAGGCACGCGTCCCCTTCCGGCTCGGAAGCACGGTCATACACGACCTCTTCTCTTCCAGGGGCGAGTTCGGCTTCTGCCTCGAGGCCTGCCTGCAGGACAACTTCGAACCCCTGCACGCCCTGCTCGCCAAGGACTGGGACGAGGATGCCCAGAAGGAGCTCATCCAGGAAGTCAACCTGCGCGTGAACCGCAAGAAGCGCCTCATACAGGCAGGCGCCCGCACGACCATCCTCGGCTACATCCGGCATACGCTCAATCTGTGCGAGGAATGGCGCCGCCTTGGGGAAATGCGCAGCGACGAGGACGACAACGAGCTTCTGAAGTCCCTGATCAAGTCCATCCGCGAGACCGATCTGGCGTCCACGGCCGAGGAGCGGCTTCTGCAGAACTGCCTGAGGGATCTCGGGCCCAACGGTGCGAGAACCGCGGGCACCCTGTGCATGGAAACCCTCGACCCCGCCGTGGAGCTCGAGCTCTGGCCGCTTGTGCTTCCGACCCAATGCCCCGGCGACGACGAGACCTGCGCATACAGGGTCCTTCGCGACATGCCGGACGAGCTTCTGGACGGCCCCATGGTCGACACGGTGGCCGAACACGCCCACATGGGCGAGCTGGCGCTCGTGAACAGGTACATCGAGGCCCACAAGTCCGAAACGGAGAATGTCTCGCCCGATCGCGTGCGCCGCTTCATGGCCGAGCACGCCTATGCCGCGTCCCCCGATCCCGACAACACGTCGCTTTCGGAGATATGGCGTGCGGAAACCAGGTACTGGAACGCGCATGTCAAGAAGCAGGAAGAGCTCTGCCAGCAAAGGATCAGCGACGCGTCGTTCCGCGGCTCCATTCTCTTCTCCCATCAGACAATCATGCGCGAGAAGTGCTCGAAAGCCCTCGAGTGGGGCCTCAAGCAGCACGCCCCGCTGGAGGCGCTGCAAGGCTTCAGGGCCATCACGGACGAGCTGGACGCGCTGGACGCGGAACTGGAAAAACAGCTTCTCGAGCGCCTGGCTCCCATGAAAAAGGCGGCGCAGAACGAAAACTTCGTCTCCATGCAGGCCAAGCTCGAGGACATCGAGACCAGGCTCATCAAGGAAGAAAAGCTGTTCAACTACGCCCTTGTGGCCCTCGAGGACGTTCAGGCGCATCTCGACAGCTCCAGGGACATGGACCGGGCCGAAAAGGCGGAGCGGGACATTCTCTCCTGCAGCCGCGACTTCTACCGGCGGCTGGAGCAGGAACCGGATTCCCTTGCATTCAAGGACAGGGAAGCATACGCCGCCTGGAAGGACGTCGGCATCTACCTGCACAAGAACGAGACCATGCGGGGCAGGGAGACCCAGGCGCTGACGAGGCTTGTCCGCCTGCTTGGCTTCTCCCTCGAGGGCGATGTCCAGCCCGAGGAAAAAAGCCGCGAGGGAGGCCCCTGCTTCTGGCGCATTGTCCAGGTGCGCGCCTCCATCGACAGCCCCCTGCCGCAATGGGGATCGCGCTCGGGCGACACGCACACCTTCCTGCTCGGCTGGGACATCACTCCGGAACGGCTGCATCAGAAACTGTCCAACAGCCTGAACGCCTCCGGTCCGCTCAACCGCCAGAAGGCCGTGACCGTCCTCTGCTTCAACAAGCTCACCTTCGAGGACCGAAAGAGAATCATCGGCATCTTCAAGGCCCTCAACTTCTCGGCCCTGCTCCTGGACGAGTGCCTCTACAACTGGGTTTCCGAGCAGGACGACAAGGTGCACGCGCTTTTCGGGGCAGCCCTTGCCGGCGCCGCCTGCAATCCCTACACGCCCAACGTGGCCGGCGCCGTGCCCAAGGAGATGTTCTTCGGGCGCAAGTCCCTGATAGGCGAAGTCTCCCGCATGGACGGCAGCTGCATCGTCTACGGCGGACGCCAGCTCGGCAAGACGGCCCTCCTGCAACAGGTGGCGAGCCAGGAGGGCGAGGAAAGGCTCGTGATCCAGTTCAGCCTTCCCTCCATGACGACCCTGCTCGACAGCCTCTTCAACGAGCTGCAGAAGAAGGAGGACTTCAGGAACATCAACCACAGGAACTTCGTCCATACCATCGAGAGATATCTGTGGGAAAACCCGGGCAGGAGCATTCTCGTTCTCGCCGACGAATGCGATAAAGCTCTCGAGGAAGACGAAAAGGAGGATTTCCGTCAGGTCCGCATCCTGAGCGACCTCATGCAGAAAACGGGCCGGCGCTTCAAGATCGTTCTCACCGGTCTGCATTCCGTCCAGCGCTTCAGCCAGGTGGCCAACGTGCCCTTCATCCACTTCGGCACCCCCATCTGCGTGGGCCCGCTTTCGCCGGGCGAGGCCTGCGACCTCCTCGTTCGCCCGCTCCAGTGGCTCGGCATCGAATTCGAGGACAAGCAGCTGGCGTATCTTGCCACCAGCCACTGCAACTACCACCCGAAGGTGGTGCAGATGCTGGGCGAGGAGCTCCTCAAGGCCATCAATTCCTCCAACGAGCCCCGCGGCCCCCTCTTCACGGTGACCAAGCAGCTCCTCTACGACGTGCTCACTTCCCGCGAGCTGCAGAAGAAAATCCTCGAGTGCTTCGACATCACCCTGAACCTGGACGAGCGCTACCTCGTCATCGGCTACGTCATGGCCATCCTCATGCTCCACGGGGACTACGGCACGGCCGATGGAGGTCTGGGCATACACATCAACGAGCTCTATGACGAGCTCTGCCTCTACTGGCCCGCCGCCTTCTGCAACAAGCAGGGCGATCTGACCATGCTCGAGAGCCTGCTCCACGAGATGGTGGGCCTCGGGCTGCTCTCCAACGTGGACAAGAGCTATCTTCTGCGCACGCCCAACATCATCAACCTGCTCGGCGGCGAGGAGACCATCGAATCAAGGCTCTCCCAGTACGCGGAAAAGCCCTACGAGCCGCATATCAACCTCGAGGGCTGGAGGGTCGTGGACTCCGAGGCCTTCGTGGCCTCGCAGTACAGCCTGCTGGCCGAAAAGAGGAACGGGCTTGTCTTTGTCGTGGGCTCGAGGGCCCTTGGCCTGGACGACGTGCCCAAGGCCCTGAAGAGCATCGCCGACGAACAGGGGCTTGGCAAATGCATCCAGCTGCACGGCGCCGATGCAAAGTCGCTGAAGGCGGACATGCAGCACAAATGGAGCAAGTCCTCCGGCAGCAGCCACAGCGTCCTGTTCTGGGCCAGTTCCGCGGAATGCGCCTTCATCCCCGAGTTCATGCTGCTGGCCGCGAGCTGGCTCAAGACCTTGAGCACCGGCAAGCGCTTTGCACGCGTGGTCTGCCTGCTCGACCCCTCCTCCTATTTCGAGTTCTCCATCGACGCGAAGTTCGAGGCCCTCAGGGACAACCCCGACATCATCCGCATCGAACTTCGCCGCTGGACCGCGCAAAGCGTCGAGACCTGGTGCAGGCTCAAGGGCAAGGCCGCACCGGACGACGTTTCGGCCCTGATGGAAGAAACCGGCGGCTGGCACGCCCTGCTCTTTCCGAGGCTGGAGGGCAAGACCGCTCCCGAAATCGGGGAGTTCTTCAGGGAGCGCGGCGTGGCCTTCCCGGACAGGCCCGAGGTCCAGGGCCTTCTCTCCGCCTTCGTCTACGGCGACCTCTCCCAGCAGGACATCCAGGACGAGCTCGAGGACGAGGCCCCCGAAAGGGTGCAGCAAACCCTGCTCCTGCTGCGGGAGTTGCACGTGGTCGAGCACGCGGACGAGAGCGGCGAGAAGTTCCGCCTTGCCCCCGGCATTGCGGCAAGCTTCGAGGAGCGTCGGCAGTGAACCTCTGGCAATGCCCAAGCGGACACGTCCTGCGCGTGAAAGTGTGCCAGTGCCTCACGGGGGACAGCCACTGTCTTGTCCTGATCCCCCGGGGGCACGACAAGGACGCCTTTCTGGACGGCATCCGCGACCATCTCGAAAAATGGCAGGGAGGCGTGTACTCCTTCCTGGTCGATCGCGAGCAGGGCCTCAGGGACGGCCTGCGGCTTGCCGTGGCCCAATATGAAGAAGAGGACGCCAGGCGCCTTCTGTCCATCGAGGATCTGGTGCGGCGCACTTCGGATCAGGGAAGCTATCTTCTGGCCGAGGTGTCCCCGGAGCTGGACCCGCGCTCGCTCGACGTGCTCGCAGGCGAGCTTCTCGAGCTCGCCACGGCCTCCAAGCACTGCCTCGACAGCCCGGGCTATCTCAACTGGCGCCTTTTGCTGGTCGTGCCCGCAGACACGGGCATGCGCCTTCCCACGGACGTGTGCCTCGCCCACTTCGAGTGCTGGGGCTGGTTTCGCGCCCACGATCTCGAGTTCGCCATTGACAGGCATCTGCGCACGTTCGAGCGCAGCCCTGCCGACCACCACTGGCTCCACGCCCTGTGCCTGAGTCTCGGACGCATGGGGCCCGATCTGGTCGAGAGCATCGCGGCCCGGAGGCCGAAGAAGATGGACGACATCCGGGAGCTTTTGCGCAGTCACGAGCTCTTCGCCCTTGCCGGGGAGCGCAAGGGTCTCGTTGAGGAAGCCCTGCGGACAAGGCTCCCCACCGGCTCTCTCTGGCCAGACAGGCCCCAGTCGGGCGTTCTCGACGAATGCTGGCGCCTCGGCTTCTTCAACCTGGACTGCTACGGCCAGCCGGGCCATCACCTGGCCGCTCTCGAGGCCTGCAAGAAGACGCGCACCCTGGAGCACATGGTGGTCCGCGGGCAGATCCAGATCTACCTGCCCCTCGTCCAGAGGGTGCACAACCTCATCCTGCAGACCGTGGAGAGGGTGAGCGCCATCCATCCCCAGGCCGGCAAGAACCCCAACGGCGACACGCACAAGTACGACATAGGGCCGCTCCACCACGTGGTGAATTTCCACAAGGGATATTACGATCCGGATCTTGTGGAAACGGCCAGGCTCTGGCGCGAGGTGCGCAACACCCTCGCCCACAACCACTTTCTGCCCTACGAGCTGGCCGTGGATGCCTACGCGGCTCTCCAGAGCCTCGACAGCAGGGCCGAGAGCGAGGAGCGGGGGGCATAGGCCGGCGCAGCGGGCCGTGATTCATGCGGCAGGCGGGCCCGCCGGGAATACTCAATTTACTGGAATCACAGATCTTTTTGCCGACTGCAACAAGGGTCCCTTGTCTTGCTTGAGAAGCGTGGCACGTGTATGATGTTGCGTTGCCACGAGGTCTATTTCTGCGGCCATTCGGGGATTTTCGGGACGTCCCCGAAGGCGCCGTCCGCGGGCCCCATTCAATCCCATGAACAAGTCACCCTTCGATCTTCAGCCCATGCCGGGAATGGGCGCGATGTCCGGCATGCCGAACATGCCGGGCGCAGACGCCGCACCCGACAGGCCCGCCCTCGCCCAGCGCATCCCCTGGCCCGTCTATTTCATGCGCATCGCCTACATGGTGGCGACCCGCTCCACCTGTCTGCGCAGGCAGGTGGGCTGCGTGCTCGTGAAGGACAAGCGCATCCTCGCCACCGGCTACAACGGCGCTCCTGCCGGCATCGCGCACTGCCTCGACGTCGGCTGCATGCGCATGAAGCTCGGCATCCCCTCGGGCCAGCGCCTCGACATCTGCCGGGCCATCCACGCCGAGCAGAACGTCATTGTCCAGGCCGCGGTGCACGGCGTGGCCATCGGCGGGGCGGACATCTACTGCACCACCCATCCCTGCTCCCAGTGCTCCAAGATGCTCATCAACTGCGGGATCAAGACCATCTACTACTGCGACAGCTACCCCGTCGAGCTCTCGCGCGCCATGCTCGACGAAGCGGGCGTGCGCATGGAGAAGATGGACAAGCCGAGGCTCGACCTCGACTTCCCCACGCCCTGACCGTTCCGGGGGCTGCAGGAACCAGGGAACTTGAAGGGACGCCGACTTCAGGGGCCGCAAGGCCTTGACGCGGCCTTCCCGGGATCACGCGCAATGAAGAAAGACCGCTTCGCCATCCCCATGCGGGAAGCCATCCTCGAAGCCAGGAAAGGACGCTTCGACACGTATCCAAACCCGGCAGTGGGCGCCGTGCTCCTGCACGACGGCATCATCGTGGCCCGCGGGCACCATGAAAGGGCCGGCGGCCCCCATGCGGAAATCGCCTGTCTCGAGGACGCGAGGCGCAGGGGCGTCTCCCCGAGAGGCCTCACCATGGTGGCAACGCTCGAGCCCTGCAACCACCAGGGCAAGACCGGTCCCTGCTCCGAGGCGCTGATCGAGGCCGGCATCGCACGGGTCGTGGTGGGCACCAAGGACCCCACCTCCAGGGCCAGCGGCGGCGCGCAGCGGTTGCGCGAGGCCGGCGTGGAAGTCGTCGAGGACGTGCTCGAGCCCGAATGCCGCCTCATGGTGAGCGACTTCCTCACCTGGCAGACGCAAAACCGCCCCTTTGTCATGCTGAAGCTCGCCTCCACCCTGGACGGGCGCATCGCCACCCGCTCCGGCAAGTCGCGCTGGATCACCGGCGAGGCCGCCAGAAACGACGTGCACCGCCTGCGTGCCGGCGTTGGCCGGGCCGGCGGCGCCGTGATCGTGGGCGGGAGCACCTTCAGAAACGACAATCCCCGCCTTGACGCGCGCGAGCCCCACGGGGGAGGCCCCCAGCCAAAGGCCATCGTCTTCACGACCACCCTGCCCGACGCGTCGGCCGACTGCCATCTTCTGCGCGAGCGGGCGAAGGACGCCATCTTCTTCGTGAACGCCAAGGAGGCCGAAAGCGAACGGGCAAAGGCCCTGCGCGACATCGGCGTGACGGTTGTCGCCAGCGCCCACGGGCCGGACGCGGACGTGCATGATCACCTGAAAAGCCTTGTTGCCTCCATGCACGAGCTCGGCATGCCCTACCTTCTGTGCGAGGGCGGCGGACGCCTCGGCATGCGGCTCATCGAGGCCGGTCTCGTGGATCTGTTCTTCATGCAGACGGCCACCAGGATCGTGGGCGACGCCGAGGCCCGGTCCCTCTTCGACGGCCGCTCCCCGGACTCCATGGAGGAGGCCCTGCACCTCAAGAACGTGGGCACGCGCCTTGTGGGCGACGATCTTTCCATGGCCTACGTGCCGGAGACAGCCTGGTTTGCGAAGGAGCTCGGCCCCATCACCCTGAGCCTCGGCGAAGCCGGTCTCTGGCTCGCCGACGACGAATTTCCCGCGCCCGGGGTGCGGCGGTAGAAAAGGCCCATGTTCACGGGACTCATCCAGACCACCGGGGTCATGCTCGCCATGGAGCGGCGCGGGCAGGAATGCCGCATGACCATACGCCCGGAGACGCCCTTTTCGGCCCTCGAGCACGGCGAGTCCATCGCCTGCAACGGGGCGTGCCTGAGCGTCGAGCGCTTCGATGCGGCCTCCTTCACGGTCTACGCCTCCACCGAGACCATGACCCGCACCAATCTGGGCTCCCTCTCCCAGGGCTCCGTGCTCAATCTCGAGCGGGCCCTGCGCCTCGGGGACCGGCTTGGCGGCCATATCGTCTCGGGGCATGTCGACTGCCTTGCCGAGGTGGTCTCCGTGAGGCAGAGCGGCCAGTCCGTCGTGGTCGCCTTTGCGTACCCGGCCGAGTTCGCGGCGGAAGTGGCCCCCAAGGGCTCCGTGTGCCTCGACGGCATCAGCCTCACCGTCAACGGCTGCGCGCAAGGCGAGCTTGGCAAGGCCCGGTTCGACGTGAACATCATCCCCGACACCCAGGAGCGCACCTCCATGCGTCTCTGGAAGCCCGGCTACAGGGCCAACATGGAGACGGACGTGCTTGCCAAGTACGTGAAGCGCCTCCTCGCCTTCGGGGCCGGCGCTTCCGGCAGCAATCCCCCTGCCGCCCGGGGCGGGACGGAAAGCGGGAATGCCGGTTCAAGCACCATTGGATCAAGCATCACCCTGGACTTTCTGGCCTCGAGGGGCTTTGTCTAGCGGCCAGCTCTTCCCGCCAAAGGACAGGGGATCTGCCCGACCTCAAGGACAGGTCCCGAACATGTGCCGGCCCTCAGGGGCCCCAAAAAACCCGATTCATCAGACAAACCCGAGGGACCATGCGTCCCTTTCCCCAAGGACAAGCAAGCATGCCGAAAACCATCGAAGGGCAGATGAACGCCCAAGGGCTCAAGATCGCCATCGTCTGCACCCGTTTCAACGAATTCGTGGTCTCCCACCTCGTTTCCGGGGCCATGGACTTTCTGACAAGGCACGGCCTCGACCCCGAGGACGCCACCATCATCCGCGTGCCCGGCGCCTTCGAGCTGCCGCTCGCCTGCAAGAAGGCGGCTGCCTCCAAGAAGTACGACGGCATCGTGGCCCTGGGCGCCGTCATCCGCGGCGGCACGCCCCATTTCGACTACGTGTGCAGCGAGGCCGCCAAGGGCCTTGCCCTCGTGAGCCTCAAGCAGGACATCCCCCTGGGCTTCGGCCTTCTCACCTGCGACACCCTCGAGCAGGCCATCGATCGCGCCGGCGCCAAGTCCGGCAACAAGGGCGTCGAGGCCGCCTCGGCCATGCTCGAAACCCTGCGCGTGCTCGAGCAGCTCTAGGACAAAAGGCAAGAAGCGCCCATGGCGACCAGCAACAAGACCACCAACAAGGCCACCAGCAACAGGACCACCGGCAAGAAATGCAGGCACGAGAACAGGGAGCTGGCCTTCCAGGTTCTCTACAGCCTCTTTTTCAGCGAGGTGGCGACGCTGGCCGATCTCGAGGAGAGATTCCGGGCCTGCGTCGAGACCGCGAGCAAGGATCTCGCAAACGACATAAGCCCGCTCCTGCTCCCCGACGAGCCCAGGGAGAAGAAGTCGAAGGCAAAAAAGGGCAAGGAAATCCAGGATGCCGAGACCGAGGAAGCGCCCAGGGCCCCCGAAAAGCCGTCCGGCCTTGCCTGGGACATCGTGCGCGGCGTATGGGAGCACGAGGCCAGGCTCGACGCCCTCATAGCCCGCCATTCCTCCCGTCCCCTCGAGCGCGTGGGACGCATCGAGCTTGTCATCCTGCGCATGGGCGCCTACGAACTTCTGGCGCCCGAGAAAGTGGATGCCAAGATCATCCTCTCCGAGGCCATCATCCTCGCCCACGACTTCGGCGACGACAACGCCTACCAGTTCATCAACGGCATCCTGCACAGCATCTCGTCGCGTGCAGCCGGAGAGAAGCTCACCCTGGCTTCCCTCTAGGGCCGCCATCCCCCGGGAAATCCACACCTCACCCACTTCAAGAACCGCGAAGCCCCATGAAAAGATACAATCCCCAGGAAATCGAGCTCAAATGGCAGAAGCGCTGGGAAGAGACCCGCGCCTTTGCCTGCACCCACGAAAGCGATCTGCCCAAGTACTATGTGCTGGAGATGTTTCCCTACCCCTCCGGCAACCTGCACATGGGCCACGTGCGCAACTACTGCATAGGGGACGTGCTCGCCAGAGCCAAGCGCATGCAGGGCTTCAACGTGCTGCATCCCATCGGCTGGGACGCCTTCGGGCTGCCGGCCGAGAACGCGGCCATACAGCACAACACCCATCCCGCGGCCTGGACCTATTCCAACATCGCCAACATGCGCGGGCAGATGAAGCGGCTCGGCTACAGCTACGACTGGGAGCGCGAGCTTGCCACCTGCAGGCCCGAGTACTACCGCTGGGAGCAGCTCTTCTTCCTGAAGTTCCTCGAGAAGGGCCTGCTCTACCGCAAGGAGGCCCCGCAGAACTGGTGCCCCTCCTGCCACACCGTGCTCGCCAACGAGCAGGTGGTGGACGGGCTCTGCTGGCGCTGCAACTCGGTGGTCGAGCAGAAGGATCTCACCCAGTGGTTTTTGCGCATCACGGCCTACGCGGATGAGCTTTTGAAGGATCTCGAGCTGCTCAAGGGCAGCTGGCCCGACCGCGTGATAGCCATGCAGCACAACTGGATCGGCAGGTCCGAGGGTGCGGAAATCGTCTTCCCGCTGGAAAAGCCCGTGGGCGGCCAGACCTCCATCTCGGTCTTCACCACAAGGCCGGACACGGTCTATGGCGTGAGCTTCATGACCATGGCTCCCGAGCATCCGCTCGTGCAGGACATCATCAAGGGCCTGCCCGACGAGGAGAAGATTCAGGAGTTCATCGCCAGCGTCCGCAACATGGACCGCATCGAGCGCCAGTCCGAGACCCTCGAGAAAAAGGGCATGCCCACGGGCGCCTGCGTCATTCACCCCCTGACAGGCAAGAAGGTGCCCATCTGGCTTGGCAACTTCGTCATCGCAAGCTACGGCACGGGCGCCGTCATGGGCGTTCCCTCCCATGATCAGCGCGACTTCGACTTTGCCCGCAAGTACGATCTGCCCATCACCGAGGTCATAAGCTTCGACGGCGAGCTCCACGACACGGCCACATGGGAGGCCGCCCACACCGAGGGCGGCACCATGGTGAACTCCGGCCCCTTCAACGGCCTCGACAACGAGACCGGCAAGAAGAAGGTGGTGGAGGCGCTGGCCGAAAAGGGACTTGGCAGGGCGACCACGCAGTTCCGCCTGCGCGACTGGAACATTTCCCGCCAGCGCTACTGG
>CAZWOT010000015.1:0-23384 GCA_964635595.1 uncultured Desulfovibrio sp.
TAGGCGAACAGCTTTGGAAGGGAGGTCGTACCGTTTTCAGAAAAATTCACGACAATCATTGAGGCCCGTATTGCCTTGGCCGGCGTTCGGGACTCCGGGAAAGCGCGCAGGGATCCGGTTCCCGGCGAGTCCGCCTTCCCGCAAGACATCGGCCAATTCCCCGTACCAGCAACGAAAATCCGTCGTGATTCAACGACATTTTCCTCATGCAAAGCTGGGGGCCCCGGATGGCCTTCCGGCCCAGCTCTCTAGAGAAGGAGTTTTGAAAAATGAGTGAGCTTTCCAAGAAGTACCTGCTTTACTACGGCGGCCAGTGGAAGGACGCTTCCGACGGCGGGACCCTCAAGGCCTCCAACCCGGCCACCGGCGAGGAGCTTGCCGAAATCGCCCAGGCGACCCGCGAGGACGTGGACGCCGCCGTCAAGGCAGCCTGGAAGGGCTTCGAGACCTGGAAGAACGTCTCCGTCAAGGAGCGCGCCAAGATCCTGAACCAGGTGGCGGACATCATCGACGCCAACTGCGACTGGCTCGCCACCGTCGAGACCATGGACAACGGCAAGCCCATCCGCGAGACGAAAGCCGTCGACGTGCCCATGGCCGCCGACCACTTCCGCTACTTCGCGGGCTGCATCATGGCCGAGGAAGGCTCCGCCAACATGCTGGACGAAAACACCCTGAGCATCGTCCTGCGCGAGCCCATCGGCGTCGTCGGCCAGATCATCCCCTGGAACTTCCCCTTCCTGATGGCCGCCTGGAAGCTCGCCCCCGTCATCGCCGCCGGCTGCTGCACGGTGCTCAAGCCCTCCAGCGAGACCTCCCTGAGCGTTCTCGAGCTCGCCAAGCTCATCGACGGCGTGGTGCCTCCCGGCGTCTTCAACGTGATCACCGGCTCCGGCTCCAAGTCCGGCCAGTACATGCTCGAGAACCCCGGCTTCCGCAAGCTGGCCTTCACGGGCTCCACGGAAGTGGGCCGCGACGTGGCCGTCGCCGCCGCAAAGCGCATCATTCCCGCGACCCTCGAGCTCGGCGGCAAGTCCGCCAACATCTTCTTCGAGGACTGCGACTGGGAGCTGGCCATGGACGGCCTGCAGATGGGCATCCTTTTCAACCAGGGACAGGTCTGCTGCGCGGGCTCCCGCGTCTTCGTGCAGGAATCCATCTACGACCGCTTCGTGGCCGAGGCCGTCAAGCGCTTCAACGACGTCAAGGTCGGCCAGCCGCTTGATCCCGGCACGCAGATGGGCTGCCAGATCTCCAAGCGCCAGGCCGAGAAGATCCTGAGCTATGTCAAGGTCGGCATCGACGAGGGCGCCACCGTTCTCTGCGGCGGCGAGGCCGCCACCGAGGGCGATCTCGCAAGGGGCTGCTTCCTGAAGCCCACCCTGCTCGGCAACGTCACCAACGACATGCGCGTGGCCCAGGAAGAGATCTTCGGACCCGTGGCCTGCATCATCAAGTTCAAGGACGAGCAGGAAGTCATCGACGCCGCAAACAAGAGCGAATACGGCCTCGGCGGCGCCGTGTGGACCCGCGACCTCAACCGCGCCCTGCGCGTGGCCAGGGGCATCGAGACCGGCCGCGTGTGGGTGAACACCTACAACACCATCCCCGAGGGCGCTCCCTTCGGCGGCTACAAGGACAGCGGCATCGGCCGCGAGACCCACAAGATCATCCTCGAGCACTACACCCAGATGAAGAACATTCTCGTCAACATGAACGAGAAGCCCACCGGCTTCTATCCGGTCAAGTAGTCTCGCAGAAAACGTTCGTCCGGCAACATGGGGCATCCTCCTTGAACTCGAGGGGGATGCCCTTTTCGTCTGGTCTCCTTTCGCGTGGTCGCTTTACGCGTGATCGTTTTCGCAAGGCCCCGTCTTCGCGCAAGACCTGCCCGATCATGGGGGAGACGGGACCCTCGGACCTCCCCGCGGGCGGGGCCTGCCGGGGCAGGAAAACGCCAAACAAAAAAGGACCGGCGCGCCGGTCCTTGTCCGAAAGGGAAAATCGGTTGTCGTGCCCCGCGTGTGGCCCTACGCCTCGGGCGCCGTGTCCTCGCGGGCCATGCGCAGCTTCTTCACGTGCTTCTTGTCCGCGTCGAGGATGGTGAAGACCCAGCCCTCGTAGGTCATGGTCTCGCCCACGGTGGGCACGTGGCCGGCCTCCATGGTGACGAAGCCGCCGATGGTGTCCACGTCCTCGCTCTCCACCCGCAGGCCGAGCTCGGCCAGATCCTCGAGGTAGACGCGCGAGGACATCTCGTACACGCCGCCGCCAAGGTCCGAGATCGTGTCCTTGGCGGGCTTGTCGTGCTCGTCCTCGATGTCCCCGAAAATTTCCTCGAGCACGTCCTCGAAGGTGATGAGGCCGCTCGTGCCGCCGTACTCGTCGAGCGCTATGGCGATGTGCTGCTTGCGCAGGCGGAATTCCTGCAAAAGCGTGGGAATGGACTTGGTCTCGGGCACGAAGAAGGCCTCGCGCATGATGGTGGAGACCGGGTTTGCGAGCGCCTGGGTGTTCTCGAGGCAGCCAAGCAGGTCCTTGGCATGCACCACGCCCACGATGTTGTCGCGGTTGTCCTTGTAGACGGGCAGGCGCGAGTGGCCGGAATCGAGCACGGCCTGCGCCACTTCCTTCAGGGGCGCGTCGTCCGGCACGCAGTCTATGTCCGCCCGCGGGGTCATGGAGTCCTGCACCTGGGTCTCGTTGAAGCGCAAGATGGCCAGGAGCATCTTCTCCTGCTCCGGGGCGACCTCGCCGTCCTCTCTGGCGTCAATGATGGCTTTCTCGAGACTTTCTTCCGGCTCGAGGCCGAAAAGCTGGCCAATGCGGTTCCAGAAACCGCAACTGTGGCCAGATGTGCCGTTGTCCAATGTCGACTCCTTGGTTGAAGGGTGGAAAGCCCCGATTGTCCCCTGGTGGGACGCTCCTGGGCCGGAAACGGGTGTTTCCTTGCATTTCGCCTGTTCGGGGGAATCACCGTCAATTCTAGCCCGGCCGTCCGCTTCGGGTCAACATGCGGCGAAAGCCGCGATATGTTTTCCCTGGCTCCATATTCAGGACTTTGGAGCCTTTGGCCGGATCAGGAGTCGTCCGCAGCGCTTTCGGGATTTCGCCGGGCATCCTGCGCGCTTTCGCCGGCCTGACCTGTCCGAGCCCTCTGGTCCTTCTTCTCCCTGAAGCGCAAGAGGCCCATCTTGTGCAGATGGATTTCGAGGCAGTCCACGGCCGCCGGGGTGACGCCCGAGATGCGGCCCGCCTGGCCGAGGGTTGCCGGGTGCACGCGGCAGAGCTTCTCGATGACCTCGTGGGAGAGGCCCGCCACCCTGGTGTAGTCGATGTCCTCGGGAAGGGGCGTTTCCTCGAGCTTGAGGCTGCGCGCAACCAGGGCTCTCTGTCGCTCCATGTAGCCCTTGTACTTCACGTCCGCCTGGATGGTGCCGCGGGTAAAGGCGTCCGTGCCTTCAAGCCGTGCCGCAAGCTCGGGGTCGAGCCCGCAAAGAAGATCGAGGTCCACCTCGGGGCGGCACAGGGCGTCCGCCAGCGTCTGGCCGGCAAGGGAGGCTCCGTCCAGTTCCGCTCCGGCCCCGAAGCGCGTTGCCTCGAGATAGCCGCGGCCCTTTTCGATCTGCTCCTGGCGGCGCAAAAAGGCTTCCCAGCGCGCATCGTCCACAAGCCCCAGCTCGCGGCCCAGGGGGGTGAGCCTCGAGTCGGCCGTGTCCTCGCGAAGGAGCAGCCTGTGCTCGGCTCTCGAGGTGAACATGCGGTAGGGCTCGAGCGTTCCCTCGGTCACGAGGTCGTCCACGAGCACGGCCATGTAGGCCTCGTCCCTGCGCGGGGCGAAGGGGGCAAGGCCGCGCATGCGGCAGGAGATGTTGAGGGCGGCCCAGAGGCCCTGGGCAGCCGCCTCCTCGTAGCCGGAGGTGCCGTTTATCTGTCCCGCAAACCACAGATGGGGCACGGCCTTGGTCTCGAGGGTGCGCTTCACCTGCAAAGGGTTTGCGTAGTCGTACTCGATGGCGTAGCCAGGGCGCACCATGACCGCGTTCTCGAGACCCCTGATGGAGTGGATGAGGCGCTCCTGGATGTCCAGGGGAAGGGAGGTCGAGATGCCGTTGCAGTAGACCTCGGCCTTGTCCAGGCCCTCGGGCTCGAGAAAGACGTGGTGGCTTTCCCGCTCCGGAAAGCGGGCCACCTTGTCCTCGATGGAGGGGCAGTAGCGGGCGCCGGTGCCGCGGATGACGCCGGTGAAAAGGGGCGAGCGGTCGAAGCCCTCGCGGATGATGGCGTGGGTTTCCTCGTTGGTCCGCGTGATGTGGCAGGGAATCTGGGGAAGGCCGGGCCTTGGCCCCACGAAGCTGAACTGCGGCAGCGGCTCGTCGGAATGCTGGGCCTCCAGGGCCGAATAGTCGATGCTCGAGCCAAGCAGGCGCGGAGTGGTGCCGGTCTTCAGGCGCCCAAGCTGGATGCCGAGGCCGGCCAGCGACTGGCTTAAGGCAACCGACGGCTCGTCGCCGAGGCGGCCTGCCGGAAGGTGCACAAGGCCCATGTGGATGCGGCCGGAAAGGAAGGTGCCGGTGGTGAGCAGGATGTGCTCGCCGAAAAAGCGCAGGCCCTGGCGGGTGTCCACGCCCGTGGCCCGGCCGTCGTCGGTGAGCACGCTCGCCGCCTGGTCCTGCCAGATGAAGAGGTTTTCCTGGGCAAAGAGCGTCCTGCGCACGTTCTGCAGGTAGCTTGCCCGGTCCATCTGCCCGCGCGTTGCGCGCACGGCGGGCCCCTTGCTCATGTTGAGAACGCGCATCTGGATGGCCGAGACGTCGGCCCACAGGCCCATCTGCCCGCCCAAAGCGTCTATCTCGCGCACCATGTGGGTCTTCGCGAGCCCGCCTATGGCCGGGTTGCAGGAGAGATGCCCCAGGCGGTCGACGTTGCCGGTGACGAGGAGCGTTCTGTGGCCGAGGCGCGCAAGGGCCATGGCGGCCTCGCAGCCTGCGTGGCCGCCGCCCACCACGATGACGTCGAAGGTCTTGCGGGAGTCCTTGCCGAGGTGCCCTGCGCTCACTGCTGCGACCCGCCGTCCATGATCATGCGCGCGAAGGTCTTCGCGTCCTCGATGGTCGCCCTGATGGAGCCGTGCTCGTTGGGCTCGTGGGCGCACTCCGCGATGGTGCTCCAGACGCAGGCCGCAAGTCCCTTGTGCCGCAGGGACGCGGCCACGGTGCTTCCGCCGACGCCGATGAGCCTGGGCTTGATGCCGCGCGCCTCCACGGCCTTCACGAGGGCCTTGACGACGGGTGTCTCGGGGGAAATCCTGGACGCACGCTCGAGGGTTTCCATGGACACCTCCACCGTGGCGCCCAGGGGTTCGGCGGCCTTGTTCGCGAGCTCGGTCACCTTTGCAATGACCTCCTCGGGGGAGACCTCCGGGAGCAGGCGGCAGTCGAGATAGAAGACGTCGCGCCCGGGCAGGATGTTGTCGGCCTCCACGTTCTGGTCGTGGCGCGTGGGCGTGAAGGTGCTGTACGCCGGAGAAAAGAGGCTGTCTTCCTGCGGGTAGAGGTCGTGCAGGGCCTCGAGGGCCACGAGAACGCGTCCCATGGCGACCAGGGAGTTGATGCCCTTGTCGGGCATGGAGGCGTGGGCCTGGCGTCCGTTCACCGTGACTTTCAGGTGCAGGGTGTGCTTTTCGGCGATCTCGATTTCGTCGCCCGCAGGCGCGCCGCTGTCCGGCACGATGTAGAGGTCGTCCTTTGGAAAGAGGTCGAAGCGCTCGGCGAGAAGATGGTTTATGCCCTTGTCGTTGGTGCATTCCTCGTCGCTCACGAAGACCATCTTGAGGCCCAGTTCGGGCACGGCGTTCTCGTCCATCAGGGCCTTTGCGAGCAGGAGCGTGGAAACGAGCGACTGCTGGTTGTCCTCGACGCCGCGGCCGCGGAGCGTGTCGCCCTCGCGCACCACCTGCCAGGGATCGGTTTTCCAGAGGGAAAGATCACCCTCGGGCACCACGTCCATGTGGGCGACGAGCCAGAGGTTTTTGGAGGTCTTCCCCTTGATGGAGGCCACGATATTGGGACGATACCCTGCGGGCACGCGATCGTCCTTTGCGTCAACGCGGACGATGTCCGTGATCCCGAGACCCTTCAGATACTCCTCGATGAGGCGGGCCTTTTCGGCCTCGCCATGGCCGCCGTTTTCGGGACCCACGGCACGTGTGGCCGTGAGAGACTTCTGCAGGTCGAACACGAGGTCGTCCATGCCGTCGAGGCGGGAAAGGACCTTCTCGAGGTCGGCATCGGGCGTGGGGCTGGCCGCCATGGCAGGGGCCGCAAGGGCAAAAACGAAAAGCGCCGTAAAAAGCGCTGAGAGAAGATTGCGCATGGGAGGGGCTCCTCTGCCGGGCAGGCTTGCGCCATTGGTCTTGCAATGGCCGGCGCTTCCGGGAAGTTCGGGAAAAGTTCGGAGTTTGGACAGAAAAGGCTTCTGGCGGAAAGGGCGGGGCAAGACGCCTGTGCCGCCTACCGCCCGTTTCCGCCGTCCAGGACGATGCGGGCAAAGGTCTTCGCGTCCTCGATGGCGGCGCGGATGGAGCCGTGCTCGTTGGGCTCGTGGCAGCAGCAGTCGATGGTGCTCCACACGCAGGCGTCGAGGCCCTTGTGCCGCAGCGCCGCGGCCACGGTGCTGCCGCCGATGCCGATGAGCTTCGGGAAGAGGCCGCGCGCTTCCACGGCCCTCGAGAGGGCCTTGACGATGGGGGCATCGGGGGAAACTCTCGAGGCGCGCTCGAGCATTTCCATGGACACCTCCACCGCAGCGCCCAGGGGTGCCGCGGCCTCCCTGGCCATCCCGGTCACGCGGGCCGTGACCGCCTCGGGCGAAAGCTCCGGGTGCAGGCGGCAGTCGAGGTAGAAGACGTCGCGCCCGGGCAGGATGTTGGCGCCCTCCACGTTCAGATCGTGGCGCGTGGGCGTGAAGGTGCTGCAGGCCGGCGAGAAGAGCGCGTCTTCCTGGGGAAACTCGTCGTGCAGCCTTTCCAGGGCCACAAGGATGCGGCCCATGGCGGCAAGCGAGTTGATGCCCTTGTGGGGGAGCGAGGCGTGGCATTGGCGGCCGGTCACCACGATCTTGAGGCGCAGGGTGTGCTTTTCGGCGATCTCGATTTCGTCCCCGTTGGCGGCGCCGCCGTCGGGCACGATATAGAGATCGTCCCTGTCGAACAGGTCAAGACGCTCGGCAAGAAGGTGGTTCATGCCGAGGGCGCTTCCGCACTCCTCGTCGCTCAGGAAGACAAGCTTCAGGCCAAGCTCTGGGCGGACGTCCTCGTCGGCCAGGGCCTTGGCGAGAAGGAGCATGGAGACGAGGGACTGCTGGTTGTCCTCGACCCCGCGACCATAGAGGGTGTCGCCCTCGCGCACCACCTGCCAGGGGTCGGTTGTCCAGAGGGAAAGATCTCCCTCGGGCACCACGTCCATGTGGGCGAAGAGCCAGAGGTTCCTTGGGGAACTCCCCCCGATGGAGGCCACGAAGTTGGGGCGGATTCCTGCCGGCACGCGCCTGTCCTCGGCGTCCACGTGCACGATGTCCGTGATTCCGAGGCCGCTCAAGAACCCCTCGATGAGGCGGGCCTTCTCGGCCTCGCCGTGGCCGCCGTTTTCCGGGCCCACGGCCCTTGCGGCAGTGAGGGTCTGCTGCAGGCTGAAGACGAGGTCGTCCATGCCGTCGAGGCAGGAAAGAACTTTCTCGAGGGTGGTGCTCTCGTTGCTCATGGTCTTGTTCGTGCTCCCTGGTCCCGCAGAGGGCCTTGAAGTCCCTGAAATGTCCTGGTTTTCGCGCCCGAAGGCGGGATCCTGTGTCCCTGGCGCCTTTCGCGGGACGCCAGGAAAAAATGCCAAAGCTTCGGGCAAAAAGAAAGGGGAGGCAAAGCCTCCCCCTTGATGCGCAAACCGGCGGCAAACGCCGGTTCACGCCAAATTTTTCGATCAGCTGGCCTAGCGACCCTTGGCGGCGCGCTTGGACGCCTTCAGGGGGTTCACCTTGGCGGCAGCGGCGGCCTCGATCTTCACGTGGGTCGCGAAGTTGCAGCGGCCACCGGACCACTTGCTGGTGGGGTTGGGGTAGCTGGAGCAGAAGTTCTCGCCCTCGAACTCGCGCAGGCGATCGCAGCCTTCGCACTTGTCGATGGCGGGAGCCACCACGAAGCCGTTCACCACGACGCCATCGGGGGTCTTCACGGCGTTTTGCAATGCGAGCATATCGTCCTCCCGGCGCCAGGCGCCGACACATGGGTTGATTTGGGTTGATATGGATTTGATTTGTAACAGCGGACTTTTTGGGTGGGCGTCCTATTACGTCCCGCACTTTTGCCTGTCAAGCACAAATTTTCGCGTTTTCCGGGCCCTGTCCCGCCCATGCACGATTTGGGTCCGGTCCTTTGCCCCGGATAAAGTTGAGTTTTGAGACTTCCGGGACTTGGGTGTATGCTTGCCAGGCGGCACGTTTTTGTCGCCCTCCCGTCACGCAGCTGACATGAGGGGGTGCAGGAACTGGCCGAAAAGCCATTCAAGAACCAATGGCTTCTCCCGCGGGGCATCGGGCAACGCGCGACTGTCCGATGCCCCCTTGCCGCGTCCTTTTGCCCGTTCCCGTTTCACGCGAGGTGTTCGTCTCGCCTGGAATGGCGGGCAGGGCGCCGATGCATCGCGCGAGTTTTTTCAAGGAGGGTTCAGCGTTGAGCGTGTCCACTTTGTCCAAATCCCTTTTGTCGGCTCTTGTCCTCGCCCTTGGCTGCTCCGTTCTGGCTCCGGCCGGCGAAGCCCTTGCCAATCCCGACGTCTATCGTCCCAAGGTGGCCGCCCACCGCGGCGCCAGCGGCTATCTGCCCGAGCACACCATTCCCGCCAAGACCATGGCCTACGGCCTTGGTGCCGACTTCATCGAGCAGGACGTGGTCATGACCCGCGACGGCAAGCTCATGGTCATGCACGACATCTACGTCGACACGACGACGGATGTCGCGAAGAAGTTCCCGGACCGCGCCCGCAAGGACGGCCGCTACTACGCAGCCGACTTCACGGCCGACGAGCTGCGCTCCCTGCGCGTGTGCGAGCGCTTCGACCCGGCCACGGGCAAGGCCGTGTTCGAGGGCCGCTTCCCCGAAACGGACATCGCCTTCCAGATTCCCTTCCTCGAGGAGGAGTTCCAGCTTGTCCAGGGCCTCAACAAGTCCACCGGCAAGAACGTGGGCGTCTACGTGGAAGTGAAGGAGCCCGCCTTCTTCGAGGAGCAGGGCCTCGACATCCTCAAGGCGACCATCGAGATGCTGGATCGCTACGGCTACAACAAGGCCGAGGGCAACGCCATCCTGCAGATCTTCGACTACGAGGCCGTGGTCCGCGCCCGCGAGCTCGGCTGGAAGGGCGATCTGGCCATGCTGATCACCGCCAGCGGCCAGGGCATGAAGGACGACAAGGAGCGCCATGCCTGGCTGTGCACGGAAGAGGGCATCAAGGACATCGCCAAGCACGCCAACATCTACGCCCCCAACGTGAACCTTCTGGCCGTGCCCACCGAGGACGGGACTGCCTACACCATCTCGAACCTGGCCGACCTTGCCCGCCAAAACGGCATGATGGTGCACACCTGGACCCTGCGCGCGGACTCCCTGCCGAAGGGCTTCCGCACCTTTGGCGAGGTTCTCGACGTGTGCTTCAAGACGATCCGCGTGGACGGCGCCTTCTCCGACTTCCCTGACAAGGCCGTGCGCTATCTTGAGGCCAACGACCTGCGCTAGACCAAAAGATCCGGATCGTCTTCCCGGGCCCGGGCCTGGACCCGGCCCGAGGACAGGACCGCATCAAGAAAACGAAAATGGGTGCAGATATTTTTTTGGGGAATCGTACCTGCTCACGCTCAGGACAAAGAATGAAAGTGGGCAACGGGTGGGGGATTCCGAAGTCGATGCACTCGTAAGAAGAACCTACGACGTCGCCATGAGAAGGGGTCAAATCGGCAAAAAACAAGGTTCCGTATCTACACCCAACGAAAATCCTGCACTTGCGAAAGGGCGCCCCGCGATCGTATCGTGCGGCGCCCTTTCCGGGTTTTGGCACTTGTGCGGGGCATGAAGGCCCAATGTCCCATGTCCCCCGATTTCTTGCCAAAGGCCAGTGATTCATGTACTTGTCCCCTTGGCCTTGACCGGACAGGATCCGCCGCAATGCCCCCGCCTGGGGCGCGCGGGCCGCGAGAACACCGAATTTTCAGGCCTCAAGTCACCAGTACGACATCATATTTCGGAGGTGTCCCTTGTCCTTTATCAGCGAAGCGTTCGCCATGGCCCCGCCGCAGGGTGCCGCCGGCGCTGCTCCCAGCGGGTCGGACATGCTGATGCAGTTTCTTCCGCTCATCTTCATGTTCGTCATTTTCTGGTTTCTGCTCATCCGCCCCCAGCAAAAGCGCGCCAAGCTGCACAAGGCCATGCTGGCCGCGTTGAAGAAGGGTGACTACGTGATCACCTCCTCGGGCTTCGTGGGCAGAATCCTCGAAATCGACGACGAGTACGTCCTGCTCGAGTGCGGCGAATCCAGGCTGCGCATGAGTCGCGGTGCCGTGGGCAACGTCCTCGACAAGGACTTCAAGGCCGTCGAGCCGAAGAAATAGGGCCCCGAAGGACAGTCATTCGAGCGCTTTTTTGATCGCGGGCATGGGGAAAGCCCCCACAACGGGGGCGGCCATGCCGCGATCGGGAAAGCGTCTTTCCTTTTTTGCGGCTGGGGCAAAAGGCCCCAAGCCCCGGAGCTTCCATGCAGCACAAATGGCGTATCCCGGTCATCCTTCTGGTGCTTGTCCTGACGCTGGCCTGGGCCTTGCCCAACTTCCCCGGCATCGGCACGGCGCTGGCTCCCATCCTGCCCGACGCCAGGGTGAACCTGGGTCTTGACCTGAAGGGCGGCATCCACCTGACCCTCGGCGTCGAGGTGGACAAGGCCGTGAGCAACTCCCTTGCCATCACGGGCCAGGACCTGCGCCGCGAGGGGCAGGACAAGAACATCTCCATCCTGCGCGTCCGCGTGGTGGGCGGCACGTCCATCGAGTTCCTGGTTCCCAGGGCCGACGACCAGAAGGCCCTCGAGGAAATGGTGGCCAAGCGCTTCCCGCAGCTGGTCCTTGGCGAGCCCCAGCGCGGGGAATCTGGCCAGCTGAGGTACCTTGCCCACTACACGCCCGAGGAGATCCGCCGCCTCGAGGATCTGGCCATGGACCAGGCCCTGCGCACCATCAGAAACCGCATCGACCAGTTCGGCGTGGCCGAGCCCGACATCCGCAAGCAGGCCGACAACCGCATCCAGGTGCAGCTGCCGGGCATCTCCGATCCGCGCCGCGCCGTGGAGCTCCTCGGCCAGACGGCCCACCTCGAGTTCCACCTCGTGCGCGACGACGTGGACCCGACCAGCCCCGTGCTTCCCGCGGGCGTTGTCGCCCTGCCGCTCCTCGAGAAGAACGACGCCACGAACTCCGCCCAGCCCGGAGCGCTGATTGCCGTCGAGCGCGACGCCATGCTCACCGGCGAGGACGTGGCCGACGCAAGGCCCGCCTTCGATCTGATGAACCAGGCCTACGTGACCCTCAATTTCAACAGCCGCGGCGCCGACATCTTCGAGCGGGTCACGGCCGAGAACGTGAACCGCCGCATGGCCATCGTGCTGGACGGCAAGGTCTATTCGGCCCCGGTCATTCGCGAGCGCATCGGCGGCGGGCGCGCCAGCATCTCCGGAAGCTTCACGACCACCGAGGCCCAGGATCTGGCCATCGTGCTTCGCGCGGGCTCCCTGCCAGCCCCGGTCACGGTGCTGGAAGAAAGGACGGTTGGTCCTTCCCTGGGCCAGGAGTCCATCGACAGCGGCATCATGGCCGGCCTTGTGGGCGCCGTCCTGGTCATGGGCTTCATGGCGGTCTACTACGGCATGAGCGGCGTCATCGCCGACGTCATCCTCTGCTTCACGCTCCTCATCATCCTCGCGGGCATGTCCGCCTTCGGCGCCACCCTGACCCTGCCCGGCATCGCCGGCATCGTGCTCACCATCGGCATGGCCGTGGACGCCAACGTGCTCATCTACGAGCGAATACGCGAGGAGCTGCGCAAGGGCTTCTCGCCGCTGGCGGCGGTGAAGGCGGGCTTCGACGCGGCCTCCGTGGCCATCATCGACTCGAACCTGACCACCATCATCACGGCGGTCATTCTCTACCAGTTCGGCACGGGCCCCGTGCGCGGCTTCGCGGTGACGCTCACCCTCGGCATCGTGGGCTCCATGTTCACGGCCGTGTTCGTCTCCCGCGTCATCTTCGAGTACCGCGCCCGTTCCCGCGGCTCCAAGGGCCTGAGCATCTAGGGAGGCCGGCATGCCATTTCATTTTGTAAAACCCGACGTCAACATCAACTTCATCGGCCGCCGCAAGACGGGCTACACGGTCTTTGCCATCGTGCTTTTGCTGGCGCTCGCTTCCATCCTCTTCGGCAACGGCCTGAAGCTCGGCATCGACTTTGCGGGCGGCGTCATCGCCCAGGTGCGATTCGAGCAGAACATCGACGACCAGACCCTGAAAAGCGGCCTGGACGTGCCGGAGCTTCCGGGCCTCTCCATCCAGCGCTACGGCGACGTGGGCCGCGACTACCTGCTTCGCTTCAACTCGAGCGAGCTTGCCCCGGTGGAGCTGAGAAACCGTATCGAGCAGAGCCTCCAGAAGGCCTTCCCGGACAACCCGGCCAGCATGGAGCGCCTCGAGGTCGTCGGCCCCAAGGTTGGCAAGGACCTCACCGAAAAGGGGCTCTCGGCCATCTTCTACGCCATTCTCACCATCGCCGTGTACATCTCCGGCCGCTTCGAGCAGCGCTGGATGGCCGCGGCGGCCATGGCGGCGTGCCTGTGGGGCGCGACCTACGTGGTGGGGCTCGCCGGCGTTTCTACTGGCGTGCTCGTCTGCCTTGCCATGGCCGTGACCCTGGGCGTCTGCTATTTCCTGAAGCTCAACTTCGCGCTCGCGGCCGTGACCTCGCTTCTGGTGGTCGTGTGGGCGGTGACGGGCCTTCTGTCCTTCATGAGCATAGATCTTGATCTGAACGTGCTCGCCGCCGTCCTGACGATCATCGGCTATGCCCTGAACGACACGATCATCACCTTCGATCGCCTGCGCGAGAACCTGCGCATGAACACGGGCTCGCGCGACATGGCAGAGCTCGTCAACCGCAGCATCAACCAGACGTTGGCGAGAACAGTGCTCACCGTGGGCACGACCCTGCTTGCCTCGGTCTCCTTGCTGGTCCTTGGCGGCGGCGTCATCCACAGCTTTGCGCTGACCATGACCGCGGGGGTGGCTATCGGCACCTTGTCCACCATCTTCATAGCCTGCCCCATGTTGCTGGCCCTGGGCGACACGGACTTCTACGTGAAGGTCTCGAAGAAGGTGGTCTACGAGAAGCCGGGCGAGCACGGCATGGTGTAGATACCGGGCAGAGGTCCGAGCTGCGCGCAGGAAAGCGTCCGATTCGGACAAAAAGGCCCGAAACAGCGCAGTGCAGGACAGAACATGCGCAGGACAAGGGGATTTCCAGGAAATGACTCCTGGGAATCCCTTTTTTGATGCTTTCGCGCAAAGTGCGTGAGCCCTGCCCTGTGCCGCCGGCGAGCCCGCAGGACACGGCAGCAAGGCATTGTCACAAGTTCCATTGGCACAATTTGGGCCGGCTTTTTCACGTCACGTGAGTCGGCCCGTTGTCCTGTCCCCGTCCCCGCGGCAACACTCCCGGAAGGTTCACGGGAAAAGCGTCATGCGGCAAGCCATGCAGGGCAGGGGAGCGGAGGAGTCTTGGTCCGGGCACCTGTTGACGGGGAAAACTGCGTGCTTATGTTCTTTGCAGGATAAAGCACGGGGGAAGGCGAGGCCCGAAGCATGGGCCGCAAGCCTTCGCCTTTTTTGTGGCGCGGCGCGCACCTTGAGGAAAGCGTCGGTTGCTTGCGGCCCGATGGTCGACATGCACATCGGCGACGAGAACGTTTTTGCCGGGCGCGCCCGTGATTTGAAGTCCTCGGAGAGAAGACCTTCCCCCGGACTTCGAGTGGAGGAATCATGGCCGTTTCCTACAAGGACTACTACGCCCTGCTCGGCGTCGACCGAAAGGCCGACGCGGACACCATCGGCAAGGCCTACAAGAAGCTCGCGAAGAAGTACCATCCGGACCTGAACCCCGACAACAAGCACGCCGAGGAGAAGTTCAAGGAAATCAACGAGGCCTACGAGGTCCTGAAGGACCCCAAGAAGCGCCAGCTCTACGACCAGCTGGGACCCAACTGGCAACAGGGCCAGCAGTTCGACGGCTTCGGGGACTTCGGCGGCTTCAACGGCCAGAATGTGCGCTTCACCTTCAGAAACGGCGGCAAGGGCGGGGGCGGTTCCGGCTTTTCGGACTTCTTCGAGACGCTCTTCGGCGGTGGCAGCGGCTTTGGCGGCGACCCGTTCGCCGGGCACACAGGGGGCTTTGCAAGAACGCCCAGGCGCGGGAGCGACATCAACGTCAACGTGGAGCTGACCCTGAACGAGGTCCAGACCGGCGGAACCAGGGATCTGACCCTCAATCTCGACGGCCGCACGAAGACCTACAAGGTGAACATCCCGAAAGGAATCAAGAACGGCGGCAAGCTGCGCCTTGCCGGCAAGGGACGTTCCGGCCCCGGGGGCAGCGGCGACATGCTGATCACCATCCGCTACCGCGAACATCCCCAGTTCAAGGTGGACGGCAGGGACCTTTCCTGTGAGGTCAAGGTGGCCCCCTGGGAGGCCGTTCTCGGCGGCCGCATCGAGGTGCCCACCCTGGACGGCCCGGTGGAGATGGCGCTTCCGGCCAATTCCGCCAACGGGCGCGGCTTTCGCCTGCGCGGCCGGGGCCTCGGCCCCGACGGCCAGCGCGGCGACCTCATTGCCCGCATTTCCATCCAGGTCCCCCAAGGCAGCACGGAAGAAGAGCTCGAACTCTGGCGCAGGCTTGCAAACGTCTCCCCGTTCAGGCCCCGCGGATAGGAGGGTATGGTCATGGCAATCTTCAACGGCAGGATCACCGGGCGCATGATTGGCGCGCTCGAGCGCGAGAGCGACATTGCCGAGAAACTCTCCGATCTGCCCGTCCCCTCCCGCCTTTTGAGCGAGACCGAGTTTCTCGCCCTGACGGGCCTTGGAGCGGAGTTCCTCGAAGAACTTTTGCAGCTCGAGTGGCTCGACTGCATGCGCACGGCCGAGGCCATGCTCTTCAACCGCCGCGATGTCCTGCGGGCGCGCAAGCTCGCCAGACTGTGCGGCGACTTCGAGATGGACGCCCTGCCGGCAAGCATCATCGTGGACCTGATCGACCGCATGAACGAGCTCGAGGCCGAGGTGGCCCGGCTCAGGGGCCTTCTGTAGGCGCAGGGCCGATTCCCGAAGGGGGACCGGGTCCGATCCCTGAAAGCGGGGCCAGGACAGGAAATCGAAAGGCCCTGGAGCCCCCGCCGGACTGGACAACGGCAAAAGAACACCTATCTTTGTTTGCAGGGGAAAGGGACAGGAAGTCTGTCCTTTTCCAGAATTTTCAGTTTGAAAATCTGTGGAACCGTCCGGCAGGAAGAGTGCGGGCCGGAGGGTTTGCCAGGGATGTCCCATGCATTTTGGGATGCCGTGTCCTTTCTCTGAAAAGGGTGAGGCCGCAACTTGCGTGCAAAATGCGCTGGGCGTGCGGGAGAACAAGAGGAAAAATTCCGCTTTCTCTTTTTGACAGACGCGAAAAAGGGCTTATCTCAAATGAGGACGTGAACGACACGTTTTTCGGAAACTGCATCAGCTTCAGACAAGTCAACCGCATCAACAAGACACATCGACAGGCAAAACGACAACCGGTCGACAAGCAGCAGCAACAGAGCAGCACGACAATTCGGGAAACAGACGACATCAAGGCAAAGGACATTCCGACGATTCCGGGGGACAGGCGGCGCACAAGGCCCAAGGTTCCCCGGGGACCGGCGGAAGGAGCAAGGCATGAACATCGAGAAATTTACCGACAAGGCCCGCGAGGCGCTGGGCGACGCGCAGAGCATCGCCAACGGCTTCGGCCATCAGGAAACGGATACCCCGCATCTGGCGCTTGCGCTCATCCGCCAGGACAAGGGCATTGTGCCCGCCATCCTCGAGCGCATGGGCGTGAACTTGAAGGCCCTCGACGTGGCCGTCGAGGAGGCCGTGAAAAAACGTCCCTCGGTCTCGGGCATCGACGTGGAGCAGGGCAGGCTTGTGGCGAGCAAGCAGCTCATTCAGGCCGTGAACGCCGCCATGAAGGAAGCCCAGCGCATGCAGGACGAGTACGTGAGCGTGGACCACCTTTTCGTGGCCCTCACCGACGAGGACGCAACGCCTCTCGGCAGGGTGCTGCGCGAGTACAACATCTCCCGCACGAAGTTCACCAAGGCCATGGAGGAGCTGCGGGGCGGAGCGCGCGTTACTTCGCCCACGCCCGAGGCTACCGTGGAAGCGCTCTCGAAGTACGCCCGGGATCTTCTGCAGTACGTGCGCGACGGCAAGCTCGATCCGGTCATCGGCCGCGACGAGGAAATCCGCCGCGTTGTGCGCATCCTCTCCCGCCGCACCAAGAACAACCCCGTCCTCATCGGCGAGGCCGGCGTCGGCAAGACCGCCATCGTGGAAGGCCTGGCTTTCCGCATCGTGCAGGGCGACGTGCCGGAGAACCTGAAGGGGCACAAGCTCTTTGCCCTGGACATGGGCGCCCTCATCGCCGGCGCCAAGTACCGCGGCGAGTTCGAGGAGCGCCTCAAGGCCGTCCTCAAGGAAGTGGAGAAGAGCGAGGGCACCATTATCCTCTTCATCGACGAGCTGCACACCATCGTGGGTGCCGGCAAGGGCGAGGGCTCCATGGACGCGGGCAACCTCCTCAAGCCCATGCTGGCCAGGGGCGAGCTCCACTGCATCGGCGCGACCACCCTCGACGAGTACCGCAAGTACATCGAGAAGGACCCGGCCCTCGAGCGCCGCTTCCAGCCCGTGCTTGTGGAGGAGCCCACGGTGGAGGACGCCATCTCCATTCTGCGCGGCCTGAAGGAGCGCTTCGAGGTGCACCACGGCGTGCGCATCTCGGACTCGGCCCTGGTCGAGGCCGTCATGCTCTCCCACCGCTACATCCCCGACCGCCAGCTTCCCGACAAGGCCATCGACCTCATCGACGAGGCCGGCGCCATGATCCGCACCGAAATCGACTCGCTTCCCACCGGGCTCGACGAGCTCAACCGCAAGGTCATGCAGCTCGAGATCGAGCGCGAGGCCCTGCGGCGCGAGGAGGACGATGCCTCCCGCGAGAGGCTTGGCAAGCTCGAGGCGGAGCTGGCCGAGCTGCGCGACCGCCAGGCGGAAAAGCGTGCCCAGTGGGAGCGCGAGAAGGACGAGATCGAGCGCGTGCGTGCGCTGAAGGCGGAGATCGAGCAGATCAACATGCGCGTGGAGGAAGCCAAGCGCGTGGGCGATCTGAACACGGCTGCCGAGCTCACCTACTCGAAGCTGCCCTCCCTGAAGAAGGAGCTGGACGAGGCCCAGGCGAAGACCCACGGCGAGTCGAAGCTCCTGCGCGAGGAAGTGGGCCCGGACGACGTGGCCCAGATCGTGGCCAAGTGGACCGGCATTCCGGTGACACGGCTCTTGCAGTCCGAGCGCGAGAAGCTCCTGCACCTTGGCGATCAGCTCCACAGGCGCGTGGTCGGCCAGGACGAGGCCGTGAAGGCCGTGGCCGAGGCCGTTCTGCGCTCGCGCGCAGGCCTTGCCGACCCGGCAAGGCCCACCGGCTCCTTCCTCTTCCTGGGACCCACGGGCGTCGGCAAGACCGAGCTTTGCAAGGCCCTGGCCGAGGCGCTCTTCGACACCGAGGACAACATGGTGCGCCTCGACATGAGCGAGTACATGGAAAAGTTCTCGGTCTCCCGCCTCATCGGCTCGCCTCCAGGCTACGTGGGCTACGAGGAGGGCGGCCAGCTCACCGAGGCCGTGCGCCGCAAGCCCTATTCCGTGGTCCTCTTCGACGAGATCGAGAAGGCCCACCCGGACGTCTTCAACACCCTTCTGCAGGTGCTCGACGACGGCAGGCTCACGGACAGCCAGGGCCACACGGTGGACTTCCGCAACACCATCATCATCATGACCTCGAACATCGGCGCGCGGCGCCTGCTCGAGGGCATCGACGAGACGGGCGAGCTTCAGGCCGGCGCCCGAGAGGACGTGCTTGCCGAGCTGAAGAACCACTTCAGGCCGGAGTTTTTGAACCGCATCGACGAGACGGTCATCTTCACGCCCCTGCGCCGCTCCGAGGTCTCGCGCATCGTGGACCTGCAGCTTGATCTCCTGCGCAGCCGCCTCTCAGACCGCCAGATCGATCTTGCGCTCACCGAGGCCGCCAAGAACCACGTGGCCGACGAGGCCTACGACCCCGTCTTCGGCGCCCGTCCCCTCAAGCGCTACGTGCAGCACTACGTGGAGACGCCGCTTGCCCGCGCCATCATCGCCGGCGAGGTGCGCGACGGGGAGCTTGTGGAAGTGGACGTGAAGGACGGCGAGCTCGTCTTCACGCCGAAGAGCCGGTCATAGGAACCATATCCCGGCGCCTGGGGGCAAGATCCCCCTTCGCGCGGCATCGACGAACAGCGTCATGGGGCCTTTCCCGCGAAAATCCCGAAAAAAGGGATTTTTCGGGAAGGGCCCCTTTTTCATGATCGTTCTTCGTCCTGTCTTCGGGTCCTTTTGCAGGACCGCCGGGTCGCGGAGAAATCTCCTGTCCCCCAGGCGGTCCATGGAGACGCCGCTCCTGCCTTCTGCCGCTTTACGACAGCACCTTGCGCCCCCCGGAAGCGCTTTGGGCGGGCAGGAATGATAGATGGGATAGATGGCGCAGACGCTTTTCTTTTGCCCTGACGGGGCACAGGTATATGCATTTTGATTGATATGTCGGTCTTCGAGTCTGCAAAAGCCCGATTCTTTCGCGTGTATTTCCTTTCGACCTGCGTCAAGGGAAAATGCATCCTTCGATACGAGTCCCCGATTCCTCTTTGCCTGGCCGTTTTGGGGCATTGTATTGACGGAACATGCCTTGGGCGGTAGTGTTACATGGAAACCCGTTTGCAGCCCGAAAGGGGAGGCGCAAGGCGGCGTTTCGCGACGGCCCTGCAAGGCCTCCGACGGCGTTTTTTCGCCCGGCAGCGCCTTGCATGTTCCCGCGAAGCACCGCAATCCTGTTCGCCCTTCCCCGGTCAAGGAGGACTCATGGCCCGCAAATCACTGATCAAGGAATTCGAGGACATGCTCGGCAAGGAAAACGTCTTTTCCTCCGAGGCGGATCGCCGCACCTACGCCTACGACGCCGCGGTGCTCCATCCCGTCGTGCCCGCCTTCGTGGTGCGTCCCAACACTGCCGAAGAGCTCGGCAAGTGCGTGAAGAAGCTCTACGACGAGGGCGTGCCCATGACCGTGCGCGGTTCCGGCACCAACCTCTCGGGCGGGACCATTCCCGACACGAGCGATACCGTGGTCATCCTGACCGCGGGACTGAACCGCATTCTCGAAATCAACTCCAACGACCTCTACGCCGTGGTCGAGCCCGGCGTCGTCACCGCGGATCTGGCCGCGGCCGTGGCCGCCAAGGGCCTCTTCTATCCCCCCGATCCGGGGAGCATGAGCGTCTCCTCCATGGGCGGCAACATTGCCGAGAACGCCGGCGGCCTGCGCGGCCTGAAATACGGCGTGACCAAGGACTACGTCATGGGCATCGAGTTCTTCGACGCCACCGGCGCGCACGTGAAGACGGGATCGCGTACCGTGAAGTGCGTGACCGGCTACAACCTGGCCGGCATGTTCATCCAGTCCGAGGGAACCCTTGGCGTGCTCTCCCAGGCCGTCATGAAGCTCGTGCCCCCGCCCAAGGCCTCCAAGGCCTGCATGGCCGAGTTCGACGATCTGCAGAAGGCGGCCGAGGCCGTGGCCGGCATCATCGCCGAGCACATTCTGCCCTGCACGCTCGAGATCCTCGACAACAACACCATCGTGAAGGTGGACGACTTCACCCACATCGGCCTGCCCAGAAACGCCGCCGCCATCCTTCTGATTGAGGTGGACGGGCATCCGGCCCAGGTGGCCGACGACGCCGAGGCCGTGGAGCGCGTGCTGCGCGCCAACGGCGCCACCGCAGTGCACGTGGCCAAGGACGCCGCGGAAAAGAACAAGCTGTGGGAAGCCCGCAGGCAGGCCCTGCCCGTGCTTGCGCGCGTGAAGCCCACCACCGTTCTCGAGGACGCCACTGTCCCGCGCTCGCAGATCCCCACCATGATGAAGCACATCACCGAGATCGCGAAGAAGTACAACGTGGAGGTCGGCACCTTCGGACACGCCGGAGACGGCAACCTGCATCCGACGTTTTTGTGCGACAAGCGCGACAAGGAGGAGTTCGCCCGCGTGGAGGCCGCCATCGACGAGATGTTCGACGTGGCAATCAAGCTCCACGGCACCCTTTCGGGCGAGCACGGCATAGGCACCGCCAAGGCCAAGTGGCTCGAGAAGGAGACCTCGCGCGGGACCATCCTGTTCTCGAGGCGCCTGCGCAAGGCGCTGGACCCCAAGGGCCTGCTCAACCCGACCAAGCTCGTGGGGATCATGGGAGGCGACAACTGATGGCCGACCTGAAAACGCTCGTTAGCCGTCTTCTGACTCTGGAAGACCGAATCATCGCCTGCATGCGCTGCGGCAACTGCCAGGCCGTGTGCCCCATCTTCGGGGCCACCCACATGGAGGCCGACGTCGCCCGCGGCAAGCTGGCCCTCGTGGACGATCTCGCCCACGAGCTCATCCGCGATCCCGAGGCCGTGGCCGACAAGCTGGGGCGCTGCCTTCTGTGCGGTTCCTGCCAGACCGCGTGTCCCTCGGGCGTGAAGATCATGGACGTCTTTCTCGAGGCAAGGGAGCTCGTCTTCAACTACGTGGGCTTGAGCCCCGTGAAAAAGGCCATCTTCCGCCTCATGCTGGCAAAGCCCAAGCTCTTCAACATCGGCATGCGGGTGGGAAGCCCGGTCTCGCGCGTCTTCTTCAAGGACGACCACTCGGCCCAGAAGACCGTGTCCTCGCCGCTTCTCAAGCCCCTGATAGGCGATCGCCACATTCGCCCGCTTCCCGTGACGCCCCTGCACGCCAAGGTGGACCGTCTCAACGAGCCGCGCATTTCGGGCGGGCTGAAGATTGTCTTCTTCCCCGGCTGCATGGGCGACAAGTTCTACGTGGGCATGTCCGAGGCCTGCCTCAAGGTCTTCAAGCACCACAAGGTGGCCGTCTTCATGGACCCCGAGTTCGCCTGCTGCGGCATCCCGGCCATATCCTCCGGCGACGGCAAGGCCATGGAGACCTACCTGCGCAAGAACCTGGGGATACTGGCCGAGGTGGATTTCGACTACATCCTGACGCCCTGCGGCTCCTGCGCCGGCACCATGAAGGAGTACTGGCCCAAGTACGCCCCGAGAATCGACGACACGGCCTCGTACATCGCGAAGAAGGTCGCGGCCAGGACCATGGACGTCACCCAGTTCATCGTGGACGTGCTCGGCGTGCACGCGGCCCCCGAGGGCGAGACGCCCAGGAGCGCCGTGGACGTGACCTACCACGACTCCTGTCACCTGCGTAAGGGCCTTGGCATCTACCAGCAGCCCAGGGAGCTTCTGAAGGCCAATCCCGGCTACCACTACGTGGAGATGAAGGAGGCCGAGCGCTGCTGCGGCTGCGGCGGCTCCTTCACGCTGACTCACTACGACATCAGCCGCAAGATAAGCCAGCGCAAGCGCGACAACGTGGTGGCGAGCAAGGCCAGGGTGGTTTCGGCCGCCTGTCCCGCCTGCATGATGCAGCTCGAGGACATCCTCTCGCACAACCACGACCAGGTGATCGTCAAGCACCCGGTCGAAATCTACGCCGAGACCCTGTAGGGGCCGCGGGGCAGTCTCCCCGGGACACCAGACGCGAAAACAGGAGAGCGCGCCCGGAAAACCATCATGTTTTCCGGGCGCGCTCCAATTTTGTCCGCAAGGCCCTTGTTCGGGGGACAGCCTTGCCGCTCGGGGCTTCTGCCCGGGACTTCCGGTCAGGGACTGCCAGGGCGCACCTGGCCCTGTCCCGAAATTTCGGGATCCTGGCGCCTTGGTCCTGCCGCGGGGCCGCTGCCCCTGTCTTTCAGGCCTCTCCTACCACCAGGAGCTCGTGCGGGCGTTTTCCAGAAGCCAGGCCCCCGCACCGCCGAGATGGATGTCCCAGGACGTGGCGTCGGCGGGCTTTGCTCCCTTGACGAGGCCGAAGTGCTCCTCGCCGTGGGCCGTGCGCACGCTCACCTGGGCGTCCTGGAGCTGCTGCAGGAGGGTGATGACCTCGCCCAGGCTGCGTCCCATCTGCTCGCACACGAAGGCGAGGTTCACGCGAATCACGTGCGGGGACGCGGTGCGGGTGGCGAAGGACGCGATGCTGCGCAGAAGATGCGCATGGTTCTGATCAAGGCCGGTGCCATAGGAGACGACGCCCTGGCCAAGCCGGCATTGATTCTGCGAAAAGGTTGATGGAGAATGTTCCATGATTTGGGGCCCTCACATGTCGAGCAGGGTTGACAAGGCAGGAGGCTGCTCATTGGGCTTTTCCCCGCTTCCCTTCTGCCCTGGGCGCCTTTTCTCTCGATGGCCTGGAGCACGCGTGTCCAAAAAAGGACGCGCTTCAAGGGAGCGCACGGGAAAAACTCGTCCTGCCTTCGGGGGAAATTTTCCCGACTCGCCAGCTTTTGTCAAGGAAAGCGCCGCGTTACGGCTCTTTTTCTGAAGGGAGCGGCTTGATGGCCCAAGTTGAGCCCCACGGCCGTTCCCGGACTTGAGCCCAGAATAGCGTAAAGCAGCATATGCTACAAGGGGCCTAAATTTTCGCCAAACGGGTGCACCTGTCACTCAAAAGCGTCGTCCGAGGGGGTATTTTTTGGGGGATCGAAATTTTCGCTTTTCCCCTGTGTGCGCCAGTTCCAAAATCAAGCGCAATTTGGGGTAGGCGGCCAGCTCGGTGTAGATATGCCCCATAATTTACTCCACCTGAAGCGCACACATAAGTGCAGCCAATTCTAGTATTTTACAGAAAAAAAAGAACAGAAAAAAAGTTGCACATTTTGTCAAAGATTTCAGCACGTTCCCAAATAATGACTTGGAGGTAGGATTGGTGTATTCAGGGTGGCTGTGCACCCATTTCACGAAAATTTAGGAAGGGGAGATCGGGGCACGAGTTGAAAATCGGTCATAAACAAAACGTGTTTTGCA
>CAZWOT010000016.1:0-1551 GCA_964635595.1 uncultured Desulfovibrio sp.
CAACGGCAGCAGCCTCAAACAAGCCTCCTTGCCAACCGGGGGCAAAGCCTTATCTGTCGGAAAAGGATCGCCATCCTGGCCTCAACTCCCAACCCCGACCCCACGAAGGAGGTCTCACCCATGCCCATGTTCGACTTCGAGTGCGAAGAGTGCGGCAAGCGCTTCGAGGAACTGCTTTTCGAGGACGACGATGCCCTGCCCTGCTGCCCGGCCTGCAAGAGCGGCCGGGTGGTGAAGCTCATCGCCATCCCCTCTCCCATGAAGAAGAATCCGTTCCCCTACAAGATAGGCCCCGTGAACCAGACCTTCGTGAACAACGTGAAGCGCGCCGAGGCCATGGCGGCACGGGGCCAGTCCCCCTGCTCCTCCTGCGCTTCCTGCGCGTCCGCCGCTCCCGCAAAGGCCCCGAACTCCGCGAAGAAATAGCTCCCTCGCGCGAGGGGCAAAAAGCCCGCCAACGGCCAGCCGCAGGCGACAGCTCCCATTTCCCGAGGATGACACAATGTCCGTCGACACGCCGCTCTTTCCGCTTCCCGTATCGCAAATCCTGACAGACGAGAATCTCGCCAGGGCGTTCTGCGCGGACGGCCTCGACCTCATGCAGGTGCAGGTCGCGAACTTTGCCTTCCAGAGCGCCAATCCGGCCGACAAGAAGGCCCACGAGATCTTTTCCGCCGTCCTGCTCGAGCATTTCGACTTCGACCTCTCCGAGACCATGGGCGGCAGGCGCGACCACGCAGCCGAGCTGAAGGCCGGCGAGTTCGAGAATTCGGCCGTGGCAGCCTTTGCCCTGGGCTGCATGGCCCGCCACGGCCTTGGCAGCGACAAGAACGCCGAACACGCCCAGGAATGGTTCGACAAGGCCCTCGGCCTTGGCCTCAGGACGGCCCTTCCCTGTCTTGTGGAGAGCCTCTACGGCTTCTGCACCCTGGACGATCCGGAGTTCGCCAGGCTCTGCAGGCAGGCTGTCGAGAGCGACGATCCTTTGTGCCTTCTCCACCTTGGCCGTCTGCTCCTCTTCGGCCTCGAGCTCGAGGAAAGGGACGCCCTTAGCGTGCAGGAAGGCCTCTGGGCCATGGCCAGGGCGGGAAGCGTGGACGCCCTGCGCATGCTCGCCCTCCTCGAAACGGACCTTGCCCGCCACGAGGGGGAGACGCCCCGAAGCTTCGAGGCCAGGGAAAAAATCCGCGAGCTTGCCGAAAAGGAGCACGCTCCCTGGGCCAATCTCTTCTGCTACGAGCTCTGCGCGCACATCATGCCCAGCTTCACGACCTGCGAAGAAGAGGTCGGCGACGGTTTCCTGGCCGATGCCGTGGAACAGGGAAACGTGCAGGCCGTCTTCTACGACGTCCTTCTGGACGATCTGAAGGTCGACCCGGTCACCGGGTACGCAGCCGTGCAGCTCAACGCGTCGCTTTCCGAGGAAGCTCTTGCCAAGCTTGGCGAGCTTGCGCAGCAAAAGATTCCCCGCGCGCTCTTGCTTGTGGCAGCCCTCCTCCATGACGGCGGGGCCGTGCACGGCACGGGCGGCATGGATGGCATGGATGGCAT
>CAZWOT010000016.1:1651-4336 GCA_964635595.1 uncultured Desulfovibrio sp.
GGCATGGATGGCATGGATGGCATCGGCGGCAGGGACTCCCTGCCAGGCACAGGCGAGGAGGAGCGCGGCGAAAAGGTCTTCCGGCTTCTGGAAAAGGCCTTTGCCCGCAGACGGATGTTCCCCCAGTCCACCTGTCTTGTGGCGTATCTTGTGCAGCGCCTGCGCAATGCCGCGCTTTCGGGCTTCAAGGCCGGCCAGGAAGCGTCCGGCCAGGATGCCGACAAGGCACGGAGCGCTTTTGAAGAAATCCTGCGTCTTGCGGAGAGCGGCGTGCCCGACGCCCAGTTCGCGGCAGCCAAGATGTACCTTACCGGCGCCTTCGGCGTGGACGCGGACGTGGAGAAAGGAGCCGGGTATCTTGCCAGGGCCGTTCGGGCAGGCCATGACGAGGCCATTGTCTTCGGCGTGTGGGCTAGGGCCGTGTGGGAGTCCGAAACCCTCGACACGCTCGACCTGCCAAAGCATCTGTGCGCGGGCGCAAGCTGGCTCAAGCCCAACGCCCTTGCGACCACCTTCATCGCCATGTACCCGCCCATGGTCTGGCTCGACCCGAACAGCGATCCCGACACGCAGGACATGAAGGAAATGGGCCTTGCCGGCATCGCCGAGGCCGTCCATGCCGTCCACTCCCCCGTGGCCCAGGCCCTGCTTGCCATGCACGAGGCGCGCGTCCTGGCCCATGACATGGACAGGCTCGGCATGAAGGACATCGATGCGGCGAGCCTGCCGGACGATCTCTGCGTCGACTCCCGAACGGCCAGGCTCCAGGAGCTTTTGGCCTACGTCAACGCCTACGGCGCCGTGGACGCCCTTTTCCAGCTTTTGGTCCTCATGGACGCCCTGCCCCCGGTCTGCAGCAAAAACGAGCTTGCCATCATGGGCCAGACCCTTTGCAGGGCCATGCGCTCGAGCAGCATCGGCATGCAGATCGAGGGGAACAGCCTCGAGGCCGCACGGGCCTGGGTGCTCGAGCTTCTGGCCCGTTTCGGCATTGCGAAGGAAAGGGCCAACGAGGCGGCCTTCCTCTTCGTGAACTGGCCCCAGAACGCCTGCGGAAGCCTCCAGGCCGAAAAAATCTGAACAAAGACGTCCTTTCGGGATCATGGGCCCCCAGGACAGGGGGACCGCAGGAAGAACAAGAGGGCGCTCCGGGATCCTTGCCGACCCACAGGGCGGCAAGGGTCCTGCGGGTGCCTTCTTCCTTGGTCCACGGGCAAATTTTGTCTTGGCAGAGACAAGGGCCATGACGTACCTTGACGGGCGGCTGCCTCGGGAAAAGCCTGGGACTCCAGGACCTCCCCGCACGCAGGAAAACGCCAAAAAGCCACGAACAAAGGGCCTCCCATGCCGACCACGATCAGAAGCTTTCCCCTGAACCTCTCCATTCTTCTGCAAAACGAAAACAACAGCTGGGATCTTGTTGCCGAAGGCAGGACGCTTCCCCAAAAGCTGATTGAGGAGTGGATTGCCGAAAACGCGACCGATCTCGACCGCGAGGCGGACACGATTTTCGCTCGGGCCGATGCTCTTCTCTCCCTGCCCGAGAGCGAGCGGATCGAGCGTTTCGAGGAGATGGAGCAGGAGCTTGTCGAGCTCGAGGCGAAGGGAAGCGCCCTCGCCGCAAGGCACACGGCGGCCCTCCTTCTCTCCGGACATTTTGATCTTTGGCCCCAGCTGGCCGAGCAGCACGCGGCAAACGCCGTCCGGCTTGGCTGCGAGCCGGCACAGTACGAGCTTCTCAAGGCCAGGGCGCGCCTGTGCCTCCCGGACGGCGTGCAGGCCTTCCACGAGTCGTGCAGGCAGACGATCAGCAGGGACGAGTGCGTTCTTTTCATGGCTCAGCATCTGCAGTCCCGGATAGTGGACGGGGCCAGGGTGATGCCATCCCTTCTCGACTCGCTCCTGCGCCAGGCCAGGAACGGCTCGACAGACGCCCTGCGCCTGCTCTTCCTCGCCATGACCTACGGGGCGTTCCCGAACGGCAAGGCGGCGAGGGAGGTCTACGCCCTTTTGCTGGAGCGCGCGAAAACCGATGTCTTCTGCGCCCGTCTTCTTGCCCAGTACAAGCTTCGACTTTTCCCGGTCGCGTGCTGCGACATTTTCGGCGAAGAAGACAAAGATGGGGACGACGAGGGAGGCGGGACGGACTCGCTGCTGCACGACCTTGAGGACAGTGCCGATGCACTGACCGACATGCTGCTTGCGCCCCTGAGCCGGATTTTCCTCCACTCCCTGGAGCTTCCCGATCGCTGGGCCCAGGAGCGCGTCCATTTCGTTCATGCGGCAAGCCTTGGCGATCCCTGGTCCGAGCTCGTCCTTCACGTCCATGACGCCATGTGGGAGGATTGTCCCCACGACGCCATGGAAAAGCTTCGCGAACTCGCGGAGAAGAAAAACTATCCTCCCGCAAGGACCTTTCTTGCCGTCCACCGCATCAACGAGCGGCTGGGCAGCGAGGCACCTGCCGAACAGGAAGACGATGAGGGCAGGGCATTCGTTTTCACCGCCGAAGAACTCCGCGAGCTTTCCGACAGCCTCAGGAAATCGGCACTCGCCATGCCCGAAGATCCCCGTCTTGAGCGGCTCTGGCTCGACTTCGAGCTGTTGTACGCCCTGTCCTGGAAGATCATGCAGCCGGACAAGGACGCCGTGGTCGAAGATGCCGTGGTCGAAGATGCCGTGGTC
>CAZWOT010000016.1:4436-10757 GCA_964635595.1 uncultured Desulfovibrio sp.
AAGGCACCATTGCCGAAGAAGAACGGGAACGGTTCGATCCAGACGATGCCGACGCTCCCCTGCTTTTCAAGGTGAACCCGCAGCTGCACTTCATGCGCAACATCGGCACCGACAAGGTGCAGCACTGGATGGGCCGGGTGGACTATCTGGCCGATGTTCCAACCAGCAACCCCCATCTTGCCCTCATCAGGGACAGGGCAGCTGCCAACAGCCCCTATGCGGCCTTCCTCCTTGGCCGCGCCATCCTCAACGGCGCCTTCGGCGACAGCCTCAAGGGCCCGAAGGGCGATCTCCTGCTCGGCACATGCCTCAACTTCGCCATGGCGCACGATGTGGAGGAGGCCATTGCCTTTGCCTGGGCCCACGAAATCGCCGACATGAACGGCCTCTACGATTTCGACGACATCAACTGGAACTTCCATTACCACGTGGCCAGATACCGCTCGCTTTGCCACCTGCTCCTGTTCGCGCAGCATCTCGACATGGGGAAATGGTTCCTGGGCTTCCTTTCGGGAAAGCTTCCGGACATCCAGGATATGCACCTGGACAACGTCCTGACGCCACTGGTCTCGGCCACTTCCCTTGGCTACGAGCTCATGGGCATGTTCCTCATGGCCACCAAGTTCTTCAAGGTGCTCTACCTCTCGTCTCTCGACGTCGGGAGCGGGACAGCAGCCCCCGGCGAGGACGGGTACGAGGAAAGGGCCCGGACGGAGGTGATACAAACACTCTTCCGGACCCTGTTCACGAAAATCATCACCCTGGCGATGGCCACCTATGATCTCCCCACGCTCCTCCTTGTTCTCGCGGCAATCCACCATGCGGACCAGGAAAGGCTCGACCGGACGGCGAAGGAGGAGCTGAAGGGCCTCTTCTGCCTTCTGGCCGAAAACCGCGACATCGGCGAGCCCCTGCACAGGAAGTTCGAGCGCCTGGCCGGCTGGCTGCAGGAGCGCGGCGTGACCATGGACTCGGTGAGAAAGCACTTCGACCATTTCCAAGATGCCAGGAAGGACAACCGCAAGCGCAAGGACAGAAAGAAGCAGCAGCAGCGCCGGCGCGCAAAAAGGAAGAAATAGCCCTCCCGCACGAAAAAAGCCCGGAAAAGCCGACGCCCAAAGCGCTCCAAAATGCCCCAGGGAACATCATGCCCAAAACGACCTTCCCAAGCTTTCCCCTGAACCTCTCCCTCCTTCTGGAAAACGAGAACAACCGCTGCCTTCCCGTGGCCGAGGGAACAACGCTCCCCCAACAGGCCATCGAGGAGTGGATTGCCGAAAACGCGACCGATCTCGACCGCGAGGCGGACAGGATCTTTCAAGGATTCGACGCCCTCGCCTCCCTGCCGGAGAGCGAGCGCAGCAAACGGTCGACGGACCTCTACGATGCCCTTGTGGAGCTCTCGAAAAAGGGAAGCGCCCTTGCGGCCCGGCACGCCGCAGCGCACGACTTGAGCGGGCTTTGCGGCCTGGATCCGCACGGGGCCGCGAACATGGCCGAGAAGGCCGTGAAGCTTGGCTGCGAGCCCGCGAGACACGAATACCTCAAGGCTTGCGCACGCCTCGTCACCGAGGACACGGACGCCTTTTTCAAGGCCTGCCGCGAGTCCCTCGGGCGGGACGAGTGCGTCCTCTTCATGGCCGAGCTTCTGCACTCCGACATCCTCTCCGAGTCCGGCCTGACCGGGGACATCCTCCTCTCGCTCTATCGCCAGGCCCTGGAAGGCTCCGTGGACGCCCTGCGCCTGCTCTTTCTCGCCATCCTTGGCGGCCGGGTCTCCAGCATGGACATGGCCCGGGAGGTGTACGACCTCCTGAAGGAGCGCGCGAAGACGGACATCTTCTGCGCCCGCCTGCTTGCCCAGTACGAGCTGGGGCTCCTCTTCGTCGCCCCTGGCGTCTGCCTCGACGGCAAGGACAGGCATCCCCTCGACGGGCTGCTCGAGAGACTGTCCGGTCCGAGAATCGACGATTTCAAAGGCCCCCACGCCCTCGAGAAGATTGTCGCCTCCCTGCACAACACCTTTGCGCACGCTCTTTCGCTTCCCGCCGGCTGGGCCCAAAAACGCGGCTTTTTCGTGCACGCGGCAGGTCTTGGGGACCCCTGGTCCGAGCTCGTCCTCGACGTGTACGACGCCATGTGGGAGGACTGCCCCCACGACGCCATGGCGGCCCTGCGCGAGCTTGCGGAAAGGAAGAACTATCCGCCGGCAAGGACGCTCCTTGCCGCCCTGCGCTTCAACGAGATCTGGGCAGCCGGACGCGATGAGGACGGCGAAGGCGCGGATGACGGCGAAGGCGGGGAGAGCGGACAGGGAGAGGACGTGTCCAGCGAGCTTGATCGGATCGGGGTCGAGCTCAAGGAGGCCGCCCTCGCCATGCCCGAGGATGCGCGCCTCGAGCGCCTCTGGCTCGACTGCGAGCTTCAGCGCTCCCTTGCCTGCCAGTGCGAGGAGCCCGACCACGTCTGGGGCCTGACCAGCGAGGAAAGCCTGCGCTTCGACCCCGACGATCCCGCCGATCCCCTGTACTGGAAGGCCGTGCCCGAGACGCATTTTCTGCGCAACGTGGGAACGCCGGAACAGCCCTCCTGGTGGGGGCAGATCGATTTTCTGGCGGATCTGCCCACCAACAATCCCCATCTTGCGGCCATCAGGGACAGGGCCGTCGCCAACAGTCCCTACGCGGCCTTCCTGCTTGGCCGGGCCATCATCAACGGCGCCTTCGGCGACTCCATCGAGGGCAAAAACGGCGGCCTTCTGCTCATGGTCTGCCTCGATTTCGCCATGAGCCGCGACGTGGAGGAAGCCGTCGTCTTCTGCTGGGCCCAGGCTGTCGCCCACATGAACGGGCTCTACCCATATGGCGACATCGACTGGTACTTCCAGTACCACATGCTGAAGTACCGCTCCCTGGCCCGTCTGCTCCTGCTCTCGCAGCATCTGGGCATGTGGAAGTGGTATCTGCGCCTCCTCCACGGCCTTACGCCGAGCCTCGACGACAGCGGGGTGGAGGAGGATCTGCTCAAGCTCGTCGGGCAGTCCCATCTGGCCTTCGAGCCCGTCGGCATGTTCCTCATGGCCCTCAAGCGCTTCGACACGATCCTGATCGAGGATTACGTTTCCGAAAAGGAAATGCTTGCCCGCAAGCGCCCGCCCTCCACGGACAAGGTCCTGGAGCACATGCGCCTGAAAAGGGAGCTCAAGGACGGCGTAGCCAAGTGCTTCATGGACTCCATCGAGCAGGCCCTCGACCTGCACGATCTGCCGACGCTCCTCCTCGTCCTTGCGGCCCTGCACCAGGCGGCCCGGGAAAAGATGCTCGAGCCGGACGAAAAGCGCATGCTTGCGGGCTTTTTCGGCGCCGTCGGGGGCGTGGACGTCTCCGAAATGGCCGCAGACACGACCCTCGACGAGCTCGAGAAGAAGCTGATCGGCAGGCTGGAGTACCTGGGCTCGGAAATGAAGTCGATACGAAAGTACTTCGACCATTTCGAGACCGCTGAGGAAGCCGGCGGCAGGAATGCAGGCGCAAGCAGGGAGCGCACGAAGGAACGCGCACGGCGCCAGGCCCGGAAAAGGCAGCGCCAGCGCGCAAGGAAGGGAAAGAAATAGGAAAGAGGACACCCCCGCCCGGGGGAATTTCGACAAGCCCGCAGCCGCAAGCCCGCAAAAGCCCCGAGGAAGCACCATGCCCAGGACGACCTTCACAAGCTTTCCCCTGAACCTCTCCATCCTTCTGCAAAACGAGAACAACGACTGGCAGTTCGTGGCCGAGGGCAAAACCCTTCCGCAAAAGGCCATTGAGGAGTGGATTGCCGAAAACGCAACCGACCTCGACCGCGAGGCCGACGCCATCTTCCGGGAACTCGAGACGTCCTCCCTGCCCGAGAGCGAGCGCTGGGCCCTGTGCAGCGAGGTGGAACAAAAGCTCGAGGAGCTTGATGGAAGCGCCCTCGCCCTGAGGCATCTGGCGGTCATCAATCTTGACCGGCATTACGGCAGACGGGCGGAGCTGGCGGCGATATACGCGAGCGAAGCCGTCGAGCTCGGCTGCGATCCGGCAAGATACCAGCTGCTCCAGGGCCTGACGCGCATTTTCTCCAGGGTTCCCGACGAGGAACTGCACGCCGCCTGCAGGGAGTCCCTGCACCGGGACGAGTGCGCCCTTCTGCTGGCCGGGCATCTGCAGTCCCTGATGCTGGACAGGTCCGGCGTCATGGACGAGCTCTTCGAAGCGCTCCTTCGCCAGGCAAGAGAGGGATCCACGGACGCCCTGCGCCTGCTCTTCCTCGCCATGGCCTCCGGCGCGCTCGAAAACGACGATGCGGCAGGGGAAGTCCACGCCCTTCTTTGCGAGCGCGCGAAAACCAACATCTTCTGCGCCCGGCTTCTGGCCCAGTACAGGCTCGGACTCATCAAGGTCCTGCACGACGGCATTTTCGGGGACGACGACGCTCCCGGATCGGCCTGTCCGGACACGTGGATGGAGATCCAGGAGGACATGGCGAACGCGGAGGACATGACCCCTGGCCGAGCCAGGGCGGCCCTGTTCAAGCTCATGGAGCCCATGAGCCACATCTTCGACCATGCCCTCCGCCTGCCGGACGGCTGGGCCGAAAAACGCGCCCATTTCGTGCATGCGGCGAGCCTTGGCGATCCCTGGTCGGAACTTGTGCTGCATGTGTACGACGCCATGTGGGAGGACTGTCCCCACGACGCCATGGCCCTTTTGCGCGAGCTTGCGGACACGAAGAACTATCCCCCGGCCCAAACGCTCCTTGGGGCCCTGCGCTACAACCACCACCTGGCAGAGGAACGATCCCTCGCGAAAAACACGGAAAAGAACGGGAAAAACAACGAGATACAGCATGACGATCCCTCTCTCGACACGGAAAGGGGGCGCTGCGGGCTCGCAGAGCTTCTGAAGCAGGCGGCCCTCGCCATGCCCGAAAATCCTGCCCTCGAGAGAATCTGGCTCGACTTCGAGCTGTATTCATCCTTTTCCTGGGCTGTCGAACACCCGGACGAGAAGCCCCACTACAGCTGGGAGCTGACCGAGGATGAATGGGAAGCCTACGATCCGGACGACCTGGATGATCCCCTGCGCTACAGGGCGGATCCCCAGATGAGCTTCGTCAGGAACCACGGCACCGTCGAGGAGCCGATCGAAATTGCCCACGTGGACCTGATGGCCGGCATCGTCACCGCCAACCCCCATCTTGCCGCCATCCGCGACAGGGCCGCCGAAGGAGGCCCCTACGCGGCCTTCCTCCTCGCCCGATCCATCCTCGGCGGCGGCTTTGGTCCGACGCTTGGGGGCTACAACAGCCCGCTTCTGATCGAGGCCTGTCTCAATTTCGCCATGCTCCACGGCGTGGAGCAGGCCGTTGTCTTTTTCTGGGCCTACACGGTCGGAAGGATGGGCCGCGACTACGACATCCAGGATCTGGAAGATATCACCCTGGCCCTGCACTACCACGCAGCCAGATACCGCTCCTTCAGCCGCCTGTTCATTCTCATGGAGAATCACGGCCTGCAGAAGTGGTTTCTGGAATTCCTCTCCGGCAAGCCGCAGGCCTTCGACGACATGGCACGCGAGGCCAAGCTCTTCGACCTTCTCATGAGCACCCCTCTCTGCCACGAGCTCATGGGCATTTTCCTCCTGGGCGCGAAGTTCTACGAGACGGCCCATCTTGTCCATCTCGCCGCCATGGCCGAACTCGCGAGCCTCGGCCACGACATGAGCGAGGAAAGGGACAGGGAGCTCTTCGATCAGCCGAATGCACTGCATGAGGGCGTCTTCTTCTGCTTCTGCGATTCCATCAACGTGGCATTGCCCTCGTGCGACCTGCCCACGCTCTACCTGGTTGCCGCCGCCCTGCACCATGCGAGCCGCGCAAAGCTCGACAGGTCGACCACGGAGGACCTCCAGGGCCTCTTCAGCCCCCTGGCCCGAAACAACAACCTGCACGCGCCCCTGCACACGACCCTTGACCACATCGCCACCCTGCTTTGGGGATGGGGCATGGACATGAACACGATCAGGGAGTACTTCGAGCACTTCGAGGATCCCGAGGAAGAACGACGCAGGCGCAGGGCCGCCAGAAAGAAGCGGCGCCAGCGCGCAAGGAAGCGGAAAAGATAGGGTGGAACAGGCCCCCGGCCTGTGCAGGCCTGCGTGTTCCTGCCGAGCTTTGACAGCCTCTTTTGGCGGTCTCTTTTGACTGCCTCTTTCAAGGCGCCCCGAAGGCCTTTTGCCCGACAAGGAGGGGAAAAAGGCCTTTGGGGCGTCTTCCTTCCTGCAAGGCCTCTTCCTTTCC
>CAZWOT010000016.1:10857-22754 GCA_964635595.1 uncultured Desulfovibrio sp.
TCCTTTCCACAAGGCCTCTCCCGATAAATCGCAATCGGCAAATTTTGTCTTGGCAAGGGCAGGGCCATGTCGTACCCTTGCCGCCGGAGAAATCGGGCAGGGGCAGGCCGCCGCGCCCCAAATGGCGATTTCGACAAGCCAGGGGAAACAAGTGCACGGCAACAGGTGCACAGAAACATCAGCACGGGAACAACAGCACAGCCCCCGGAGGAGCACCATGCCAGGAGCGTCCAGGTCAACAGCAGCCAGGTCAACTGCGGCCAGTCTCGGGCCGATCAGGTACTTTCCCCTGAATCTCGCCATCCTTCTGCAAAACGAGAACGACTGGAATGCGAGCGTCGCCGAAGGAAAGTCGCTGCCCCGGAAGGTTCTCGAGGAGTGGAAAAAGGAGCACGCCACGAGCCTCGACCGGACGGCGGACGGTGTTTTCAGGGGACTTGAGGCCTCGCGCGGGCTGCCCCAGAGCGATCGCTCGATCGACCGGGAACTGGCCACAGTCACGCTGATACAGCTGGTCGGGCAGGGAAGCGCGCTTGCCGCCCGTCATCTGGCAGCCCTCGCGCTGGACCCGGACTTTGGCAACTATCTCTTCATGGCCGAAACGGACGCGCGCAAGGCCATCGAGCTTGGCTGCGAACCCGCCTGGTACCAGCTCGTCGCCACCCTGGCCCGCCAGGCCCATGCGTCCAGGACGTCCCTCGCCCAGTTCGAACATGCCGCCCGCACGGTACTCGAGCGCGACGAGTGCGTTCTTCTGCTCGGCGAGCACGTGCAGACGATGCACGTCGTGGGCGCCCCCGACCTCAACAACGCCCTGCGCGACAGGCTCGCGAGGCTGGCCAAAAACGGCTCCATCGACGCCTTGCGCTTCCTCTTCCTGGGCTTTGGAGCCAGCCATTTCACGGACACGGCCGCGGGACTTGCCGGGGAAACCCTCGAGCTTCTGCGCGAGCGGGCCCGAACCGACATCTTCTGCGCCCGGCTCCTTGCCCAATACAAGGTCGGGATGCTTCCCTGGCGGACGACGTGCTTCGGGGATGCCGACGAGGAAGGAAACGGGACCGATCTCCAGCAAAACTGGGACCAGGTGCGCAGCTACATCTTCAGCCACACCACGAACCTGCGCTTCATGCGGCACGAGCCGAGGCTGATCGACAACTGGGGAAGGCTGCGCGTCCATTTCGAGCATGCGGCGAGCCTTGGCGATCCGTGGTCGGAGCTTGTCCTCCACGTCCACGACGCCCTGTGGCCGGACTGCCCCCACGACGCCATGGGAAGGCTTTTCGAGCTCGCGGACAGGAAGGAATACCCCCTCGCCATGGCCTTCGTGGGCGCCCTGCGCTTCAACCTCGGCGAGGACACGGACGAGGTCTGCGAGTACGTGAAAAAGGCTGCCGAAGCCTCGCCCGACGATCCGCGCCCGGAGCGCCTCTGGCTCGACATGCTCCTTTTGCGCTCTCGAAAGGCCGAGCCCATGAGAGCCTTTCCCCTCATCGAAAGGAGAAAATTCGACGGCAAAAGCATTCCCCTGCGCGGCATGCCCGCCCTGGACGAGGAAATCGACAGCGTTTGGGACAGGATGAACAGCCTGATTGGCTCCGAGCTGGATCCCGCGACGGGCGGCCTCGCCCGGCGCTTCGCGGGCGACGGGGACGAGGACGACGAATCGGGCAGCAAGGGCCTCGAGGACGAAAGCATCGAGGACGACGGGCTTGAGACCGACGGTCCCGATCCGGCGGACTGGGCGGACAGGCCGCCCGAGTATGTGGACGATCCCGACGCCTCTCTGGCCGAGTGCCATCCCTGCCTCAACTACATGCGCAACCGGGGAACCGAGGAGGAGCCCGTCTGGTGGGGCCAGCTGAACTTTTTGCTCGATCTGCCCACCGACAATCCGCATCTTGCCGCCATACGCGACCGTGCAGGCCAGGGCAGTCCCTACGCGGCCTTCCTGCTTGGCCGCGCCATCATCGACGGCAGATTCGGAAACCGTCTCAAGGGCAGGCAGGGATACCTGCTCTGCAAAACCTGCCTCGAGCACGCCATCTCCCATGACGTGGAAGAGGCCGTTCTCTTTGCCTGGGCCCTTTTCCTGGCGGACAACGATTCCGTCTCGACCATACTTGAGCCCGTCTCCGGCGCCTTCTACCACGCCGTCAGATACCCTTCCCTGTGCCGGGTTTTCATGGCGCTCAAGGAACTCGGCATGGACAAGTGGGGCCCGCGCCTGCCCGGGCGTCCCCTGGAGATGGGCCCCCTGAACCTGACCGCCATCGCCGTCCTCCAGAACCTTCAGCTCGTCCACGAGCCCACGGGCGCCATGCTCGAAGCCCTGAGAAGCGCCGACGCGGCCGTTTTCAACGAGGTCTTCAACGCCCTGGGCGAACTTTTCCCGGTGCATCCCGAATTCGACGCCCAAATCGCGGCCGTTGCAAGGGACACGAAGAACTACCCCCAAGTCATCGCCGCCTGCCTTGCCGACGCCATCCAGCTTGCCCTGGACCGCTGGGATCTGCCGACGCTCATTCTCCTGTACGCCTGCCTGCACCACCTGATCAGGGCGCAGGCGCAACTCACCGAGGTGGAACGGGCAAGGTTCGAGCAGCTCTTCTGCGCGCTCTCGACGAAGCGGGGACGCCAGCCCCTGCAAACGCTTCTGGCAAACCTCGCTTCCTGGATGCAGAACAGGGACGTGGATCTCAAGTCCCTGCGAACCAGCTTCCCGGACCTGAGGGACCCCGAAGGCGAGCGGCGCCTGCGCAGGGCCAGACAAAAGAAGCGCGAGCGGGCGAAGAAGCGGAAAAGATAGGCGGACAAGGACTGGGCAAAAGCTCCCGCTTTTTCTTCCTTTCCTCCCTCGCGCACAACCCCGGACCGCATGCCCGGAGGGACACCAGCATTGAACGCAAGCTTCTTCAGGGACCTCGACATAGGTAGCCTGCTGAACATGGAAAACATGAACGCGGGCTTCATCGCGGAGGGACTGACCTCCCGCAAGCGGGCCATCGCCGAATACATGAAGGAGAGGGGAACGCCCGACGACGCAAGGGCCCTCGGGCTTCTGAAGGAACTCGAGGCCCTGGTGGAACCCACGTACCCGAAGGGCCTCGACCTCAAGGCCATCCACAGGAGAATTCCGGCCATTCACGAAGAGCTTGTGCGTCTTGCAGGTGAAACAACAAGCGACGACGGGGTTTCCTTCGAGCGGTCCCTGGAGTGTCCGCTTGCGGTATACGCCCTCGCGAGGTTCTCGCTCCACCCGGGCCTTGGCCATTTCGGCATCCTGAAGGCCTGGTGGACCACCCTGATGGCCCTGGATGCCGGTTTTGCGCCGGCACGGGCCCTGTACGCCGATCTGGCGCTGAACACACGCCTTTCCCCACGCAACACCACCGTCATCAACACGCTCAAGAAATTTCTCCACGACCCGAGCGAGGATCTTCTGCTCGTGATGGGCCGGCGCCTCGCCCTGTGGGACGTATGCGGCGAGGATCTGGCCTCTCTTGTGCGCCAGCGGCTCAAGGAACATGCCGAAACGGGCCATGTGGACGCCATGCGCATGCTGGCCCTCGCCCACTCGGCCGACGTGAAGCCGGAGACGGCCTGGGCACGGGAAGAGATCGCGGCCCAGGCAAAACGGGGCAAGGCCTATGCCATGCTCATCATGGCCCAGCACCTGGCAGGCCGTTTCCATTTCTGGATGCCTGAGGGCGACAGCATGGAAAACATGCAAAAGGCCCGCGTCCTGCTCGAAAGGTGCGCCCGCCAAAACGACGACTGGGCCTCCCTTCTTCTCGCCTTCACCTACCTGTTCCAGGAGTACTACTCGGGAGCAATGCCCGTGGGCCACGACGCGGAGAAGGGGCTCGAAATTCTCGGGAAGCTTGCGACCGAACGCGATTTCGCACCGGCGAAAGCCATGATCGGCGCATGGCGCTTCGATGCGGACATGGACGTGGAAGCCGCCTGGCCCCATCTTCGCGACGCCTGCGCGAGCGGCTTTTCCAGGCAGTGCGAGGCGGTGTGCGCGGACTTCCTGATCAGCGTGATCACGAACGCCTTGTACGTCGAGACGGCCAGGAACTGTGATCTTCCGACCGCGGACAGCTTCGACGACAACGATTACGGAGGAGCGGATTTCTGGCTCTCAGAAATGTGCAAACTGCCCGGGATCGGGAGCTCCGGTCTCGTCGAGCTCGCCGTCCTGCGCCTGCAGCTCTTCCGGGACAATCTTCTCGACGGTTCCTTCGACATCAACCTCGCCACGCACTATCTTGCCTCCTACAGCGACGGCACCGCGGCCATCCACTGCCTTCTTCTCAACCTGGCCCAGGAAAACACGGACTACACGCTTGAGCTGCGCCTCTTCTTCGCGAGCTGCGTCGTGGCAGGGGGTGCGAGGGGCAACGAGGACTGCATTCTTGCCGGCCTCCTCTTCATGCAGGATCTCCTCGAACAGCGCAGCCCCCCCTGGCCCGCGGACGAGCTCCTGCACATGGCCGAGGGCTTTTGCGCCGCCTCCAGCCTCGCGAGGATGGTCGTGCACGTCCTCCGTCTCCTCTTCGCCCACGACTACATGAGCATGGGCTTTGCGTTCGATTCCAAAGCCATGGAAGACGAGCTGGGATATCTGGTCCGCGAGTACAGGACTGCGACATGCGGCATGGATATGCCCATAATCTTCGCCCTGCCGGTGCTCTTCAAGTACGCATCAAGGCACTTCAAGCCCAATGTGGTGCGCAGGACCCTCGAGGAGGTCTCGCTCGCCCTGCACGGCGAAAGAACCGATCTTCCGGGCTTTCTCAACGGCATCAGGAGGCTCTCGGGCATTCAGGGCCTCGACATGGACCGCCTGTGGGAAAACCTGGGCCTTGTGAGAGGCAGCGATTTTCGGCCCGCACCGTCTGCCGACCGGTCCCTTTCCGAGGAGCGGCGCAACGAAAGGGCGGCTGCCAAAAGGAAGGCCAGGCGCAAGCAGGCCCAAAAATCGAGAAAGAAGCGCTGAGAGCGGCACCCCGGCACGCCTTGAAAAAGGCAGACGCCACTGATCAACATCCGGCAAGCAAGGTTGAATCATGAGCCAGTTCAAGAAAAACCACAGGCCTATTGCTCTTTATCCTCTGCTCGCCAACGAGAACACCATGCCGGACTACGTTGACGAGGGCATGGATGCTTTCAACAAGGCCCAGAAAGCGTGGGAAAATACCCATTTCGATGACAACAGGCTGTTCGAGAAGTTTTCAACTGACTACGTAAACACGCATTATCTTGGGTCAAGAACCACAAGGAGCCCTCGCTCGCTGCTCAATTGGAGCGACAAGCCCCTTACAAGGGGGCTGACGGCCATCGCCATCCTGGAGGGCACGTACTCTTTTGCCTTGAGCACGGGCGGACGGGAACCCGACTGGCCCTGGACAATGGATCGAACCCTGGAGCTTGCCCTGGATTCGGCCAGAGGGGGCTTCTGCTACCCCCTCGTAACAGTTTTCAAATACATGGCGCACGTTCTGGAACCCGGCTGCGTCAAGCGCATGTTCTCCCTTGCCATCGAGCACTACACCTGCGAGGCGCTTGCCCTCGCTGCCGGGCTTGAACTTGCCAGAGGCCTGCGCCTTGAGGGTGCCGAAGAGCGCAATCTCGCCAACAGATTCATGCCATGCCTGCACAAGCACGCCGTCATGGGCAATCTGGATGCGCTTCGACTCTATCTTTTGGCCCTGGCCAACAATCGTGCTCTTGAACGCGACGAGAAGAGGGCAAGGGAAGCCGTGGAGCAGCTCGGGAAGCTTCAGGGAACCAAGCGTGTGGCGGCCATCACCCTTCTCGCCCAGCTTGCCTTCGGAGACATCCGGAATGTCCCTGGAGTCGAAATCGACCAGGCCAAAGGCACACGCCTTTGCGAGGAAGGCTGGAAACTTGGCTCGAACTGGTGCGGCCTGCGGCTTGCCCACGCGATACTTCACGGCGAAACCGCGGGACCTGACGGCAAGTCCGCTACCCGTCATGGCGAAGAATACGCACTCAAGATTGTCGACAAGATAATCGAGTCGGCCGATCTCCCCAGTGCCCGCACCTACAGAGCCTGCCTCCGCTACAACGTCCATCTGGACGGCAAAAGGGTTTACGAAGACCTCAGGAAGGCATCCGACGAAAAGCATGACGGCCAGGAAGACAAGGCCTACGCGACCTATATTCTGCAAAAAGCACTCGATTTCGAAGACTACGAGGAAGAACTTGCCCGAGGAAGCCGTGCCGAACCGCCGCTTTACACCCTGCCGCCGCACATGGCCGGCGAATGCCCCATGCGCAATGAGCCCGGAACCTTCGGGAAGGTGCTCGCCGCCAATACGCCCATAACCAAGGGCAAGGACATGCAGCCCGACGACATCGAGGTAGACGCAAGACAGGTCGCAAGGCTTGGGGGCACGTACCGAAAACTGATTGAAGCCCCCTTGCGGGCAAAGCTGTATGCCGGAGACAGGAACAACACCAACCTCCTGGCTCTGATGGTCGCCCGCGACTATCTGAGAAACACGGATTTCCTGCGCAGGGTCCGGGAGTACATCGGCCTGCCCCTGCGCAACAAATATCCGGAGGCCGAAGTCTTTCTCAAGGAGTCTCAGCGATGCTTTGTCAAAAAGCATTTCTGCTGGTTTGACGACCTTGACTCGTTCCTCCATTTCCATGAGGCCCGGGGGAAGCGCTTTGCACGCGGGCACGGGATCATACGCAGACGCCCGATCGAGGACACGCTCTTTTCGCCGGACCCCGAATTTCCCGACGACATCCAGGAGCTGCGAGGCATGACGAGAGCCCTGGACTTTGGCATGGGACGGGTCTTCCTGCTCCTGCAGGGCGTCGTCCAACAGGCGTGCCTCGATGACATCGAGCTCGACGCAAGACAGAACCTCCCCGTTTTCGACGTGCGGGAAACCGTCCGCCACGCGGCGAGAGACTGCCACTCGGACTTCTTTGCCCAGGAGTCCGAAGAAGCTTTGGACGAACTCTTCCGCAGGACGTTGGAGAACACCGCAAAGGACGTTTGCTCGGAGCACGACCTTGCGGCCCTGCTCGTCCTCCTGGAAGGGCTTTGGGCCATCAGGAAAAGGGCATCCGCTCTCTCGCAACAAAAGGCCGCAAACCTGCTCGGTTTCGTCTCGCTCGCCTTCATCCCCACAACCGACGATTCTTTGGATACTTCCCATGGGACTTCTTCGGACGCCCAATCGAACTTCAAGCCGTCGTGCGAACCCTCCATTGAAACCCTGATCGCCCAGGTTGAGGCATTCCTCGTCGACATGGGCGCCGATCTCAAGCGCCTGCGTGCGGCCTTGAGGGAGGACAGGAAGAAGGCCTCCTCTGCGGGACAAAACGACAAGCCGCGTCTGACCGGCTTCAGCGACAGGTACAAGGTGGATGGGGAACATTTCGTCTACCCCATCAAGCCCATGCCGATTGCCCACATGGAAAACATGAACGCAGGCTTCGTTGCCGAGGGACTGACGGTCACGAAGCGAGCCATCGACGCGTACATGGAGGCAAACGGAACCACTGCCGACAAAAAAGCCCTTGAGCTCCTGGACGTTCTTGATGCGCCCGCATCGTCGTCCGAGGACGTCAAGGAAGCCCGCATGCGTCTCGGAGAGCTCGTGGACGAGAAAAATTTCGGACAGGGGTTGCCGGCTCATCCGGAAAAAAGTCCGATGGCCCTCTACGGCATGGCGAAATATGCCCTCGAAAATCGACTCGGCGAACGCGATCCCGAATTCGGCATACGCTGCCTCGTCGAGGCTCTGAGACTCGGATGCGAACCGGCAAAGGGTCTCCTGACGGATCATCTGCTCCGCTGCACGCCAACACCCGACTACAGGGAGCGCATCAGGCTTTTGAACTGGCTGCTGCAGGATCCTGGCGAGGAATTTCTGCTCGTGGCAGGTCAAAAAATCGCCATCATGCCGAACCTGGTGCCGGAGAAAATGGTCGCCAAAATCCACAAGGGTCTCAAAAAGCTCGCCAAATCCGGGCACCTGGATGCGCTTCGCCTGTTGGCGCTTTCTCATGTGGGACAGGTAACGGATGATATAGATACATCCCTGATCGCTGAAGCCACGGGAAGAGATATCAAGTACCTTCCTGAAATAGCATGGGCACGGGACAAAATAACCGAAATTGCAGAAGGAGATGATGCCGAGCCCGGCATTTGTCTTGCCAGTGGTCAACAGCTGGTTCCACTGTTTTATTTCTGGTGGCCGACCGGAGATTACAAATATCAGCGCGAACATGCGGTAAACTCCCTGAAAAAGGCGGCTTGCAAGAACGACTTGTGGGCGGCCTTCACCCTTGCCTATCTTTATCTGCATGGAGCACTGGACTCCAACTCCGCCAGAACGAAGGCATCCGAAAATCTTGGCGTGACCCTTCTGCAGGAACTTGTCAGGGACGCAAATTTCGCGCCGGCCAAAGCCCTTCTTGGCCTCTGGCACCACAACGATTGTCAAAATCCGCAAGAGGCATGGCCCCTTCTTCGCGATGCATGCATGCAGGGTTTTTCTTGGGGATGCGAAGCTGCCTGCGCCCATTTCCTGCTTTCAATGGCCATGCTGGACGGCGATCGCGACTATTGGGACAAGCAATGCTTCGAGCTCGCGCAACATGGGAAATTCGGCTATATTCAGCTTGCATCCCTGCGCATCATGCTTGCCCGCGGGCAGCGTCTCGACGAGGACGGCGCCCGTCTCGAAAAGTACTCTCGCGAAATGGGCGTTTCCTTCCAGGGTTATCCCCTGGTGTACGCATGGCTGCTCAACCTGGGGCAGGAGGACAGCGAGGACGTCCTCAAATGGCGAAAAATCCTCTGGGACTCCATGCAGGATGGCGCCGCAAGGGGGATGGGAGCCTGCATTCTCGGGAGCATCTTTTTCGGAAAATCCAGCTCCGGCAAGACATTCAGGGACTACACGCTTCGCGGACTTGAAGACGTCTGCTGGGGATTCCACAACTGGTCCTCTTTCCCCAGAACGCCACGCAACGTCACCAGGCTGCTGGAAGTTGCAGAAGCCCATCAAAAGAACGATTCGACAGTCGATTATTGGGCTCTGCGCGGCAGCAGGCGTGGCCAGGAATGCGTGGAAAACTTGCGCAGAGTCTACCACAGGGCCTGCAAGACCAACAGCCTGCCCATGCTCTCCCTTTTGCCCATACTCTTCAAGATGGCAGAAGAGGAATTTCCGAAGGAAGTCGTGGCAGCAGCCTTGAGATTTGTTTCGGAGGAAATCTTTGTCGAAAACCTCGACCTTCGGGGCTTCATCCGCAAAATCTCCGTCCCGGCAGGACAGGGAGGGATCAACATCAGGCTTTTGTGGAAAAACCTGGGCTTTGCCCCTCGAAAGGAGATCCCGCAATAGCGGCCGGTTTTGCCCACACGTGGGCCAGACGGCCACTGGGCAGCTGCCCATGGCTTCCGCCAATGCCCATTGACCGGCTTTTCAAGACAAGGAAAGAATCAAACACCCCCTCTCCCCGATGACAGGGAGCATGACCCCAAAAATCTCCTTCCCACAAGGAACCCTCCATGTCCCGCAAGCAGGCACGCAACTACACCCGCTTTCCCGCAATCCCCGTTCCGGCAGACTGCCGCGTCCGCAAGCCGCTCATGCAGGTGGTGAGATACTACCGCGTGAGAGGCCAGATCCACTACCATCTGGTCGGCCAGTCCGCGGGCGGCGGCCTCATGCACGCGAACGACGCCTTCAGGTTCTTCTTCCCGGGAGAATGGGACAGGCTCTACGGGCATTTTTCGCCCTCGCGCGCCCTTCTGCGCACAGGACTCTACGCCTTTGCCCTTGGCACCGGCTTGACAACGGGCGTCTATCCGGCCCTGGCGAGGAGCTTTTCCGATCGCGCAGCCAACATCCTCATGGATCTCGCCATGTTCCTTGTGCGCGGCAAGGCGTCCCCCTTCCGGGACTTTGCCCGGGACATGGCCGACCACGTCCTCTTCTCGCGGCACGCCTGGCCCTGGGAGGAGAACCGCAAGGCCTTTGAAGCGTCCGCAGACGCAGAGGGACAGGCCGAAGGTGAGACCGATGGACAAATTGAAGCGTCGCTCGAAGAAATCGCCATGGATTTTCCCATGGACGACGGCGACGTGCTCCCTGTTTCTCATATGGAAGGAAGTTCCGAGGAACCCGAGGAGACACCCGAGGAGACACCCGAGGATGGCTTTGTCGAGGACTTGCTTGAGGAAGGCTTTGAAGATGCACTTGAGGAGCCTTTGGACGAACCGGGAGGCAAACCGGACGAAGGCCCGATCGTACCAGCAGAGCCAGCTTTCATGGCCGATTCCTTCAAGGACCTTGCCGAAGCCGCCGTCTGCGACTTTCTCTCCCGCGAGCTGAGCGACGAGGCCGTGCGCCGCTTTTTCGACGCATGGCTGACATCTTGCATCCAGACCGGCGCAGGGGCCGTGTGGCTCTTCGTGGACCAGATTTGCGGCACCCCGGCTCTCTGGGCCGTGGACGAGCGGGACGGCATGCCCCTGGCCATCGAGACAGGCTCGTCCCAATCCCTCGCCGAAAGCCTGGATGCCTTTTATGGACGTCTTGTCGAGGCGGGACTTGAGGTGCGCGGCGTTCTCCTGGACGAAGCTCTCCTCGGGGAGGAGGAGTTTCGGCAGACCCTGAATCTTGTCCGGGCAGGGGGCCTCGACAGTGTGGTCCGTCTCAAGGAAGGAGGCCCCTCCTTCGAGCGCATGCTGGAGACGCACGCCGGGGCCCTTGAGGGCGCCTCGGGCATGGACCCGGACAGGCTGATCCTCTCCGGCCGGGGGCTTTTGTTCGGCACGGTGGGGAAAAACGAGGATTTTGGGCAGGACGAGGATGCAGGCTCTCCCGATCCTTGCGCCGGCATGCATGCCGCCCTCTACTCCTCTCCAAAGGCGCGTGCCGAGCGTGCAGCAAAGCTTGTGCGGAAGATCAGGGCGGCCCGAAAGGACGTGGCAAGGCAGATCCGGGAAGGCGTTTCGGACATCGCCATCCTTGACGGGGCTGGCGAGTATCTGCGCCTTGTCAGGAACGAGGAAGGCAGGGTCGTGGACGTCGCCGTCGACAAGGAGCGCTGGCAAGAGGCCATGACACGAGCTGGCCACTTTGCCCTTGCCTCGGAAAATGAACGAGACGCGGGCGAAATACTCGATATCTGGACACTCGCCCCGGCGGGCACCTGCCTTCTTTCCGGCCTTCGGGAGAGGCTCGGCGCGAGCTTTCCCGCGGACCAGACCGCAGACGAGGCCGCCAGCCATCCCACGCAATCGCCTGCCCCTCTTGTTCGGGGTCTTGCCGCCCTTGCCCTCGTGGCCGCAATCCTGCGCCGCGAGCTTGAGGCCGCGTGCGACAGGCTTTGCGAGGAACAGGACAAGAAGGCGGGGGAAACTCCCGATTCCGGCATTCCTTCGGACGGGATGCTGGAGGGTCTGGGCTTTCGGCATTCACCAAAAAACCTCGAGCCGACTTCCGAAGCCCTCCTCGAAGCGCTCGAGCAGATGCGCATCCGGCTTTGGGAAAACGGCGAGTACCTGCCCGAGGATGCGGACCATTCCGAAGATCTGGACGGGCTTTTGCAGGAACTTGGCGTTCCCCCCTCGCACCAGCGTCTGCTCGCGTCGGACATGAGCATGGAAGGCCCCGATTTTGATCTGCAGACGCTCAGGGGCCTTCCCGGCATGACCGTGAAAACGGGTCGTGGCCGCCGCAGGGGCAGCAAGAACAGGGCGACGATCGAGCGCGAGGCGCTCCTGGCCGAGATGATTGCCAGGGGAGAAGTCCCGCCGACTCGCAGCCCAGGGCGTCCCAAGAGCCAGAAACGGCTCGAGAGGGAGGCGCTGGAAGCCGAGATGCGCG
>CAZWOT010000017.1:0-21685 GCA_964635595.1 uncultured Desulfovibrio sp.
CCGTGCCGTAGCCGAAGGTGCCCGAGGCGGTCATGATCGGGTTTTTCAGGTGCAGTGTCTTCTTGGGGCCTGCGAGGGTTACTGCCAGTTCGTTGTGCTTCACGTCTTGATCGGGAGGGCGTCAAAAGACATCGACAGACATCGACAGACATCGACAGGATGCAGCAGTCTTCGGAAGACCCGATGCCTGGGCCATGCCGGCCTTTTCTTTCGGCGCCGCCGCTCCCGCCTCCGGGGGCTTTGGCATGCAAGGGCAATCCTTGCCCTGGGAAAATGGATGGGGATGCTGGCCCGCGGATCAGGCGAGCTCGATCTGGTCGGCCCAGAACACGGGGCCGCAGGTGCAGGTTTGCACCGGGGTGTTGCGGTGGCGCGCGTCGGGCCAGGAGTCGGTGGTGCGCACCACGCACCCGAGGCACGCGCCCACGCCGCAGGCCATGCGGTTTTCCAGCGAGAGCTGCATGCGGGCGTGGTACTCCTTGGCGAAGCCCTGCACGGTCTTCAGGAAGGGCAGGGGCCCGCAGGCGAGGATGAGCCCGTTTTGCGAGGCGTATTCCTTGATGCGCTCCTGCAGGGTGAAGATGAAGTTGTCGAGGTCGCCGGGCACGGTCTCGCGCAGGGAGTCAACAGGAATGTGCTCGTTGATGCTGTCCACGGGATAGCACTCGATGGGGTCCCGGTGTCCGAAGAGCATGGAGATGTTCCAGGCCTTGGGGTGCTCGGAGACATAGCCGATGAAGGGCACGATGCCCATGCCGCCGGCAAGGAGCAGGGTCGGCGTGTCGGGCTCCATGGCAAAGCCGTTGCCAAGCGGCCCCCAGACCTGCACGATGTCGCGCGGGCGCAGGCGGGCCATCATTTCCGTGCCCCTGCCCGTCACCTGGAAGAAGAGGATGAGGTGCTGCGGGCGGATGAGGCAGATGCCCAGAGGACGCCCCCAGGGCAGCTCGAGGCCGAAGCTCTTGGGCCTCAGCATGAGAAATTGCCCGGGCTTCCATTTCGGCCAGTCCGGCGGCGAAAGGCGCAGGGCAAAGTAGCGGTGCACGGGATCGGCCAGGCCGAAGGGCACGAGGTCGAGAACGGAGAGTTCGCAGCAGTTGTTGGCAGAGTGCATGGGACAGCCTCGTTGGCAGAGGTGCGCTGGAACCGGGACAGGCCGCATGAAAAGCGTGTGCAGGCCGAAGAGATGCCGAATGGACGCCGAATGGGCAGATGGCCCGCATGTCTGTTCGGGCGGTCTTCGAGCCCGGGCCCGCCTTGTGGCAGGGCCAAATATGTCACAGGCCAAGGTAAAAGGCAAAAATTCACATGTTCCCGAAAGCTGCCCCGATGTCGGGACGTTGCGCAAGGGTTGAAGGCGGGTGTCCGCGCGGGGGATATGTCTGAAAGCTGCGGAAGGGGCCCGTCCGGCCAAAGGACGTTCCGGGATCGTGAGCATGGGGAAGGTCCCCCAGTCCTTGCAGCGGGACCGCTTGCGAAAAGAGGGGGCATTGCGCGCTCCCCCCTGGAACATGGGGACCCCAAAAAACGGCCCCGCATGCGCCCAAATGCGGCAGCTGGAGGGCGGGTGCGGCGGATCAAAGGCCGCGTGCCAAGTTGACGCTTTTCAAGGTTTGCGGGTAGAAATTACGACTTGTCGCGAAATTTTGCGGGATACGGCCCGACCTCGGGCCCGGCTCCCCAAAAACGGGCGGCAGGATTTCATTTCTTTGGGCGCGGTCTTCCAGGGCAAATGCCCCTTGGCCGCAGCCATGCAGGAGTCTCGAAAATGGGCAAGTTGACCGTCGCGGTCTGCGGCGCCACCGGCGCCGTGGGCAGGGAAATGCTGAACACGCTCGAACAGCGCGCCTTCCCGGCGACCGAAGTGCTGGCGTTCGCGTCCTCGCGTTCCGCCGGCAACAAGGTGGAGTTCGGGGGCCAGGAGCTCACCGTGCGCGAGCTGAAGGAAGACAGCTTCGAGGGCGTGGACATTGCCATCTTTTCCGCCGGCGGGGCGACCTCGACCAAATTTGCGCCCCACGCGGTCAAGGCCGGCTGCGTGGTGGTGGACAACTCCGCTGCCTGGCGCATGGACGATCGCTGCCCCCTGGTGGTCCCGGAAGTGAACCCCGAGGATCTCGACTGGCACAAGGGCATCATCGCCAATCCCAACTGCTCGACCATCCAGATGCTCGTGGCCCTGAAGCCCATCCATGACGCCGTGGGCATCCGCCGCATCGTGGTTTCCACCTACCAGGCCGTGTCCGGCACCGGACAGAAGGGCCTGCGCGAGCTCGAAAGCCAGGTGCGTGCGCTCTTCAACGGGCGCGACGCCGAGTGCCAGGCCTATCCCTACCAGATTGCCTTCAACATCCTGCCCCACATCGACGTCTTCCTCGAGAACGACTACACGAAGGAAGAGATGAAAATGGTCAACGAGACGCGCAAGATGTTCCACGACCCGAACATCCGCGTCACGGCCACCTGCGCCCGCGTGCCCGTGTTCTACGGCCACGCCGAGTCGGTGAACATCGAGACCGAAAAGAAGCTCAGCCCCGGCGAGTGCCGCGTGCTTCTGCACGACGCGCCCGGCGTCAAGGTCTACGACAATCCCCGCGAGCTCATGTACCCCATGCCCATCATGTGCGCGGGCCAGGACGAGACCTTCGTGGGCCGCATCCGCGAGGACGAGTCCATCGAGAACGGCCTCAACATGTGGATCGTGGCCGACAACATCCGCAAGGGCGCTGCCCTCAACGCGGTGCAGATCGCCGAGGAGCTGGTGAAGCGCGACCTCGTGCGCGTGAACTTCCAGGACCGCGCGACCTTCCTCGACTAGCCAGGGACACGGCTTTCGCGCCCCTCCTTTCGCGCCCCTCCTTTCACGCCCCTCCTTTCACGCTCGAACCGATCGGCAAGCCATGAAGTGCAGCATCTGCAAGACCCAGGCGGTGGTCAAGCTCCGCGCCCACAATGCGGGCTTCTGCAGGGAGTGCTTTCTCAAGTTCTTCTCCAGGCAGGTGGAGCGGGCCATCCACCAGGAAAAGCTGTGCACGAAGGACGACCGCATCCTCGTGGCCGTGTCCGGCGGCAAGGACTCGCTCTCCCTTCTGCGCGAGCTGACCCGCCAGGGCTATGACGCGACCGGGCTTTTCGTGGATCTGGCCATCCCCAATTCCTCGTCCTCGGCCAGGACTTGCGTGGAGCGCTTCTGCGAGGAGAACGGCCTTCGTCTCATGGTGCGGGAGATGGCGAAGGAAGGCCTTGCCATCCCCGACGTCAAGGCCCTCATCAAGCGCCCGGTGTGCGCCGTGTGCGGGAAGATCAAGCGGCACTACTTCAACCGCGTGGCCATGGAGGAGGGCTACACCTGTCTTGCCACGGGCCACAACCTCGACGACGAGGTGGCGAGGCTCTTCTCCAACACCCTGCGCTGGGACGCCTCCTATCTCGCCTGCGACGGGCCGCTGCTTCCGGCCCAGGGGCGCTTCGTGCGCAAGATAAAGCCCCTTTGGCGCCTCACCGAGTTCGAGACCGCGACCTACGCCTTTCTGACCGGCATCGAGCCGCACATAGCCCCCTGTCCCTACAGCCCCGGGGCGAGCTTCTCGACCCTGAAGACGGTCATGCAGCGTCTCGAGCATGCCATGCCGGGCCGCAAGCTCGACTTCTACCAGGGTTTCATACACCGCGGCCGCCAGGCCTTCGAGGCGCTGGTGCGCGAGCGCGGCGACCAGCTCAACGACTGCCCCGTGTGCGGGTACCCCACCTCGTCGGACGGCGAGTGCGGCGTCTGCCGCCTGCGCAGGCAGCTGCGGGAAGGCTCGCCCGAGTAGGTACTGCCGGGCAGGGTTGTTCCTGCATGGGAGGGCCCGCATGAGGAAAGCTGCATGTGTGATTTCATCCGCAAGGCTCTCGAGCGCGGGCTGACCCTGCCGAACGTGGTCAGCTGGGCGAGTCTGCAGGTCATGCGCGTGGCGGGCGGCTTCTTCGGAACCATGCGGCTCAGGATAAAGGCCCGGCTTCTTGGCGTGCGCCTTGGCAAAAACGTGACCGCCCACGGGCCCGTGGGTCTCATGCGCTGGCCGCAAAGCGTCATCGAAATCGGCGAGGGCACAAGCATCATCTCCTCGCACAGAAGGTCCACGGCCTGCGCCATCACCCATCCGGCGAGGCTGCGCACCTTTGGCCCGAACGCAAAAATCGTGCTTGGCGACGGGTGCGAACTCACCGGCACGTCCATCACCTGCCGCTCGACCTCGATAACCCTCGGCCGCAAGGTTCTGGTGGGGCCGGACGTGATCATCGTGGACAGCGACTTCCACGCCCCCTGGCCCTGCGAGAGGCGAAGCGAGGAGCCGGGCATGGAAAACGATCGTCCGGTGGTCATCGAGGACTACGCCTGGATAGGCATGCGCTCCGTCATCCTCAAGGGCGTCACCATCGGTCGCGGGGCCGTCGTCGGCGCGGGCTCGGTGGTGACGAGGAACGTGCCGGCGGGGGCCGTTGCCTGCGGCGTGCCCGCGCGGGTGGTGCGCAGCGGAGATGCAAATCAGCACTAGACTTTTTTTCGTGCTGGTGGTAGGTTTATTTTGTTGCTAGGGCATGAGGCTTTGGATTTGCTCGAGCAATTGGCGACATCAGCAAAGTGCAACAGGCAAGAAGTAGGGATAAAAGTGGATCAACTCTAAGGACTTGCCAGGAAACAACGTAATGCTTTCCCGGGGTAAAATTGGCCATTGAGGCCAGTTTAAGCAAGAAAAGGCATCATGTTAATTCCTGGTGGTTCCTAAGGAACCATCAGGAAACAACTCATCAGAAAACAGCCTGATTTTCAGCTGTGCACGATGATAACCTGCTGAAACTACTGCCAAAACCGATAGCAAAAGCGACAACTTGCTAATGAGTTATTTTCTGACAGTTCCTAATTGTGTGTCTTGGCTTTTGGAGAGGTTTCCTAATGAGGTCCTTGTGCGAACTGTTGAAGGAAATTGATCAGCGTAGAGATGAAATTTCTGCTCTTAGGCCATTTAAAGACTGGAGAACACTTGAAGAAATTAAAAATTTTTTTGACCTGGAGCAGACATTTTCTTCAAATGCAATAGAAGGGTATTCGTACACTTCTAGCGAAACGGCAATATTGATAAATTTGGGTTTGACTGCTGGGGGAAAACCTCTCTGTGATGCTCTGGCTGTCGAAGGATTGCGGCATGCCTATAAATTTATGTTTGAGATAGTGCAAAAAGGAGATTTAACTGAAGAAAATCTAAAAATTATGCACACATTTTTAAGCGGAAGTTTAAGAAATGATGGAGTTGCTGGCAAGTATCGTAACTGCAGAGTATTTGCATCTGGATATGAAAGGGAGTTTTTAAACTATAAAAAAATTGATAAAGAGATACAAAAATTAATTTATAAATATAATGTATTAAAGGGTAGTACACATCCTGTTGTCCTTGCGGCAAAATTTCACAAAGATTTTGTGTTTATTCATCCATTTGCAGATGGAAACGGCAGAATTGCTCGACTCGCAATGAATTGTATTTTGATAAAAAATGAGCTTTTGCCAGTGGCAATTCCTCCAATTAATAGGAATATATATATTGATTGTCTTGAAAAAGCTTGGGTTAATGATCAAAAATTCATAAAATTTATAGCTGAAAGTGAATTAAATGTTCAAAAAGATTACTTAAGAATGATACGCTCCTCTGATTTGTCTCCGAATATGTCTCCAAGTATGTCTCCAAGGCCATAATAAATACGTCTGTAAATAACCTGTAAGTAAAATTTTAGGCCAAAATGAGAGGTGTTTTATGCCAATGAATGTATTTGAGAGTCTTGACTTGAGAAAAAAGCGTTTTCTCGAAATCGGGACATACGAGGATGATTTCAAGCTCGACCAGGCGTGGGAATACTTTCGCGTCTCCCATGTCTGGTCCTCGAACGCCCTCGAGGGAAATGCCTACAGCATCCTCGACGTGAAGATTCTGCTCGAGGACGGCCTCACCACGAACGGCAAGCTGGACGACGCGGTGGACGTCGAGGGTCTTGGCCGCTCCTACGGCCACGTCTTCGACCTCTTCCGCAAGGAGAGGGAAAACGCCCGCCTCGATGCGGCCAGGGTCGCAGCTTTGCACGAGAGGCTCACGAAAGGCCTGCGCGTCATTCCCCATGCAGGCGTGTACCGCGAGGGAAAAGACGCTTCGGGACTGGGGGCGCAGGAGGCGGTGCAGGCCCTGCTTGAGGGAGCGTATTCGGGCGACAGGCACCCCATTTGCCAGGCAGCCATGCTTTGCCTTGGTCTTGAGCGCATCCAGCCCTTCAAGGACAAGAACGGCCTTGTTGCCCGTGCGGCAGCAACCCTTCCCCTTCTCTGCGGGCACTATCTTCCGCTGGTCGTCGAGGAGGAATGGCAAAAGCCCTACAAACAGGCCCTTGCAAAGGACAGCCTCGAGGACATGACCAAGGTCGTGGCGTGCTGCGTCGAGAAAAGCCTCAAGCTCTGGACCCGCATCATGCACGAGTAGGCCCGGGGAGAGCTCGAACCAGCGCCCAGGCTCGCTCAGCAGATGACCGTGCCGTTCTTTCGCAGGCGCTGGGCCATGCCCATCAGGACGTGCACGAGCTTTGCCGCCGTGAAGTTCGCGTGGTGGAGACCCTCGATGGGGGCAAGCTCCACCACGTCGAACCCGATGATGGTCCTGCCGGCAAGGCAGGTCTCGAGAATGCGCATGGTCTCGTGCCAGAAGAGGCCCCCGGGGGACGGGGTGCCGGTGGCGGGCATGAGCGAGGCGTCGAAGCCGTCCACGTCGAAGGTCACGTAGACGGCCCTGGGAAAGCCGTCCGGCAGGGGATTTGCCGGAAGTCCGTGGCGGGCGAGTTCGTCCGCGTCGTATGCCGTGATGTTCGCGTCCTTTCTGAATTTGGCCTCTTCGCAGCTGTAGTCGCGGGTGCCGAACTGGACCAGGGGGAGTCTAGTGTGCTCCACGATGCGGCGCAGCACGCAGGCATGCGACCAGGGGTCGTCCTCGTAGCTGTCCCGCAGGTCCGCGTGGGCGTCGAAGTGGAGGATGCCGAAGCGCTTGCCCTCGTCGTGGAGCGCCGCCACGGGCGCGTAGCTCACCATGTGCTCGCCTCCCAGGGTGACGGGGATGGCACGGCACTCCAGCGCCCGCCGGACGAGATTTCTTGCATCCGCAAAGACTTCCGGGAGGGGCTTGTCGCAGTCCACGGGCCGTGTCGTGTGGATGCCAAGAGTGCCTGGCGAGGACATGCCGTCCCAGGCTTCCAGCTGCTGCGAGGCCTCGAGAATGGCTTTCGGGCCCAGACGGGTGCCGCCCCCGTAGGAAACCGTGCGCTCGAGGGGGAAGGGGATGACGTGGAATCCGGCTTCCTCGGGGGAAGCAGGAACAAATTCGGAGGCCAGGAAGGCGGGCATGCTGCTCATGGGATCTTGTTTAGCTCTTCAGGACGAAATGATGCTGGAAAAGGTTGGCTGAAGGGGAAGAAAAGCCATTCAAAAGAGGCGTGAAACAGCCGGTTCACGACTTTATATGGCAGGATTGCGATGAAAACGTGTTTGAGAAGAGTCTTGAAAAAATATTTTTTGCGGGGAAGATTTTGCTGTTCGGAACGGGATTGCTGCGTTTGCCTTCGGAAGCAGCGTGCTTGATGCGGCGAAAAAAGGCAAGATGTGGACGTGATCAAATTTTTGACACTTGAACTTTGCCCATGTCTTCTTATCCTCTCGTGTCATACGGGAGTTTCGCCGCTGTCGACCCGAATGCGCGCAAAAAACGCGAGGTGACGGGAGCGCAGGACGCGGCCGGCTGTTCGCACGCGAAAACCATACTATTCCCCAAGAGGTTCACATGTCCATTTACAGCATCCTCAAGTCCCCCTCGTTTGCCAATACGGTGGCCACCCTGTCCGGCAAGGCCATGGAAATGGCCGGCGGCATCGGCAAGAAGCTGCCGGGCACCGTGCAGGACCTTGGCCAGAAGGCCAAGGGGGCCGTGGACAAGGTTCCCGGCGGCGCGGGCACCGTGCTCGGCGTGGGCGCCCTCGCGGCGCTCGTGGGCTCCGTCCTGCCCAAGAAGGTGGTCAACGCGGCAGCGCTTGTGGGCGCCGGCGCCATAGCCATGAATTTCTACCAGAAGTGGTCCGCCAACAAGAATCAGGCCGCGGGCGAGGGAGACTCCGTCGAGACCCCTGCCCTGCCCGCCGCGGACGATCCCGCGGCCCTGCTCATGATGCGGGCCATCGTGTACGCCGCCCGCGCGGACGGACACATCGACGACACGGAGCGCGAGCGCATCCGCAAGCTCTCCCAGCAGTTCCTGCAGGGCGCGGACGGCCCCGCGCTCGTGGAGCGCCTCATGGACGAGCCCCTGAGCCTCGAGGCTCTGGCCTCGCAGATGCAGTCCCAGGAACAGCGCGAGGACCTCTACCGCCTGTCCTGCCTCGTCATCGACATCGATCACTTCATGGAGCGCGGCTACCTCGACAACCTCGCTTCGGCCCTCGGCATCGACAAGGCCAGGCAGGCCGCTCTCGAAAAGGAGTCCGAGGAGGCCAAGGCCCAGCTCGACGCCCTGTAGCAGATTTTGCCCGAGCGCTCCGGCCGTCCTGTCCGGGAGCCGGCCCCCGATGAATGGAGAAAGCCCGTCCGACCTCAACGTCGGGCGGGCTTTCTCTCGGAGGAGGTATGGCAAGGTGTTTGGGTCAGGCCGGCTGCACGACCTGGCCAGCGGTCTTCTGGCGCGTTTCCGGCGCCCACAGCTGGCAGACGAGGCCGCCGCAGACAAGGGCCGCGACACAGCCCAGCAGGGCCGCGTTGGTTCCGAAGTTCTGCATGACCACGGGGAGGAGGAAGGTGCCCCCTGCGCCGCCCACGCGGCTGCAGGCCACGCTGAAGCCGACGCCCGAGCCGCGCAGCTCGGTGGAGAAGAGCTCGGGAGGATAGGCAAACTCGAGCACCGAGGCTGCGGAGATGACGAAGCTGAAGGTCGAGATGCACACGAGCGTCCAGAAGATGGGCATGCCGTTCCAGACCACGCACACGGCCAGTGCCGCGGCGCAGATGTAGAAGCTGCCCGTGAGGAAGAGCCGTCTCGGGATGTGGTCGATGATCCAGGTGCCGAGAAGCACGCCGAGGAAGAGGAAGAGATTGAAGACGATGCCCGAGGTGTACGGGTCCTCCATGCCGAGCTCCTTGAAGAGCTGGGGCAGGAAGATGCTCAGGGAGAAGTAGGGAATCACCTGGCAGGCGAAGAAGACGCCGCCGACGATGGTGTTCTTGCGCCACTGGGGCGAGAAGAGCATGGCCCAGGTGGCCTTGGGAGGAGCCGCCTCCATGGGAGGAAGCACGTACTGCTCGCCCACGTAGCGTTTCACGAGGGCGAGGGCCTCGTCCGCCCTGTTCTTGCCCACAAGCCAGGAGGGCGACTCGGGGGTGCCGGCGCGCACGACCATGGCGAGGGCCGAGGGCACGGCGCACGAGAGCAGGATGTAGCGCCAGGAGTCGTCGCCCACGCCCTGCAGGAGGTAGCCGACCACGTAGGCGGAAACGTAGCCCATGACCCACATGATCATGAGGAAGCTCAATGCTCTCGGGCGTAACCGGGCCGGCGTCCACTCGCTCACGATGGTGAGGCCCACGGCGTAGTCCGCGCCAAGGGCGAGGCCGAGGACAAGCCTCAGCACGAAGAGCTGGAAGGGGCTCTCCACGAAGTACTGCAGGACGGACGCCAGGAAGAAGACGACCATGGTCGTGCAGAAGATGCGCTTGCGCCCGATGCGGTCGGCGATGGTGCCCATGAAGAGGCTGCCGAACATGAGGCCTATGAGCGAGGCCGCGCCGATGAGGCCGAGCCACCAGGCGTCGAGTCCGAGATATTCGGTTGCGAGGCTCATGGAGATGCCGATGGACCCCAGGATATAGCCGTCGCTGTACTGGCCGAGCATGCCCCCGCCAATCACCTTCTTGTGAATGCGCCCAAGGGGCGCCGTCTCGTAGTTGGTTCCGGGTGGATGGGTCTTGGTCATGGGTATGTCCTCCGGCACGCGAAACCCCCTTTCGGCGGGTGCCCGCCGGGGTCTCGCGCGCGGTTTTCGGGTAAAGGCGTGCCAGGGGCGCGCCGGACATCTAGGGCGCGTCCCGTGGGATTCCCGCATGGTTCACGCGGGTGGAGGTGTGGAGCCCGCGGCCCTGTCGGGCCTCGGGAGCTGTTCCGGCCTGGCGGAAGGCAGCCCGGCTGGGAGCGCGATGTGCTCTTCCGGACCGGGCTCCTTCGCGGGTCGTCTTCTCCAGGCCGTCTTTTTGCCGGTTATTCCTGCGAGCCCAGATAGGCCACTGCGGACATTTCCACGTCGAGGTTCTCGTAGATGCCGCCGCTCGTGACCGTCATGCGGGCCGGATAGGGCGCGGAGAAGTAGCTCGCGTAGACCTTGTCGAACTCCTCGAAGTGCTTCATGTCCGACAGGAAGGCCTGGCAGTGCACCACGTTGTCGAGAGTGCCGCCGGCCTCTTCCACGATGGCGCGGATGTTTTCGAGAATGCGCCTTGTCTGGGCAGCCACGCTCTCGCGCTCGAGTTCGCCGGTATGGGGGTTGAGGCAGATCTGTCCGGACAGGTAGAGGAAGTCGCCCGCCCGGACGGCCTGGGAGTAGTTGCCGACGGCCCTGGGCGCGTTTTCGGAAGCCACGATCTGGCGTGTCATGATATGCTCCGCTTTGTCCCCGGCAGCGGGAACGGGCCCCAAACGGGAACCGCACCCGCGCCGGGAGGTCTTTTCACGTTGTCCTTCGCTTGCCGCCGCTAGTACCTGAAGCCGTTGTCGGGCAGGAGGCGTTCGGTGTAGAGCTTGGAGTTGATGTCCTCGCCCGCGAGAAGGCCGGTCTGGATGGCCGTCTCGGTGTACCAGGAGCCCAGGTAGTCTCCGGCAAGGTAGATGCGGTCGGGCGAGCGCATGAGCTTCGGCTGCACCTTGTTTCGGCCCGGGAAGCAGTAGGCGAGCCCGTCCCTGAACTTCTGCACGGACTGCTCCACCACGATGTTCCCGAAGCCGGGGAAGATCTCCTCCAGATCCTTGCGGTAGATCTCGAGCACCTGCTCGTCGGGGAGATCGATGAGCTTGCGGGCCAGCGAGGCCGGCGAGAAGACCATGAAGGAGGAGCCGGGAGCACGCTCGGTCTCCATGGAGCGGACCAGGTTGGACATGTTGAAGGCGATGTTGAAGGAGCGTTCCGGGCAGCAGTAGGCGTACACGTCGTCCCAGGACTGACGGCCGTGTTCGTTGGTGAGGAACGCGGCCGAGACGTAGTGGCCGTAGCGTATCTCGCCCAGTGCCTCGTACACCACGGGATCGAGTCCCTTGGTCACGCGCCGGGTGATAGGTGCGGGCGTGGTCATGACGCAGTAGCGTGCTGACTCGGTCTTTTCCTCGCCGTTTTCCTTCCAGGTCACCTCCACGTGGTCGGAGTGCTGCACGACCTCGAGAACCTCGCAGCCAAGTCGCACCTTGTCGCCCAACTTGTCGGCGATGGCCTGGGGGAGCGTGGCTGCACCGCCCACGATGTTGCGGGCAAGGCCGTCGCTCTTGTCCCAGACAAGGAGAAAGTAGCCGACACCCGCTCCGGCCGAGACTTCTTCCGGATCACCTGAGGAGCGGGAGACCGTGGGTCTGAAGAAGGCGTCCACCGCGGGGTCGAGAGGCCCGGTGAAGTCGGCGAAGGTCCGGTCGGCCATGAAGTCGTAGATGCGCTGCTGGCGGACGCGGTAGTCCTCGCCCTTGCGTGGCTTGTTGACCTTCTTGTACTCCTTCACCGCCCGCATGACCTTGAGGCCGGTCTTGACGATTTCCCAGCGGGTTCCCCACGAGATGGGCAGCTTGAAGGGGTAGAGATTGACGCTGCCGCCGTTGAGGGTCTTGCCCTTGTAGGACAGGGCCGAGAAAGAACCCTGCAGGTTGAGGGCGTCCACGCCCACTTCCTTGAGCAGCTTGTCCACGTAGGAGCCCTCGCCGCCGAAAACATGGCCGCCCCAGTTGAGCCAGTACTTGCCGCGGCGCTCGGAGCGCAGGCGGCCGCCGATGCGGTTGCTTGCCTCGAGCACGATGATGTCGCCGTAGCGCAGGCGCCACGAGGCGGACATGCCAGCAATTCCGCCGCCAACGATAATCGCGTCTCTCATGAAGTCCTCCAGGTGTCCCGAATTGCGGAACAGCGTACTGAAAAATTAAGTCAAGAAATGCCGCTATGTTGTTTCACGACAATTTCGTGTTTCCAAGTTATGTTCCGTATTGAGTTACGACATAACTTAATTTGAAACATACGTTGACACATGCGACGCGTCAAGCTGGTTTTTGAAAAATCGTGACTGCCTGGCGAAGAAAGACGCACAAGATGCGGGAAACACGTGCATAAAGAATGCTTGCGGCCTGTTGGAAGGCAAGGTTCCGTCGCCCTGCAGGCTTTCGAATCCTTGTGCCGGGGGAAGGAGAAGAATGCAGGACCCTGCAGCGGCATGGGCAAAAAGTGTCGCGGGAGAAGAAAACGACTTTTCCAGACGCGCTGTGGTCGGCGAATCACAAGAGATCTCAAAGGATTGAAATGGTCTCGGGGCATTGCAAAGCAGGCGCAATTTGCATACTCTTCCGGCTACGGTCGGCGGCACGCGAGCCACTCGGAAAGTGTGTTCCCAAGCACTTCCAGCCTTTCTTCCGGGGCTTTGTCCCGATCTCCTTTCTCGACGCGGGTCACGTGGAAAAGCCTTCCCGCAGCCGCCCAACTTTCAGGTCCCACAAGCGGGCATTCATGAACGAAAACAAGCAGTATTACACCATCGGCGCCGTGGCCAAGGCCTGCAAGGTGCTCGACACGCTGGCCTCGAAAAAAGACTGGGAGCTCGCCGAGCTTTCCCGGGCCGTCGGCATGCCCAAGACCACCGTGCACCGCATCCTGCTCACCTTCGAGGACGCGGGATACGTCATGCAGGACGAGAAGCGGGGAAGCTACCGCATCTCCCACAAGCTCTTCTGTCTTGGCAGCAAGTTTCTCGACGGCACGAGCATACCCGACGTGGCCCGTCCCTTTTGCCGGACGCTTCTCGAGAAGTTCGACGAGACGGTCAATGTCTGCGTGGCCTCGGGCACGGACATGGTGATCGTGGACAAGAACGTGACCTCGCAGGCCTTGCGCCCGGACCTCATTGTCGGGGTGTCGTTCCCCATCTTCTATTCGGCCTCGGGCAAGGCCTATCTCGCTTTCAGCGACCAGTCGGCCTATCCCGCCCTGCTCGAGCGCATACGCAGGGAGACCGTGCCCACCGTCTCGGACAAGGCCTTCGAGAACTTTCTCGCCGAACTTGAGGATGTCCGCAGGCGCGGGCTTGCGTACGACTACGAGGAACTCTTCCCCGGAGTGCGCTGCATCGCCGTGCCGATCTTCGACCGCACCGACAGGGCCGTTGCAGCACTTTCCGTCACGGCGCCCACGGTGAGGCTCACCAAGCGTGTCTCCGCGGAACTGGAGGGGGCCCTTCTGGAAGCTGGCAACAACGTCTCGCGCAGGCTGGGCGCCACCCGCTCCATCCCCTGAAAGAGAAACAAGGGACGGCGGCCACTGGCGCACGCCTGGAACCTGTCTTCCTCGTGGACAGACACGCGCGGGCAAGGTTAGACTTTTCTCCACAAGCTTTCGCCCAACGCCACGGGAGATGCCATGAAGACCTGCGTTCTTGCCCTCGACCAGGGCACCACGTCCTCCAGGGCCATACTTTTCGACCACAAAGGCAGCATCCTGCAGATAGCCCAGCAGGAGTTCACGCAAATCTACCCGAAGCCCGGCTGGGTCGAGCATGACCCAAACGAGCTCCTCGACAGCCAGCTGTCGGTGCTCGCCCGGTGCGTGAGGGACTCCGGCGTGCGCGCTGGCGACATCGCGGCCGTGGGCATCGCCAACCAGCGCGAGACGACCATTGTCTGGGACAGGAACACGGGCGAGCCCGTGTACAACGCCATCGTCTGGCAGGACAGGCGCATGGCAGACTTCTGCGACCGTTTCCGCGATGCGGGGGAAGGCGCGCTGGTGGTGGAGAGAACCGGGCTTCTTCCCGATGCCTACTTCTCGGCCACCAAGATCCGCTGGATACTCGACAACGTGCCCGGCGCGCGGGAGAGGGCCGAGAAGGGCGATCTGCTCTTCGGAACCGTGGACACCTGGCTTGTCTGGAATCTCTCCAGGGGCGCCGCGCACGTGACGGACCCCTCCAACGCCAGCCGCACCATGCTCTTCAACATCCACGAGGGCGACTGGGACGACGACCTGCTGGCCATCTTCCGCATACCCCGCTCCATGATGCCCAGGGTGGTCCCCTCGTCCGGCGTCGCGGCGAAGACGCACCCGGAAGTTCTGGGAGCGCCTCTGGCAATCGCGGGCATCGCTGGGGATCAGCAGGCGGCGACCTTCGGCAACGGCTGCCTTGCCAGGGGCATGGCCAAGAACACCTACGGCACCGGCTGCTTTCTGCTCCTGAACACCGGCGAGGAGGCGAGGCGCAGCGCCAACAACCTGCTTTCCACCGTGGCCTGGCAGACCTCGGACAGGCTCGTCTACGCCCTCGAGGGAAGCGTCTTCATCGCCGGCGCCCTTGTCCAGTGGCTGCGCGACGGCCTGCAGCTCTTCTCTTCCGCCGCGGAAATCGAGAGTCTTGCCTCCACCGTCAAGGACAACGGCGGCGTGTGCTTCGTGCCGGCCTTCTCCGGCCTTGGGGCTCCCTGGTGGGACCAGTACGCCCGCGGCACCATCGTGGGGCTCACCCGCGGCGTCAACCGCGGGCACATCGCCCGTGCGGCCCTCGAGGCCATTGCCCTGCAGACCCTCGACATCGTGCGCTGCATGGAAAGGGACGCGGGACTGCCCCTGACCGGCCTGCGCGTGGACGGCGGCGCCAGCCGCAACAACATGCTCATGCAGTTCCAGGCCGATATTCTGGGCGTGCCGGTGGAGCGTCCCGCCGTCACCGAGACCACGGCCTTCGGCGTGGCTGCCCTTGCGGGCATGGCCGTGGGCTTCTGGGACAGCGCCGAGGAAGTGGCCGGTCTCTGGCATCTTGAGCGTCGCTTCGAGCCAAGGATGTCCGAGGAGCACCGCGCCGATCTTCTGCACGCCTGGCACAGGGCCGTCGAGCGCTCTCGCGGCTGGGCGCGGGAAGAGGGCGAATAGGGAAGAAGTCGCAGAACAGCTTGGGACGGCTTCGCGGACCCAGGCAGTCCGTCGGCTTTCGAAAAGAATCGGGGATCGGGCAGGCCCAGGGCCCACCCGGTTCTTGAGACAGGCGCGATGTCTGATTGCGGACGCATGCCCACCCTGTTGTGGGTGAAGGAGGCTTCCCCTGGCCGTCTCCCTTGGCCCTGTCTTCCTGGGCTCTTTCAGAGGGCGAATGCCTGCTTCAGGGCGTCCACGCACATCTCTCCCATGCGGTTGGTGGTGCCATCCGTGGAGGACGAGGTGTGCGAGCCCAGAACCACGTTGTCGAGCGCGTACCAGCGCTCGTCCGCTGGAGGCTCCTTCGTGAAGACGTCGAGTCCGGCTCCGTGGATGGCGCCGCTCGAGAGCGCTTCGAGCAGGGCTTCCTCGTCCACGAGCTCGCCCCTGGCCGTGTTCACGAGAATGGCCGTCTTTTTCATGAGGGCAAGACGGTTCTTGTTGACGAGAAGGCGGGTTTCCGGCGTGAGCGCCGTGTGCAGGGTGATGACGTCGGCCTCGCGGAACATGTCCTCGAGGGAGGACGGGAGAATGCCGTTTTCCCTGGCGAAGGCCATGTCCATGCAGGGGTCGTGGGCGAGAATTTTCATGCCGAAGCCCCTGGCGCGCCGGGCCACGCACTTGCCCACGGCGCCAAGGCCCACGATGCCGAGGGTCTTGCCGAAGATGTCGATGCCCGTTTCCTTGCCCCAGTCCCTTTTTCGGCAGCGGGCGTCGATGCGCACCACCTTGCGCGCGCAGGCCAACATGAGGGCAAAGGCGTAGTCGGCCACGGCATCGCTGTTGGCGCCCACGGTGCGGGTGATCTTGATGCCCCTGCGCTCGCACTCGGCCGTGTCCACGTTGTCGAGGCCCACGCCGTAGCGGGCGATGACCTTGAGCCTGGGGGCGTGGGCGAGCACGTTGGCGTTGCAGGGATCGACGCCCAGAATGACCGCCTCGCAGTCGGCTATCTTCTCGCACATGGCCTCCTCGGAAAGGATGGCGCCGGTGTCGTTGGGGACGATCTCGAAACCCATGGCCCTGAGCCTGGAGAAGAGCGTGGGGTCGCTTTTGCCAAAGGAACGGGGAGTGACCAGTACTTTCATGTGTGTACCCGGGAAGTGGAAATGTTTGGAGTGCGGCGTTCTGCGGGCTTCTGGGCCTTGAGGAATACGGGCTTTTGCAAAAACGGCATGTCGTTTCTTGTGAGGACATGCCTTGTTTTGGATGTGCCGAAAATTGGCCAGCGAGGCCGGTGTTTGCCATTGAGCCACTGGCCAGAAGTGGACAAAACGACTAGGGAGCGCCCGGAGGGACGGCCTTGCGAGGGCTTGAGATAGCACGGCACTCCCGCCCAGGCAAACGCAATCCCTGGGCAAATTTCGGACAAGGCATCATTGGAGAGACTGCTGACCTCATCATGTAACGCCCCGTGCACAAGGCATGAAAGAAGGGCTGCGAGTCTCGGCCCGCGACCCTTCAATGGGGAATTTCTCCAGTTCCCGGGGACAGGGAAATATCCCCGACCGACCCGAACGCTGCCATGCCCCGGATTTGGTAGCCTGAAAGCGAAAATTTGGCGCTAAACTGGCCAGTATGGCGGACTTGCGCCAAACCGACTTTTCCAGACTTGTGACATTTTCTCCACAAGGAGAAGCGACAGGCGCGAGAAGCCTCCCAAGCGCCGGGACATGTTCCCGGGTTTCGTTTTCGTTGACAGGAAAATTGGATCTCGGATATTTCGAAAGTCAGGAGTCAAATGTTGACATTTGACTCCTGCATCAATCTGCACGGCACTGCATTGCCGCACTCCTGAACACTGCAAGCTGGGAGAGAGTCATGAAAAAGATAGGACTGCCCATGCAGATGGGCATCGGAATGGTTCTTGGCATCGCAGTTGGCATGCTGGCCTCCTCCATGGGGTGGTCCGCCGCCTACTTTCAACCATTCGGTCAGCTGTTTATCAACCTCATCAGGATGGTTGTCGTTCCACTTGTGTTCGTAACGCTCGTGGCCGGCGCCGCCAGCGTAGGCGACGTGAGAAGTCTCGGACGCATCGCGTCGAAAACGCTCGTCTACTACCTTGTCACCACGACCATCGCCATCATCATAGGCCTGATACTGGCCAATTGTCTGAATCCCGGCATCGGTCTCGACCTTGCAACCGACAACCTGAAGGCCAGGGACGTGACACCGCCTGCCATGTCGGATGTGCTGCTCGGAATCGTGCCAATCAACCCCATGGATGCACTTGCCAAGGGCAACATGCTGCAGATCATCTTCTTTGCGGTGCTCATCGGCCTGTGCATCAACATGTGTGGAGAAAGGACAAAAGTCGTCTCCGGCTTCTTCGACGGAATGTCCGAAATCATGATCAAGGTCACCACGATCGTCATGCTGTACGCGCCCATCGGCGTCTTCGCCCTGATGGCCGTGACCGTGACCAATCACGGCATTGCGGTGCTCCTGCCGCTCATCAAGCTCGTTGGCATCATGTATCTAGCGAGCCTCTGCCAGATTCTCTTCATCTACATACCCTGCGTCCGTTTCAGCGGTATCAAGGCAGGCAAGTTCTTCAAGATTCTGTCCGCACCTCTGATGATTGCCTTCACGACCTGCTCTTCGGCAGCCGCCCTTTCCGCCAACCTGATTGGGGTGCAGAAGCTGGGAGCCTCGAAGCAGGTCTCCTCGTTCTCCATCCCACTTGGCAACACCATCAACATGGACGGTGCTGCCATCTACATGGGCATTGTCAGCATTTTCGCGGCCCAGGTCTACGGCATCCCGATGCCGCTCGAAAAGCAGGTGACCATCGTGATCATGGCCATCCTCGCATCCATCGGCTCCATGGGTGTTCCCGGAGCCGCCCTCATCATGATCACCATGATCTTCACCCAAGCCGGTATCCCGCTCGAGGCCATCGCTCTTGTGGCAGGCGTTGACCGCATCATGGACATGGCCCGTACGACCATCAATGTGCTTGGCGACGCTACCGGCGCGGTCTTCGTGTCCAAGCTTGAAAACGACCTCGATCAGGAACGCGGCGACAAGTTCGAAGGATGACACGACTTGCATCAGCCGACCTGTCATGCGGTCGCAGAGAGGGAGCAATGGGCAGCCAGGAAAACAGTCCACAACGTCGCTCGTCGAAAGAAAGTGTTGTCGGCATTCTCGGCGGCATGGGCCCAGAGGCGACAACCGACTTCATGCAACGGATCATACGCTTCACGCCTGCGCGCGACGACGTGGATCACGTCCACTGTCTTGTGGACAACAACCCCAAAATTCCGTCGCGCATAAAGGCTCTTCTGGAGGGCAGCGGCTACTCTCCAGCTCCGTGCATGGCCGAAATGGCCCGCAAGCTCGAAGAATGGGGCGCAGACTTCATCTGCATTCCCTGCAACACGGCGCACAACTACTACCAGGACGTGGACAGGGCCGTGTCCATCCCGGTGCTCAACATCGTCGAGCTGACTGCCGAGGCCATGCGAGAATTCTGCCCCAGGGCCCACAAGGCCGGCATATTGGCCTCGCCGGCGATTCGTCTCACAAGGCTCTACGACGAACCTTGCAAAAGGCAGGGATTCGAAACGGTCTTTCCGTCCCCGGGGATGGAAGAGCAGCTCCTGCGCGTCATCAAGCTCGTCAAGACCGGCGACACCGGGCCCGAAGTCCATGCACTCTACCAAGCGGTCATAGAAGACGTGGCATGTCTGGGCGCTGAGGTTTTGGCCATAGCCTGCACCGAGCTCGGACTTCTTGCGAGAGCAAGGTATCCGGTTCCCTTTGTCGACGCAGCCGACGTGCTTGCGAAGACAGCGGTGGACATTGCCAAGGGGATCATTCCGATGCCGCAAGGGAAGAAGCCTGGGCAACCGGCCTGACAAGGTGCTTTCCAAGGTGCTTTCCAAGGTGCTTTCCAAGATGGTTGCCAGGATTCGAGCCATGAATGCCCCTCCTGGTGGGCGCGTCATCGCCCTGCCTTCAACCGGGGGCTCTTCCCGTTCCTCGGCAATCACACGCCTCCACAAAATTCCAGACTGTCCCGACCAGAAGTTCCCGCAACATTCCAGTTCACTCCAACTCTTCGAGTCACCTCGAGACACCACAAATTCACCTCTTAGGACTTGCTATGAAACAACATAATGCTTTGCCAGGGCAAAATTGGCTATTGAGGCCAGTTTAAGCAAGAAAAGGCATTATGTTAATTCCTGGTGGTTCCTTACCCTTTCAAAACGAGGAAAATCATGAACCTGTCCCAGTTCCCCCGTCGTGGCTATGTCAAGCATCCCACACCCATAGAGTACCTGCCCGCCTTCTCGAAGGCACTTGGCGGCAAGGTCAACATCTACATGAAACGTGACGACCTTCTGCCCGGTGCCGGCGGCGGGAACAAGACACGCAAGCTTGATTTCGCCATTGCCGACGCGCTCGAGAAGGGTGCCGACACCATCATCACCTGCGGCGCAGTGCAGTCCAACCACTGCCGCCTGACCCTTGCATGGGCTGTTAAGGAAGGGCTTGACTGCCACCTCGTACTCGAGGAACGCGTGCCCAACAGTTACAAGCCTGAGGCGTCGGGCAACAACTTCCTCTATCAGTTGCTCGGCGTCAAAGGCATTACCGTCGTAAAGGGTGGCAGCAACATGGCCGCGGAAATGCAAAAGGTCGCGGACAAGCTCGCCTCTGAGGGCAGAACACCGTACATCGTGCCTGGAGGTGCGTCGAATCCCGTCGGTGCTCTCGGCTACGTGCAGTGCGCCCAGGAAATCATGCAGCAGATGTTCGAGACGGGTCTGAACTTTGATCACTTCATCGTCCCGAGCGGCAGCGCCGGAACCCATGCGGGCTTCTTGCTTGGGATGGTCGGATGCAACATGAACATTCCCATTACCGGCATTGGCGTGAACAGAAAAAAGGTCATTCAGGAAGAAGCCGTGTTCACGCTGGCACAACAGACCGCAGAGCTCATCGGCGCGAAGGTCGACATTCCACGGGATTGCGTGGAAGCTTTCGACGACTATGTGGGACCTGGCTATTCACTGCCCACGGACGCCATGGTCGAGGCCGTGAAAATGCTCGCCCGTACCGAAAGCATACTTCTTGATCCGGTCTACTCGGGCAAGGCCATGTCAGGCCTGATTGACCTCGTACGCAAGGGACGCTTCAAGGAAGGAAGCAACATCCTCTTCCTGCACACCGGCGGTTCGCCTGCCCTGTTCGCCTACCTCGATACCTTCCGCAAGGGCGAATAGGCACCGTTCCACAGTCAACTCCATCACCCGTTCACGTCCTCACATCCATAGAACTTTTCACGGGAACCCCACACCAACGGGGTTCCCGTTCGCTGAAAGGCTCCTGCTTCAACAAGCATCCTTTTCGCCAGTCGAATGATCGATCCAACAACGGGAGCTTCCAATGAATTCAAACAACCAATCCGAACTCCGCATGTACGGTGGAATCTGGGGCGGACTGATCCCGCTTGCCATTCTCGTGTTCGGGCTTGTGGCATTGTCCGTGGCCCAGCGTGGTGGAACGAAGCCATTCTGGGCGTGCGCATGGCTTGCACTCGCCATTGGCATCTTCTTTGCCCGCGACAAGAAGCACTACTGCGAGTCTGCGATGCGGGGCATAGGCGACAAGAACGGCGTCGTCATCGTCACTGCTTGGCTCTTTGCCGGCGTTTTCGGCAAGCTCATGGCAGAAGGTGGGCTCGTTCAGGGTCTTCTCTGGATGGGCATGTCCAGCGGGGCATCGGGCTCCTTCTTCACCGTGCTGGTGTTCCTTGCGGCCATGACCTTTTCCCTCGGGACCGGCACGAGCACCGGCACCTGCATTGCCCTGACCCCTGTTCTCTATCCAGCCGGATACTATCTGGGCTGTGACCCCGGACTGCTTGGCTGTGCCATTCTCTCTGGCGCGGCCTTTGGCGACAACCTGGCCCCGGTTTCCGACACGACCATCGTTTCCGCCTACACGCAAGGCGCAGAGATGAAGGACGTCGTGCGAAGCCGCGCGCCTTTGAGCCTGACCGCGGCAGCCATTTGTGCGGTCATCTTTCTCGTTTTCGGTGGCGGTGGAGAAATCATGGTGGCACCGCAGATGGAAGCCACGCTCAACCCTAACGGCATCTTCATGCTTCTCGCACTCGTGGTGGTCGTTGTGGCCGCACTCATGGGCAGGCACATCATCGAGGCGCTCGTCTACGGCAACGTTGCGGCAGCGCTCGTCGGCATCGCCATCGGCAACATTTCGCCTGCGGGCATCTTCAGCATACCAGCCGAGTCCGGCGGCAGTACCGGCATCATCCAGGCAGGTGTCGAAAGTGTCGTTGGCGCCATCATTTTTGCCATACTGATTCTTGCCGTCACCCAGATTCTCGTGGACTGCGGCGTCATGCAGCGCATACTGAACTTCGCGCACAGAAAAATGGTGCGTACCGTCAGCCAGGCAGAGC
>CAZWOT010000018.1:0-21001 GCA_964635595.1 uncultured Desulfovibrio sp.
TACAAGAACACCATTTCCAACAGGGAGACTGGCGATGGTCGCTGCGATCTCATTGTCCCGGACAAGCTGAAGTCGCGCGCACTGATCCTGGAGTTCAAGCGTGCGTCTTCGACAAAAAAGCTGCAGGCAAGTGTGCAGGAAGCTCTGGGGCAGATAGCAGAGAGGAGTTACGGCAAGGATCTGCCGGACGAGGAGTATGCAAGCATTGTGGGGGTAGGTGTTGCCTTTTGCAGGAAATCGGTGAAGGTCGGCTTTGAAGTGGTGCGCTGAAGGGCGAATGCGTATAAAACCCCAGTAAGGAACTGTCGGAAAATAACTCACTGGCAAGTTGTCGCCTTGCTATCGGTTTTTGGCATTAGTTTCAGTATGTTATCATCGTGCACAACTGAAAATTAGGCAGTTTTCTGATGTGTTGTTTCCTGATGGTTCCTAAAGAACTGTCAGAAAATAACTCATTAGCAAGTTGTCGCTTTTGCTATCGGTTTTGGCAGTAGTTTCAGCAGGTTATCATCGTGCACAGCTGAAAATCAGGCGGTTTTCTGATGAGTTGTTTCCTGATGGTTCCTAAGCGCAAGCTCCGTGTCCCCGCAAGCAAAAGTTCCTCACGAGAGAAAGCCCCTGTTCAAAGCATGCAGAGCAGATGCATCATCTGGCTCTGTCTCCCTCGCCTGTCAGTGTAGATTTCCGTCCGGGATCGGCGCCTTGAAGAGCGTTGTAACAAAGGAGTCACCCAAAGTTCCTTGACACGTCACAGTGGCGACCTCAAACTGGGTTAAGTTGCCGTCAACGAGTCGGACTTGCCGTTTTGCCCGCCTTGCCGGATCCTGGCGTCCGACCAAGCTTCTCGCCCATGGGCTTTTGTCCCTTGTGCGCGAGGGGCACTTCCTCTTCTCGCCAGGGGCCCTGCCGGACTCCTGCGAAAGGCTGCTCGCGTCCACAGGAGCCCCGCCATGACTTCCAAGAACGACCGGGAGCGCAAGGACAAGTCTTCCAGGCCGTCCAGACCGGACAAGGCGCAGGACAAGACTGCCAGGCAGCAGGGCAGCGGCAAGCGGAGCAAGCGCAAGGCCAGGAGCAAGGACAGGGGCAGCCTTCGGGCAGGCGACACCATGAACACTTCACCGGACAAGAAGAAAGAAAAGGACGATCAGGCCGCGACGTCCGCCAGGGACGGCATTACCGCCTGCTCGAGGAACATCCCCGAGCTCGAGGTCTGCGTGGAGGGTGAGCCCGGCGATCTCGACTGTCCAGGTCTCTACATCAACCGCGAAATAAACTGGCTCGAGTTCAACGACCGCGTCCTGCAGTGCGGCCTCGACAAGTCGCTCCCCCTGCTCGAGCAGGTGAAGTTCCTCTGCATCTTCTGCAACAACCTGGACGAGTTCTTCATGGTCCGCGTGGCCAACCTCCTGCGCCAGTATCGAAGCGGCGCGGAGCCGTCTGGTCCGGACCGCATGAGCCAGGCAAAGCAGCTTGCGGAAATCCGCCGCAGGGTCATGAAGAGCACGGCCATCTGCCAGGAGCACTGGAGAAAGAAGCTTGTGGGCCAGCTGGCAGACCGCGGCCTGCGCTTTCTGACCTACGACGAGCTCAGCCCGAGGCAGCAGGCCTCGCTCAAGGAATACTTCGTCAACGAGATCTACCCGGTCCTCACCCCCCAGGCCATCGACCCGACCCATCCCTTCCCGACCATCTCCAACGTGAGCCTCAACTTCCTCGTGCTCCTGGACGATCGGGATGGCGAGCGCCATTTTGCCCGCGTGCGCTGCCCGAGCAACGTGCCGCGCCTCATCTTCGTGCCCCACGGCAAGAACACCAAGTCCTTCGTGCAGCTGGGGCTTGCCGGCAACACCCGCGAGGCCACGGACATCATCCTGCTCGAGGACCTCGTCGAGGAGTTCCTCGACATGCTCTTCCCGGGCTATCGGGTGGAGTCCTACGGCATCTTCCGCATCACCCGCAACACGGACGTGGAAATCGAGGAGGACGAGGCCGACGATCTGCTCGAGGCCGTGAAAGACCTCGTCGACCAGCGCCGCTTCGGCCAGGTGGTCCGTCTCGAGACCGCCCACGGCATGCCCGCGGACGTGCGCGAGTTTCTGGTCGAGCACCTCGATCTCAAGCCCTTCCAGAGCTACACCGTGCGCGGCCCCATGGCCTTTGCCGACATCATGCCCCTCTACGGCGTCGATCGGCCCAATCTGAAGATCCAGAGCGAGTCCGGGCACGTGCTCAATTTCGGCACGGACATCTTCACCCGCATCCGCAGGAAGGACGTGCTTTTGCACCACCCCTACGAGAGCTTCTCCACGGTGCTCGACTTCATCCGCGAGGCCGCGAAGGACCCGGACGTTCTCGCCATCAAGCAGACCCTGTACCGCTGCGGCAACAATTCTCCCATCGTGAACTCCCTCGTGGAGGCCAAGCGCCGCGGAAAGCAGGTGACGGCCGTGGTCGAGCTCAAGGCCCGCTTCGACGAGGAGCGCAACATCACCTGGGCCGAGGAGCTCGAGGCCGCCGGCGTCAACGTGGTCTACGGCATCGTGGGCATGAAGATCCACGCGAAGCTCTGCCTCGTGGTGCGCAAGGAGCCCGAGGGCCTGCGCCGCTACGTGCACATCGGCACCGGCAACTACAACCCCTCCACGGCCAAGATCTACACCGACATGGGGATATTGACCTGCGATCGGGAGATCTGCTCGGACGTGACGGATCTCTTCAACGTCATGACGGGCTACGCCGTGCAGACCACCTACCGGCGCCTGCTGGTCTCGCCCGTGACCACGCGCAGCGGCATCCTCGACCTCATCAACCAGGAAATCGCCCTGCACGAGCGCGACGGCAAGGGCGAAATAATCCTCAAGTGCAACCAGCTGGTCGACCAGAAAATCATAAAGGCCCTCTATCGGGCTTCCATGGCGGGCGTCACCGTTCGCCTCATCATCCGGGGCATCTGCTGCCTGCGCCCCGGAATCCCCGGCATAAGCGAAAATATCACGGTAACAAGCATAGTTGGACGCTTCCTCGAACATGTTCGGGCCTACTATTTCCGTAACGGCGGAGATGGTGCACTCTACATCGGCAGTGCCGATCTGATGCCCAGGAATCTGGATCATCGCATCGAGGTGCTGGTTCCGGTATTGAACGAGGCCCACAAGGCCCATATTCGCGATCATGTCCTTGGCTGGCAGCTGGCCGACAACCAGCAGTGCTGGCGCGAGAACGCCGACGGCTCCTACTCCCGCGTGCAGGCCGACCCCGAAGGCCCCTTCGTCAACGCCCAGGAGATGCTCCTGAAGGAGGCCGTCTCCGGCCGGGACGATGACGAAGAGGAAGAAGATGACTGAGAAAAACCCGGGTCTTTTGGACGCCAGGGCTCTCGTGGAGCGCACCAATCGCCTTCGCGGGGCCTCGGGCGCGCTTGCCCGCATGGTGGACGACTACGTGGACAGCCCCTTCACGCCGTCTGCGGACGCGGTTCTGCGCGAGGCCCTCTACCACGGCCGGCACGTCTGCGGCCTGGCCCTCGACATTTTCGCCGGGCTTTCCGAGCTGCACGGCCTCGACGAGACCTGGCGCCTCAGGCTTGCCATGGCTTCCCTTCTGCACGACATCGGGCAGGTGTGCAGCCGCGAGGAGCACCATCTGCACACGCTGGCCTTCCTCGTGGGCGACAGGAAGGCCGACAGGACCCTCAAGGCCTTTGTGGACGTGGTGCCCGAGGAGGAGCGCGTGCTCGTGGGGCTCCTTGGCCGCTATCACCGCGAGGGCTGGCCCTCCATGGAGAACGCGCTTTTCGCCGGTCTTCCCATGGAGGAGCGCCGCGGCCTCAACCTGTGTGCCTCCTTTTTGCGCATGGCCGACGGGCTTGATGTCTGTCATGGCCAGGAGGTCTCCCGCGTGGGCGTGAACGTGGACGGCGTGAACGTCTGCCTGAACATCCACGGACGCGACGGCGTGACGCCCTCACTCGAGGAACACGCCAGCAGGGCCATCACCAAGGGCGACCTCTTCATGGATCTTTTTGCGAGAAATCTGCAGTGGCGGCTCTTCTAGGGAACTGGATCGTCGACGAGGGCGTGGAGGAAAAAGAGACTCCCGCTCCCGCCTCGCGCGTGGTCGGCTTCATCGACCTCGGCTCCAATTCGCTGCGCCTGCTCGTGGCCCGCATAACGGACCAGGGCGTGGTGCATGTCCTGAACGAGGCGCGCCAGATGGTGCGCCTTGGCGAGGACGCCTTCGAGCGCCACAGGCTCAAACCCGAGGCCATGGAGCGCACGCTCCTGACCCTGGGCTCCTTTGCCGGCATGTGCCGCGGCTACGGCGTGGACGAGTACGTGGCCGTGGCCACCGCGGCCGTGCGCGACGCGGACAACGGCGAGGAATTTCTCCATCGCGTGCGCAGGGAGCTCGGCATCGACTTCGGCATCGTCTCCGGCAAGGAGGAGGCCCGCCTCGTGTGGCGGGGCGTCTCCCAGGGCTGGCAGGACGACGTCCTGCGTCTGTGCCTCGACATTGGCGGGGGCTCCACCGAGCTTGCCGCGGCCACGGCCGACCGCTGTCTCGAGCTCGAGAGCCTGAAAATCGGCTGCGTGCGCCTTGCAAACCTCTTTCCCGTGGGCGAGGGACTGGTCTCGGAGAAGACCTTCGAGAGCATGAAGATGTACGTGCGCAGCCTCGGCGTGCACGCCTTTCGCCGCATCGGGGCCCTCGACGTCAAGGAGCTCGTGGCAAGCTCCGGAACGGCCCAGAACCTCGCCCAGATGACGGCCCTGCTCACCGGCGGGCTCGCGCCTTCCGCAAACACGCCGGACACCCCCACGAGGCTTTCCTGCCGGGGGCTCTGCCGCTGCGTGCGCGAGCTCTGCTCGCGCTCGAGGGCCGAGCGCGCGGCCCTGCCGGGCCTCAACCCGAGGCGTCTCGACGTCATAGTGCAGGGTGCGGCCATCCTGCAGACCGTGCTCGAGGAAATGAGCGTCGACACGGCCACCATCACGTCCCGCAGCCTGCGAGACGGGCTCGTGCGCGAGTACGTGGAGCGGACCTATCCTGCCCTGGACGCGGCGGCCCAGACCGGGAGCGCCTCCGTCACGCCCATGGGCGTGCGCGAGAAAAGCGTGCTTCGGCTGGGTCGTGCCTGCCGCTTCGAGGAGGAGCACTCGCGCCACGTGGCGCGCCTGGCCCTCGAGCTCTTCGACTCGGCACGAAAGCTCCGTCTGCACGACGAGGGCGAGGAGACGCGCGAGCTTCTCCGGTACGCCGGACTTCTGCACGACATAGGCATCTTCATCGGCTTTTCGAGGCACCACGCCCACAGCCACTACCTCATCCGCAACACGGAGCTTCTGGGCTTCGAGGAGAGCGAGGTGCGCCTCATCGCGGCCATGGCCTACTTCCACAGGGCCAGGCCCTCGAAAAAGCACGCCGTCTACGAGGAGCTGGACGAGGACGCGAAGCGCGCCCTGCGCCCCGCGAGCCTCTTTCTCACCATGGCCGAGGCCCTGGACAAGAGCCACGGAGAGCTCGTGGCAAGCGCACGGTTCCTGAAGGAAAGGAAGAAGTACGTGCTCGAGGTGCGCTGCCGCAGCCGGGCGCCCCTCGAGGAAGCACGGCTCGCCCGCCTCGAGCCGAGACTGAACAAGCTCTGCGACGGCAGGCTCAAGGTGAATTTCGTCCTCCCGTAGGGGGACCTGTGCCGTTTGGGCGAAAAGAAAAAACGCTGCAGCGAAAGGCCGGGCGAGATGCACGAGAGCCCCGGCAAGTCGGCTGTCCATATATATGGGGTGCCAGGCCCTGCCCAGGATGTTGCGGGGCAGAGGGGTTCGGGCATTGGCCAGGAGCATTTCAAGCACGCGAATGCGCAGGCATGTACTTCGTGAAGACCCGAAAAGCGTCCTGCATGGGCCCCAGGATTTGGAGCGCTCTTCGAGGGTGTTCGCAACTTTTTTTGCGCGGCCCCTTCACGACCGCAAACAATGTCTTACCTTATTGGCACAAAACGATGTCCCTGACCGTTGTCATCAAGGATTGGCCTTGGCAAAGGGCCCGCAACAACTGAGCGTCATGAGCATCATCAAGAAGTTTTTGCTCTGTTAGGAGGCTACAAATATCATGTCTAAGATTATTGGCATCGACCTTGGCACGACCAACTCGTGCGTCTATGTCATGGAAGGCACGGACAGCAAGTGCATCACCAACTCGGAAGGCGGGCGCACCACTCCCTCCATCGTGGCGTTCACGGACAAGGAGCGCCTCGTTGGCGAAATTGCCAAACGTCAGGCCGTGACCAACCCCACCCGCACCATTTTCGCCATCAAGCGCCTCATGGGCCGCAAGTACGACAGCCCCGAGGTGTCCCGCTGGAAGGAAAGCTCCCCCTACGCCATCAAGCAGGCCGCCAACGGCGACGCCGGCGTGGAAGTGGACGGCCGCGTGTACACGGCGCCCGAGATTTCGGCCATGGTGCTGGCCAAGCTGAAGGCCGACGCCGAGGCCTATCTCGGCGAGAAGGTGACGGAAGCCGTCATCACCGTTCCGGCCTACTTCAACGACGCCCAGCGTCAGGCCACCAAGGACGCCGGACGCATCGCCGGTCTCGAGGTCAAGCGCATCATCAACGAGCCCACCGCGGCCTCCCTGGCCTACGGCGCCGACAAGAAGAACAACGAGAAGATCGCCGTCTTCGACCTCGGCGGCGGCACGTTCGACATTTCCATCCTCGAGGTGGGCGACAACATCGTCGAGGTGCGCGCCACCAACGGCGACACCTTCCTCGGCGGCGAGGACTTCGACCAGCGCATCATCAACTGGATGGTCGACGAGTTCAGGAAGGGCAACGGCATCGACCTGTCGAAGGACAGCATGGCCCTGCAGCGCCTGAAGGAAGCCGCCGAGAAGGCCAAGAAGGACCTGTCCACCTCCATGGAGGCCGACATCAACCTGCCCTTCATCACGGCCGATCAGAACGGACCCAAGCACCTCGTCATGAAGCTCTCCCGCGCGAACTTCGAGTCCATGGTGAGCGACCTTGTCGAGCGCAGCAAGGAGCCCTGCAAGAAGGCGCTCGCCGACGCCGGCCTTTCCGCCCGCGAAATCGACGAGGTCATCCTCGTGGGCGGCATGACCCGCATGCCCCTCGTGCAGAAGATGGTCCAGGACTTCTTTGGCAAGGAGCCCAACCGCTCCGTGAACCCGGACGAGGTGGTGGCCATGGGCGCCGCCATCCAGGGCGGCATCCTTGCCGGCGACGTGAAGGACGTGCTCCTTCTCGACGTGACCCCCCTGAGCCTCGGCATCGAGACCATGGGCGGCGTGTTCACGCGCCTCATCGACCGCAACACGACCATCCCCACGAAGAAGAGCCAGATCTTCACCACGGCCTCCGACAACCAGCCCTCCGTGTCCATTCACGTCCTGCAGGGCGAGCGTCCCATGGCCGCCGACAACATGACCCTGGCCCGCTTCGACCTGACCGGCATTCCTCCGGCGCCCCGCGGCATCCCGCAGATCGAGGTGACCTTCGACATCGACGCCAACGGCATCGTGAACGTCTCCGCCAAGGACACCGGCACCGGCAAGGAGCAGTCCATCCGCATCACCGCCTCCTCCGGCCTTTCCGAGGAAGAAATCCAGAATCTGGTGAAGGAGGCCGAGGCCCACGCCAGCGAGGACAAGAAGAAGCAGGAGCTCATCGAGGCCCGCAACAAGGCCGACAGCCTCATCTACGGCACCGAGAAGTCCCTGAAGGACCTTGGCGACAAGGTGAGCGCCGACACGAAGAGCGAGGTGGAAGCCCGCATCGCCGATCTGAAGAAGGCCATGGAAGGCGACGACGTCGCGGCCATCAACTCGGCCGTGGATGCCCTGTCCACCGCTTCCCACAAGCTTGCCGAGCAGCTCTACCAGCAGCAGAGCGGCGGCGCCGCCGGCCCCCAGGGACCGCAGGGCGGTGCGGCCGGCCCGCAGGGACCCTCCTCCGGCAAGGGTGACGACGACGTGGTGGACGCCGACTTCACCGAGGTCAAGAACTAGCGTGTAAAAGCGTCAAGCCGCCGCGTCTGCCTCCTTGCGTGTCGGCAACGTGTATACTAAAAATGGCGCGCCCCCGTTTCGAGGGCGCGCCTTTTCACTTTTTCATGGACGTCCGGGTCCGGGCGTTCCATGGCAAGCCTTTGCGGAGTCCCCTGCCGTGAGACACTCCCTTTTCCGTCCCGTCCTGTCCCTCCTTCTTGTCGGCATGCTTCTGACCCTGGCCGGCTGCGCCATGCCGGGCCTTCTCCAGCCTCAATCCGGCGGGGCCGAAAAGCCGAAGGGCCGCACCGCCACCGTGGTCATCGTGACGCCCGCCAAACAGAACTCGAGCGTGACGGTGCTGGTTGCGGGCGCGCGCATCGCGGCCCAGGAGCTCTCCGACGGGGCATCCGTGAACCTCACCGAGGTCAGGGCCGAGGGCGCCTGGCTCAAGACCCTTGTCGATCTGCCGAAGGACGCCATCATCGGCGCCGTGGTCACGGACGCCATGTACAAGCAGATGAAGGACGCCGGCGTCATGGCCAGGCACCCGGTCTTCGTGTTCAAGGCCGAGCTTCCTTCCGGCGACGAGGGCAGCACGGCCTGGCGCTTCTTCCCGAGCCTCGAGGACCAGATCGACGCCGTGGTCAAGCTGTGCGTCGACCAGATGGGCATCCGCAACGTGGCCTCCTTCTCCGGCACGGACCGCTTCTCCGCCCAGGCAACGGGCCTCTTCGAGCAGAAGCTGGCCGCGAAGAACGTCATCCTGACCCGCATCGCCGCCGAGGGCGACCCCTCGTCCTGGTCCCTGCTCGTCAAGCCCGTCGTGAATCCGCAGACCGACGAGATGACCGGTGCGCTCACGCCGCAGACGCCCTTCCAGGCTCTGTTCGTGCCCGAATCCTGGCGCAGGCTCTCGGACGTGCACACGGCCTTTGCCTCCAACGGCGAGGATCGCCTCCTCATCCTGGGCAACATGCTCTGGGACGGCTACAACCTGCGCGGCACGCAAAACGCCCAGGACTACGCCCTCGTGACGTATCCCACGGCCTATCTGAAGTCCCGCGCGCCCAAGTCCCTCGCCAGTTCCCACGCGGGCTCCTTCTGGGGCGCCCTCGGCTACGACTTCGTGCGCTTTGCCCAACGCATGGTCGTCAACGGCCGCCCCGAGTCCAGGGTCATTTCCCAGGCGGCCCGCCAGGCGGCGCTCATGAACTTCGTGCTCGCGCCCATTTCCTACGACAACGCCGGCAAGGCGAGCCAGAAGCTCTTCATGGTCCAGCCCGGCGTCTCGGGCGCCACGCTCGCCAGCGTGGACACCCTGAAGGCCGCCCGCCAGGCCGCCATCGAGCGCGCCCAAAGCCGCGTTCCGCAGGACCCCACCCTGGACGTGACGCCCACCGACGGCAGCTCGCTCCCCAATTTCGGCGCCAGCGAGGCCAGGGCCGCGACCCTTCCCGCGCAGCAGCCCTCCGGGCCCATCATGCGCCAGACCCCGCACTCCTCGCACAAGCTGAGCCTGCCGGGAGCCAAATAGGCGCAAAAGCAGGGAAGGCCAGACCAACACACGCATTCGCACACTGAAGACGGCCCGAATTTCAGTCGCGGCCTTGAAGGGAGAAGAGACAAAGGATGTCCCAAGCAAAGATCTCCAGGGAAGACGTGCTGCACATGGCGGGGCTTTGCCGCCTCACCATCGACGAGGCCGACGTGGACCGCTTCGCCGGGCAGCTTTCCAACATCGTGGCCTATATGGACGTGCTCAACGAGGTGGACACGACGGGCGTCGAGCCCCTCCATTCCACGGCCGAGCACCCGGTTCTCTACCGCAGGGACGAGGCAAGCCACACCCGCACCCGCGAGGAAATCCTCTCCAACGCGCCCGAGAGGGACGAGAACTACTTCATCGTCCCGCGCATCGTGTAGGACAGAAAGGCAACAACCAAGGCACACGCATCTGCCCCGACGGGGCGACCCTGGAGACAAGAAAAGACATGGAAGACATCACGCGTCTGACCCTGACCGAGGCGGCCGGGAGGCTGAAAAAGGGCGAACTTTCCGCCAAGGCGGCCACCGAGGCCTGCCTTGCGCGCATCAAGGCCACGGAGCCGAAGCTGCAGGCCCTTCTGCATGTGGACGAGGAGGGTGCCATGAGCCGCGCCGAGGCTCTCGACAAGGAGGGCCCGGACAAGGACAGGCCCCTCTGGGGCGTGCCCGTGACCGTCAAGGACGCCATCATCACCCGCGACATGCCCACCACCTCGGCTTCGCGCATTCTCGAGGGCTTTCGCCCCATGTACGACGCCTTCGTGGTGGAGAGGCTCAAGAACGCGGGCGCCGTCATCCTCGCCAAGAACAACATGGACGAGTTCGCCATGGGCTCCACCACGGAGAACTCGGCCTACCAGAAGACGCACAATCCCTGGAACCTCGATCGCGTGCCCGGCGGCTCCTCGGGCGGCTCCGCCTGCTCGGTGGCCTCCCGCCAGTGCTTTGCCTCACTGGGCTCGGACACCGGCGGCTCCATCCGCCAGCCCTCGGCCTTCTGCGGCTGCGTGGGCCTGAAGCCCACCTACGGCCGCGTCTCCCGCTACGGGCTCATCGCCTACGGCTCCTCCCTGGACCAGGTTGGCCCCATCGCCCGCACGGTGGAGGACTGCGCCCGCGTCATGCAGGTCATCGCCGGCCTCGACGAGCGCGACATGACCTGCTCGCCGAAGCCCGTGGACGACTATCCCGCAAAGCTTGGACTTTCCGACCTGAAGGGCAAGAAGATCGGCCTGCCGAAGGAATTCTATGGCGATGGCCTCTCAGACACGGTGCGCGAGGGCATCGAGAAGGCCAAGGGCGTCATGCGCGAGCTTGGCGCGGAACTGGTCGAGGTGAGCCTGCCGAGCACCAGGGCCGCCATCGCCACCTACTACATCGTGGCCATGGCCGAGGCGAGCTCGAACCTCGCCCGCTTCGACGGCGTGCGCTTCGGCCACAGGGCAAAGGACCCGAAGGACCTGCGCGAGCTCTACACGCTCTCCCGCAAGGAAGGCTTCGGGGACGAGGTGAAGCGGCGCATCATGCTCGGCACCTTCGTGCTCTCCGCAGGCTACTACGACGCCTACTACCGCAAGGCAGCCCAGGTGCGCCGGCTTGTGCGCGACGAGTTCCTGGCGGCCCTTGCCGGCGTCGACTGCCTGCTCGCGCCCGTCTCGCCCATGATTGCCTGGCCCTTCGGCTTCCACTCGAGCGACCCGTTGAAGGGCCTTTTGATGGACGCCTACACCTGCCCGGTCAACCTGGCCGGCCTGCCGAGCCTCTCCATGCCGGCCGCCATGAGCGGCGAGGGCCTGCCCGTGGGCATGCAGCTCATCGGCCGCCCCTTCGAGGAGGCCACGGTGTTCGCCATCGGCAATGCCCTGGAAAAGGCCCTGCCGCCCATAGGCTCGCCCGAGGTGTAGGGAACCAGGGCCACGTGCCCAAGCCTGCAGCATTTCCAAAACGAAAAGCCGCCCGGATGACTCGGACGGCTTTTCGTGCATCTGGGGGAGCCTTGCCCCCGGAGCAAATCTGGCGTTTTTTCTAGCGCAGGTCCTGGCGGTACTTGAGGGACTGGCGCAGGGTCTCGGGGTCCATGTGCTTGACCTCGCTGCCAAGGGGGATGCCCTGGGCAAGGCGCGTCACGCGCACCCCGGGGAAATCCCGGTTGACCATGGCCTGCAGGAAGGAGGCCGTGTTCTCGGCCTCGATGGTCGCCCCGAGGGCGAAGATGATTTCCTTCACCTGGCCTTCGGCAAGGCGTTTGGCGAGCTTCTCGATGTGGAGCTTGTCCGCGGTGGCGTTGTCGAGGGGATTGATGAGGCCGCCCAGGATGAAATAATGGCCGTGATAGAAGCCGCCCCGATCGAGGGTGAGCTCGCTGTCCCAGTCGGTGACGATGCACAGGGTGTCGTTGTCCCTGGTGGGGTCGGCGCACAGGGGGCAGACGGCCTCTTCCGAGAGCCCGTTGCAGCGGCTGCACAGATGCAGCCTGTCGCGCAGGGTCATGATGCTCTGGCCCAGTTCGCGAGTCTGCGCATCGGGCCAGGCGAGCAGGGTCATGGCCACCCGCATGGCCGAGCGCGGTCCCATGCCGGGCAGGCGGGAGAGGCGCTGGACGACGTCCTGCAGGGCCTCGGGCAGTGGGGTCGACATGGTCTAGAAGAGGCCGGGCAGGCGGATGCCGCCGGAGAGATTGGTCATCTCGCGCTCGAGGCTCTCGCGGGAGATGCGGTTGGCCTCGTTGACCGCGGACAGGATGAGATCCTGCAGCATTTCCACGTCGCCGTCCTTCAGGGCCTCGGGATCGATGGTGATGCTCTGCATGATCTGTTTGCCGTTGACCACGACCTTGACCATGCCGCCGCCCGTGGAGGCCTCGTAGGTATTTTTCTCGGCCTCTTCCTGGAGCTTGCCGAGCTTGTTCTGCATGATCTGTGCCTGACGCACGATTTCGTTCATGTTGCGCATGGAGTTCCTCTCGAATGGGGATGTATGGGGGAAAATCCTTGTTGACGGGGCTTCGCGCCAAAGGCGGGCGAATGACGGGCCCGATGTGTCAGCGGCGCTGCACGCGTTCCACGTGGGCGCCGAGAAGCTCGAAGCAGTGGCGCAGTTCCGGCCGATCGAGGACCGGTGGGGCGCCTTGAAGCTGCCCATTATTGCGTGCTTTTTCGGAAAGCACAATCTCCGCGGCCACGCTCCCGGAGCAGTACCTGGAAAGGCAGGCCACGAGCGCGGGCTTCACCTTGGCAACCTGGCTCATCTGGCTCTCGTTGTCGCACTCGAGCCTGATGGTGCTCCCAAGCTTGCCCACAAAGCGCAGGCTCTTGACAAGATAGGCAGGCGGCGCGTCCGGGGTGTTGGCGAGACTTTCCACAAAGGCCGCCCAGTCGAAGACGGGCTGGAAGTCCGCCCCCATGGCGTACTCGTCGGCATCGTCCGCATCGTCCGCATGCTCGTCCCCGTAGCCGCCCTCGTCGTCATGGGAGGGCTCGGACGCAGACGCGGCAGGTGCGGGCTGTGCGGCAGGCGCCTGCAAGGGGACCCCGCCTGCAAAGGCAGGCTTCTCGACGGCCTCTGACCCTGGAGCCGGAGATGTTGCTGGTGCAGGTTCGGCTTTTGATTCTTCTTTTGGCGCTGCGGCCGTGGGCGCAGGCCGGGACGCTTCCGCCCGTGGCGCCGGGCCTGGAGCCCTGCGCGAAGCCGCGCCATATGGTGTTCCCGGAGTCGGGGCGGTGACGCTTCGCTGCTCGCCGCCCTGGGGCTTTTGCGTCTGTGCGGGGGCAACGGGAGCGCCGGCCGGTTGCGCCGCAGCCGGGGAAGGGGCCCCGGCTCCCGTCTTAGGGCCCGGCGCGATCCCCGTCGAGGCCGAACCGGCCACGGCCGTGTCCTTCACGAGGCCCGAGGGCAGAAGCTGCGGGAGCAGGGCCAGGTTCACGAGCATGAGCTCGAGAGCCGCCGCGGGCTCCTGGCTCTGGCTGATGCCCCGCTGGGAGTTCAGTATCATCTGCCAGGCCGCGTGCAGGTAGGGCTGGGAGAAGCGCTTTGCGTGCTCTTCCAGGAAGTCGAGCTCCGAGCCCGGCACGCCCAGCCTGGCCACGGAATCGCGCCCGCACTGGCCCATGAGGAAGAGCGAGCGGAAGTGGTCGGTGAGCTCGCGCAGGAAAAAGCCGATGTCGATTTCCCTGGAGACGAGCTCGCGGCAAAAGAGCGCCGCCTGCCCGCAGTCGTGGGCGGCGAGCGCGTCGAAAAGCTTGCCCAGAGCATCGAGGCCGGCAAGGCCCAGCACCGTGCGCACGGTGTCGGCCGTGAGCGTCCCGTCCCCGTAGGCCAGAACCTGATCCAGCAGCGACATGGAGTCGCGGGCGGAGCCTGCCGCGCGGCGGGCGATGAGCCGCAGGGCCGCGTCCTCGAAGGCCATCTTTTCCTGCCCCAGGACCTTGGCGAGATGCGCCGTGATGGTGTCCTCGTTCAGATGCCTGAAGGAGAAGACCTGGCAGCGGCTCAGGATGGTCGGCAGAAACTTGTGGATTTCCGTGGTCGCGAAAATGAAGACCACGTGCGGCGGGGGTTCCTCGAGGGTTTTCAGAAGGGCGTTGAAGGCCTGGCGCGAGAGCATGTGCGCCTCGTCGATGATGAAGACCTTGTAGCGCCCCTCCATGGGAGCGAAGCCCACGTTCTCGCGCAGGTTGCGGGCGTCCTCCACGCTGTTGTTGGAGGCGCCGTCCATCTCGATGACGTCCGGGTGGGTGCCCTGGGTCACCCTGCGGCAGGAGTCGCACTCGTTGCAGGGCTCGGCGCAGGGGGCCTTCTCGCAGTTGAGGGCCTTGGCAAAGATGCGCGCGATGGTCGTCTTGCCCACGCCGCGGGTACCGCTCAAAAGGTAGCCCGCGGCCACGCGATCCTCGGCAGACGCCCTCGAGAGGACGGTCTTGATGAGATCCTGGCCTGCGACTTCGGAGAAGAGCTGCGGGCGGTAGCGCGTGGCGAGCGAGACGTGTTTCATGAACGTGTCCGGCCTTGGGGCGCGGAAAGGCCATCAGCCGTCCGCGCCCCGATCGATGCGGTATCAGTCGACGGTGTAGGGCGCGAGCCAGTCCTTGTACTTGGGATTCTGGCCGCATACGATTTTGAAGAACTCCTGCTGGATGTGCTTCGTGATGGGGCCGGCGTGTCCGGCGCCGATGGTGCGGTTGTCGAGCTCGCGGATGGGGGAGAGCTCGGCCGCGGTGCCGCAGAAGAAGGCCTCGTCGGCGATGTACACCTCGTCGCGGGAGAGCGGGTACTCCTCGACCACGTAGCCGAGATCGCGGGCCAGCGCGATGATGGAGGCGCGGGTGATGCCGCCGAGGGTGTTGGTGAGCTGGGGCGTCTTCAGTCTGCCGTCGACGACCACGAAGAGGTTCTCGCCGGTGGCCTCGGACACAAGGCCCTGGGTATCGAGCATGAGGGCCTCGTCGTAGCCGTCCTCCACGGCCTCGATCTTGGCGAGGATGGAGTTGACGTAGTTGCCGGCGGCCTTGGCCTTGGACATGAACGTGTTGGGCTGGAAGCGGGTGAAGGAGCTTGTGCGGACGCGGATGCCCTTCTCGAGGGCCTCGGGACCAAGATAGGCGCCCCAGGGCCAGCAGGCGATGATCATGTTGACCGGGTTGTGGCCCGGGTAGACGCCCATTTCGCCGAAGCCCACGAAGGCCAGGGGACGGATGTAGCCGGCCTTCAGCTTGTTGGCGCGCAGGGTCTCGATACAGGCGTCGAAAATCTGGTCCGCCGTGTAGGGCAGGGCCATGCGCAGAATCTTGGCCGAGTTGACGAGGCGCTGGGAGTGTTCCTTCAGGCGAAAGACGGAAGAGCCCGCGGCGCCGCAGTCGTAGGCGCGGATGCCTTCGAAGACGGAGTCGCCGTAGTGCAGGGCGTGGGTGAGGACGTGCACCTTGGCGTCGGCCCAGGGCACGATTTTGCCGTCAAACCAGATGAATTCGGTCGTTTCCATGTGAGTGCGATCCTTTGCTGATGATTCCCGCCGAAGGGTCTTGCGGCCATTGGCAGGGGGTGCGGAAATGACTCGCGTTTGCTTGAAAAACCGCCGCCTCGAGGAACGTTTTGCGCCTTGAAATCGGACGTGTTTCGATGCTCCTGCACCCTTGTGGGGAGCGGAGGACATGTCGGACCCCGTTTGCGGGGTCAGGCCGCGTCGAGCCGGTTGTCGATATTATTGGAACTCCTTGGGGTGCGCAAGACCGCATTTTGCCCGACTTGCGCCGGGAAAGGGCATGGTTTTCGCACGCACTTTGCCCCTGCCGGACATGCTTTCCCGATGCTTCCTCCTGCCGGCTTGCCGCAAGCCGTGCACCGGGGTGCCGCCATCGGCCCGATTTGCCAAAATCCGGGAAAGGACATAGAGGTTTTCACGGTTTTTTGCAGAGGCAGGAACAAGAGCGGGAACAATCGCTGGAACGGTCTCGACAATGAAGAAGGACGCGCGCGGACATTCGCGCGCCGCGGAGAGCACGGATGATGGGCAGACGGGGCATATTGGGCATGGACTGCGGCGGCACGCACACCGACGCCGTTTTCGTGCTCGACGGCAAGATCGAGGCACGGGCCAAGGTGCCCACGAACCACGAGGATCTGCCCTCGTCGGTTCGGGGCGTGCTCGACGCCCTGAGAGGCCAGGCGGGGGAGGTCCCCCTGCAGGACGCGGCACGGGTGACCCTTGGCACGACCCTTCTTGTCAACGCCTGCGTGCAGGGAAAGATGGCCCGAACGGGACTTTTCCTGAGTGCCGGCCCCGGGCTTGCGCCGGAGCGCTTCGCCCTTGGCGAACACGTGTGCGTGGTGCCGGGCGGCCTTGATCATCGGGGCGTCGAGGTTGCGCCACTCGAGACCGGGTGCATGAAGAAGGCCATGGCTGCCTGGGACGGCGTTTCGGCCTTTGCCTGCGTGGGCAAGTTCTCGCCCCGCAATCCCGACCACGAGAACCGCATGGGCAAGGTCGTGCGGGAAATGGTGCCCTCCTGCGTGATCACCCTGGGCCACGGCCTTGGCGGCGAGCTCAACTTCCCGCGCCGTGTTGCCACGGCCTGGTACAACAGCGCCCTCAACCGCCTGCACAACGACTTTCTGGACGCGGTGGAAAAGGTGCTTGCCGATTTCGGCATGCAGGCCCCCGTCTTCCTGCTCAAGGCCGACGGCGGGGCCGTTCCTCTTGCCCGCTCGAGGCCCTGGCCAGTGCAAAGCCTGCTCTCGGGGCCTGCCGCAAGCGTCATGGGAGCGCTTGCCCTGCACAAAAATCTCGAGGAGAAGACCACGCTTTTGCTCGACATGGGCGGCACGACCTCGGATTTTGCGCTCTTTCTCGCAGGCTCCCCCGTGGTCGACCGCGACGGCATGAAGGTCATGGGGCGGCGCACCCTCGTGCGCTCCCTGGCCACCCGAAGCATCGGCGTTGGCGGGGATTCGGCCATTTCCATCGAAAGTGCTGCAGACGGCAAGGCGGTCTTCCATGTGGGCCCCTTGCGCGAGGGAGCGGCCATGGCCTTCGGGGGTGCGAAGGCAACCCTGCTCGACGCCCTGAACGTCCTGAACTCGGAGGACGGCCTCGACGAGACCGCGGGCGACGTTGCCGCCTCGCGAAAGGGCATGGAGGAGCTTGGGGGCCAGGCCCGCATCTCTGCCCTCGAGGCGGCAAGGCTCGTCTTCGAGGAGGCAGCCCGCCAGCTTCAAACAGCTTCGTCCGGACTTGTCCGGGAAATCAACTCGCGTCCCGTCTACACCCTGAAGGAGCTGCTCGAGGTCAGGGACATTGCCTTCGAGCGCGTCTATCTCGTGGGAGGCCCTGCCCTTTGTGTGAAAAACCGCCTCGAGCGGGCACTTGGCGTGGAGGTGACGGCCTCGAAGGACGCGGACGTGGCCAATGCCGTGGGCGCAGCCCTCACCCGGCCCTCGGCCATGCTCGAGGTGTACGCGGACACGGGCAAGGGCACCCTCGTGGCGCCTGCCCAGGGACTGTCCGAAGCCCTGCCGTCCCACGCGAGCCCGGGCTACGTGGAGGAGAGGGCGCGCATGCTCCTGCAGACGGAGCTTGCCAGGGAAGGCATAGGCAACACGCCGGTGGAAGTAACCTCCTCGGAGCTTTTCGCCGTCCTCGACGACCATGGCCGCGGGGCCAGGGACATGCGCGTGTCCTGCCAGGTGGTGCCGGGTCTCTCGTCGCGTCTGCGCGGGCTCAAGGGCTAGGGCTGGGAGAAGCGGCCTTGGAAATCGTTCTCTTCGAGCCGGAAATCCCGCCCAACACCGGCAACGTGGCGAGGCTCTGCGCCGTGACCGGCACCCGTCTCCACCTCATAGAGCCTTTGGGCTTTAGCCTGGAGGACCGCCATCTCAAGCGCGCAGGCCTCGACTACTGGCCAAACGTGGAGCTTTCGGTCTGGCCCGACATGAACGCCTTTTGCCGGGATGTCGCCGATAATAGACCCCACGCGCGGCTTGTCGTTGCCTCATCCAGAAAGGGCGGGATCCCTGCCCACACATTTTCCTTCCGGGCCGACGACATTCTCGTCTTCGGCAAGGAGACCGCGGGTCTTCCCGAAGAGGTGCGGACCCTGACGCCCCACCATGTGCGCATCCCCATGCTGGACGGGCACGGGCGCTGCATCAACCTGTCCACGAGCTGCGGCATCCTGCTCTATCTGGCCCTCGCCTCCGCAGGCGTGCTGGATGCTCCCGAGTGGAACTGAAAAAGGGGCAGACCTTTTCTCCTCCCCCGAAAAACGCGCCCGAACAGGGGCCTTTTTCGCGCAAGCTCTCCCGGCACGCTTTCCCGGCAAATGATGCCGGGCATCCAAACAGTCCCGAGGCATCCATGCCCGCTCCCAAAGCCGCGGCGATACTGGCCGCACTCACGCTCTTCACCCTCTCGGTCTTCGCGGCCAATTCCATCTTCTGCCGCGCGGCGCTTGTCGCCTGCGGCATGGGGCCCTTTGCCTACACGGCCGTGCGTTCGCTCTCGGCGGCGCTCATCCTGGCTCTTCTGTGCCTTGTCGGCATCATAAAGCCGCTTCCCCCCGACCGTGGCGAGGCGGGCAGCGCAACGGGATCGGGCTCGGTGTGGAAGGACGCCTGGAACTCCTCCACCTGGAAGAGCGGGCTCTCGCTCTTTGCCTACATGTTCTGCTTCTCGCTTGGCTACGTGGCCATGCCGGCGGCACCCGGCACCCTCATTCTCAACCTCTGCGTGCAGTTTGCCATGATAGGCTACGGCGTGCTGCACGGGCTCTACCCGAACAGGAAGCAGTACCTGGGCCTTGCCATCGCGACCGCGGGCCTTGTTATCCTGCTCATGCCGGGACTCACGGCCCCGCCGCTCTGGCATTCGCTCCTCATGGCCGCCGCGGGCTTTGCCTGGGGCGCCTACACGGTGTGCGGACGCGGCGCAAAATCGGCACCCCTGGCGTGCACCGGAAGCTTCTGGCGTGCGGCTTCCTTAGGCGTTCTCTGCGCCATTGCCGCCCTGTGCCTCGACGGGGCGACGAGCCTTGCGGCCTTCGGCTTCGCGCTTGCGGGCGGCCTTGCCTCCTCCCTCGGCTACATCCTCTGGTACGCCATCGTGCCCCGCTACTCGCTCATAGGCGCCAGCATCATCCAGCTCGCCGTGCCCATCATCACGGCCATTTTCGGGGCCCTTTTCCTTGCCGAGGGCATCACCATGCGCCTTGTGGCCGCGACCGCGCTCATTCTTGGCGGCATCTGCCTTGCCCTGACTGCGGGAGCAAAGCGGCAGGGGGCGTAAAGGCGCGCTGGAATGTGCACGTCATGCACCAGGGGACGCTTTTGCGCCCCGGTTTTCGCCGCCTGCTCCGGGAAGATTTGTGCCCGCGGGCGGCCTGCCCCGCCTGCGTTTTGGCTGCGGGCGCCAGAAGGAGACAAGCTCGAGCTTTTTCATCAGCTCCATGCCTTCGAAAGTGACGTTTTCCCAGTACCTGTCCCTTTCGTCCGGAGGCGTGTCCTCCGGGGCCGTGCGTGACCGCAGGCACTGGCCAAGATCCTCGAGCAGCTCCCTGAAGGACCTCTCCTCGAGAGCGCCCAGAGCCCTGGCCTCCTGCTCCATCCTCGCGGCGAGCGAGGCTGCGACACGATCGAGGAAGGGCTCTCTCCTGGCGATGCCTGCGGCTTTTGGGCATAAGCCGCCTTGCTCCTCCTCGGGCACGAGGCGGTCCAGGGCCTCCTGCGAGAGATCGACGTTCGGGAAAAGGCGGCAGAGAAAGGTTTCCTCGAATTTTTTCTTGATGCGCCTGTCCGCGATGCCGGGGAAGAGAACCTTGAGGGCCGCAACGACAAAGATGGTGTCGGCGTCGGCGGCGTCGGCCGTCTTCCCGCCGAAGGTCTCGCGAAGCTCGGGCAGGATGTCGTCTTGAACCCGCACGGCCAGTGCCGCCGCGCCATAGGCGAGCCATTCGGGCTTCTCCGGAAACGTCCTGGCCGAGCACGGGACGTACTTCCCGTCGATGATGTGCCCGATGGTTTTTCCGTTGCGGGGAGAGGGGTTGCGGCCTGGCTTGCACACGGACTGCCTGCGCTCCAGGACCGCATAGCGGAACTGTCCCCCGGACTTGCTGTCGATGACGACGGTATTTTTGGGGCGGGGAACCTGCCTGATTTCAAGGGGGACGGGCATGGGACGCTCCTCGGGAGAAATTGTGGGCAGAAATCGGGCGTGCATGACCATTTCGGTCAAGGAAAGGGTCTGCCGCATGGACGGGCGCCATAGCCCGGACTCCACTGCTCCGGGCGCGGAACGGGAAAAGCCCTGCCGGCCGGCATGACGGCCTGGCCTGCGGGGGCTTTTCGAAAATTCCTGGTGCCCCCTGTCCTACCAGGCGGCGATGCCCCGCAGCATGCAGATGACGCCGGCAGCCGCGATGATGAAGAGAAGGATGCGGCGAAAGAGCGTCTGGGAGACGCGTCTGGCCATGGGCAGGGCTGCGCACATGCCGAGCACCGTGGCAGGGGCCCCGAAAAGAACGTGCTGGACCACGTCCCAGGTGTAGAGACCGGCCGATGCGTGGGCGGCCATGGTGATGAGGCAGGCCACAAGCGTGAAGACGTTCATGGAGCCCATGGTCTCCAGGTGCTTCCAGCCGGCCCACAAAGAATAGATGGCCACTGGGGGGTTGCCGAAGGAAATGGACGTGTTGACAAAGCCCGAGGCAAAGCCGGCGATGCCGCCCGCAAGGCGCGTGTCGCCGTGGGGCCGCGTGATGGGATGGTAAAACTGCCAGCCCACGAAGAGAATCATGATGAGTCCCGCTGCCAGCTGGAGCATGGAGACCGGGATCACGAGCAGTATGGCCAGTCCCGCGAGGGAACCTGGTATGGCGCCGACCACCATGGAGAGGAGGGCATGCCAGCGGGTGTGGCGCCAGAAGACCCAGGCCGTGGAGGCCGAGATGACGCCCAC
>CAZWOT010000019.1:0-1827 GCA_964635595.1 uncultured Desulfovibrio sp.
TAAAGACGCTCTTTCTGCGCATGGCCGCCAGTTTTCTGGACGTGTCCAGAAAGAGCGGGGAGCTCTTCAGGGGCCTTGCCATTTCCCGCAACGAGGAGCTCTGCCAAAGGTGGATGAACACGTGTCCCATCATCGAACTCAACATGGGCGGCATGAATGCGTCCACGCCCTCGGCAGTCATTTTCCAGACATGCAGCGCACTGCGTTTCGCGTTCCTGCAGCACGCAGGTCTGCTGCAAAGCGAGAAGCTGGACCGGTCCCACAAGGAGTATTTCAATGCAGTCCTGACTGCCCTTGCGCCTTCACAGCTCCATGACGACTCGCTGATGTCGACACTCCCGCCCCTTTTCCAGGATTCGCTGAAAATGCTCTGCATCATGCTCGAGAGGCATCATGGACAAAAGCCGGTCATCTTGCTTGATGAATACGACACGCCGCTGCGGCATGCATGCCATTCACAAGATCAGGACTGCTTCCCGAAGGCAAGAGACTTCCTTGCTTGCGTGTACCGCGCAGCCCTCGAGGACAACACGCACATGCAGTTCGCGCTTCTCGTGTGCACGCCCATGTCCAGGGAGGATTGGTCTGGCTTTCCCAACACTCTGGAATGGCACGGCGTCGACTCGACCAGGTACTCGGACCTCTTTGGCCTGACCGACGCCGAGGTGGATGAACTTCTGCGCCAGAGCAACCTGTCCTGCCACAAACAGGAAATCGAGGAGTGGTACGACGGCTGCACCATGGGGCGCGACACGCGCGTCTACTGCCCGTGGGACGTGCTGAACCACGTGAAGCTGCTCTTGAAGGATTCCATGGCCAAGCCCCAGGCCTGGTGGGTCATGTCCGGCGGCAGCCGGACGGGACTCGATTTTCTCGACAATGCCCGACCCGAGGTCGAAGACGGCGTGGCGCGCCTTGTCAGCTCCCGCCACGTCCGCACGAAAAGCACAGGTCTTCTTCCCCGCTTCGACACCGGCGGCATGCCCGACGACATCTGGGCGTGGCTCCATCATTTTGGCTTTTTGACCAGGGCTTCCCAAGAGTACCTCGACAGGAACGAGCTGCGCCTGGACGAAAACGAACTTGCCCTGGTCGTTCCGAACAAATGCCTGCTCGAGGCGTTCAGGGCACGGCTGGACGAATGGCTGAATGAACGGCTGGATGAACGGCTGGATGAACGGCTGGATGAACGGTTGGACGAACGGCCGGGACGCCGCGTGCAAGGGACCGATGCGACGGGATTTGTCCTGGCTCTCAGAAGCCTCGATGCGGACGAGGTCGAAAGCCGGCTGAACGTGCTTTTGCCCAGGGCCGTCAGGAACTGGCCCCATGGCCCGTTCCTGTACGGGGAAGTAGTGCGCTGCTTCCTGCAGGGCGCCCTGCGAAGCAAGAGCCTTTCCACAAAGCCAGACGGGGACAGGGGCGCGCATCTTGTCCTGCACGACGGCGGCCTTGCCCACGTCATCGGGATTGCCGCCGCACACGACGCCAGGGCCCTGCCCGAAGAGGCGCACAGGGCCCTGGAAGAAGTCGGGGAGCTTGCAGGCGTCCTTTCAAGAAGCGGTTCGCAGGTCGCCTGCTGGGGCATGGCGTTTGCCAATCAGCGCTGCAAGGTGCTCCTCAAACAAGTCTTTCGGGAGGAGCATGCATAGCCCCAGACAGGATCAGGGGGCTTTCTGCTGCCTGTCCGACGACGGCTTCCGCCCGCCAGCCTTTTTCTTCTTCCTGCCCTTTGCCTTTTTGGGCTCCTGTTTCCTGTCTGCTTCCTGCGTCCATTCGTCCTGCAGCAGGATCTCCGACAGCAGCCCGTCCGCCATCCAGTCCTCC
>CAZWOT010000019.1:1927-8756 GCA_964635595.1 uncultured Desulfovibrio sp.
CAGCCCGTCCGCCATCCAGTCCTCCTCCTCTGCCCAGTCGAAGGAAGGCTTCTCTTCCTCCCTGCCGTCCTCCTCGTCCAGGGCATCTCCGGCAGCCGGTTCGGCAAAGAGGGCATCCTCTTCGAACGTCTCCTCCCCGCGGGCCTCGTCGAGTGCGCCGGAGAAGAGCGGACGTGCTCCAGACGGCGCCCTTGCCGGGGAAATCTCCTCGCCGTCCGGAGCGTCCGCGCTCCCGGAATCCTCCTTCCTGCCGTCGTCCTCGGCCTGGTGGATCAGGGCGGCGAGAGCCGCATACTGCTTGGCCTGCTCGGGGATGGAGCTTACCTTGTGCCAGAGCTCGACGACCTTCTCCAGTTCCGGATCGAGCTCCTTCAAGGGCGTGTCCTTCCTGTCCCCGGCCTTCGGCTGCAGCAGCCCCGGAAGCAGTCTCTCCAGCTTGTGGACGGGCGAGGCCAGCTCGTCGAGGACATCCATGGACGTCGGCTGGAGCCGCAGATGGCAGTTGAGGCGCACCTGCCGGCCGTAGTCGACGGGCGGCGAGGCGTAGAAGGATCTGGCCCGAATCAGCTGCCCCTTGAAGAAGACGGTCATCTGGCCTTCCACCTGCTTTTGCAGGTCGCGAAAGTCCACCCGTGCGAGCCGCTCCATGCTGACCTTGCTGTTGTCGACAAAGCCTGCGGTCATGTTCCCCTTTGGCCTCGACCAGCCGGTGGTGCGCTGCACGAAGGCCTCGCCGGCCAGGGCCTTCACGAGATCGAAGGTCTGGCGCGGATCCTCCGTGCACATGAAGCACTTGACCTTGCAGTTGGAGACTATCTGCTCGGCCGCGTTTTCCGAGGCACGCCGGATGCCGGCAAAGTCCTGGGACGCCACGGTGACGGCGATGCCAAGGCCGCGCCCCTGCGTGAGCAGGATCTCGAAGCCGGGCGTCTCGATGGCCGCGTACTCGTCCACCACCACCCCGAAGGGCGTTTTCGCGTCGGTGGGAAGCGAGCCCAGGACGTCCTCCACCCGTCCCTGCACCCGGCCGCCGAGGCCCACCGCGCAGGCGTTGCGGATGGAGGAGAGGCTTATCTGGCCGAGGTTCTTCAGCTCCTTCGGGTCCTTGTCCATGGAGGGGATGAGGGTCACGTAGATGCGCCTCGAGGTGATGACGTCCACGGCGTCTATCTCGCCGTGGGTGGTCTTGAAGATGCGGCCGTAGTTGTCCACGAGAAGCGAGAGGGCCCGCCCGAAGTAGGCCCTTGCGTAGCCGTACTGCTCGGCGAAGTTCCTGGGCTGCTGGGCCAGCGGCCTTGATATGTCCCAGCCCACGGTGGCAAGCCCCGCCTTCAGCGCGAGGCCGGCCTGATCGGAGAGATCCGTCCTTCGCGCAAGGGCGTCTATCTCCGGAAGCGACATGAGGTACTTGCGGATGATGTCGATGGAGAGCGGGCTCTCGCCCCGGTCGCGCAGCTCCACCAGGGCAAAGAGAAGGCCCGAGATGAGGGTCTGGGCATTGTTGGAAAAGATGGCGTTGCTGCCGCTTCCCTCCTCGGGCATGAGCGCAAAGAGAAGCTGTGTCAGCTCGTTGGCGGTGCCCACCGCAAAGGGGTTCTGGGTGTTGGACTGCCTCAAGGTGGGCTGGCCCTGCCCGCCTGTCCCCGGGCTCTCGAGGGCCTTCTTGTCCGACATGTAGGAGAGCAGGAGGAAGTCGTCGTCGCGGCCCATGATGCGGCACATGGTGTAGATCTGGACCGCGAGCCTGGGTGCTGCCTTGGGGTCGACGTAGAGGAGCCCGGAGCCCCTGGCAAGGTAGTTGAAGGCCATGGAGACCAGGGTTTCGGTCTTGCCGGCACCCGTCGTTCCCAGCACCAGGGTGTGGGTGAGCGCGTCCTCCTTCGCTATCCACAGCTCCGCGTTGCGGTCCATCTCGTTGCCGAGATAGAAGCAGCCCCTGGCCCTGTGGAAGCCCCCGTCCGGGCGCACGTCGCCAAAGTCCGGCCCGTCCCAGGTCTCGGGCGCCCGCATGGGCATGCGGGCATGGCGCGCGGCAAGGATGCGCCGCAGGTGCACGACAACGAGCACGGGCATGAGCAAAAGGCACGTCCAGGGCACCACGAGCATGAGAACGGCGCCCATGCCCGAGAGGACGGCCGCTGCCTCGCGCCCGTACAGGGCCTCGGCAAGGCGCGCGCCCGTGGTGCGTATGTCGCGCAGAAATTCCTCTTTCGCATGCTCCTCGTGCTTCTCGACGCCGAAAATGCGCTGCCGATGGTCCATGAAGGTTCCTTCCTCGGTTTGATCCGATGCACGTGCCCGTTCGTCCCCAGCTACTGTTCGGCATTCTGGCGCCGCGGCACCAGGAACCTTTCTATGACCTCGTTCTGCTCCTTCGTGTGCACGCCGACGAGCGTGGCCAGAAGCGCGGTCTGGTGGAGATCGTTCTTCAGCCGCTCGAGCTCCAGCTGGTAGTGCTCGGCCAAAAGGACGTAGATGTTCTTCAGGGTGTCGTTGGCGTTCCAGATTGCCCGCTCGCGGGAGCGGTTGATGTTGCCGGAAAAGTACTGCTGGCGGGCCGTGAAGTACTGCATGAGGCTGTAGCCCTGCTCGTCCTTCTCCATGCGGTCCTCCTCGGCGATGCCCGCGGCCTCCTCCAGTTCGGGCACCACGTCCGCGTAGTTGGGAAGCGGCATGTATAACTGGGACACGAAGCGCAGGGCCGCCTCGGCCATGCCGGTCTGGGCGGACTTGATCTTGAGGGCGGTGGCCCCCTTGCGGCCGCCGGGGGTAAGCGCCGCCTCCTCGGAGACCTTGGGCGCCGGCACCGGGTTCGAGAGCACGCCGATGAGGTAGTTGGCCCTTGCCTGGTCGTCCACGAGCCCCGAGACGGGCATGAGCCAGGACGGCCGCAGGACCTTCTCTTCCTTGAACAGATCGCTGTCCAGGAGGATGACGTCCTGCTGGCCCTGGGCCTGGGGGAAGTTTTTCGTCGTGGAGTCGCGCCTGGTCTCGTCGAGGGCCTCCTCCTGCAGATCGTCGAGCTCCACCCGGCTCTTGTGCTGTCCCGAGTTGGCAAGGGCCGCGGAGAGATCCTCGCAGGGTGCCTCGTCGAGCAGGGGATTGAACTGGGCGGCCTCGAGATCCGCACTCAGGGTCGCCCCGAGACGCTCGAGCGCCGTCACGAGCTCCCTGGTCGAGCCCTCCGCAAGGGCGGCATTGGCCGAGGTTCCTCCGCCAATCTTGGTCTGGAGGGCGGCGTTCAGGTTGGCAAGCTGCCTTGCCAGCGTCTCGGCGGCCACGCGCGTCTGCTCCATCCCGAGCACCTGGTTTGCGGCCGTGGCGAGCCCGTCGCCCACGCTCCAGGACTTGCCGGTAATGTAGGTGCCGGACGGATTGCCGGTCACGACGGGCACGCTCGCCCCGCCAATGCCAGCCTGCAGGGCGCTCGCCAAGGGAACCCCCAGGACGAGCGGCGCGACCAGCGCAAGCAAGGGCGCAAGCAAAAGCGCAGGCACCCTGCCCCCGACAGGGCGCCGCTCGCAGGCGCCTCCGGCCGAAATTCCATCAATGCCCGCATGATCGGGCCTTGCGACATGCCGCATGGGTCATGCTCCTTCTTTGCTGCCGAAACACGCGATGAACCCATCCACGGCCTGTCCGGCCGCTCATGGCCAGTTTTTGAACCAAATCGACCTTGCCAAAAGTACGGCAAGTTGTCCCGAAACAGGCTCAAAATCTCCGAAGTCTTCCACCGAAAAAAAAGCAGAGACATGAAAAAAATACCACGATATTTCATGCACTTGAAAAATTTCTTCCGCCCGTCGCGATTTTTACGAGATTTTATGTTGACATGTCAAGAAAGATTTTCTAAAAGTGCGACGTCATGGCCACCAAGGGTTCCCGGCAAAAGGACGGGATGCCCGGGCCAGGGCATGCCCAAAGCGATCAGAACGAGTCTCGGCCCGTCCGGTCATTCCGGACACAGGATGGAAACCTCCATGGAGAGCACCAAGGACATGTACAGGAACCTGTACACAAGCATGCGGATGCGCATGGGCCTGCATCCCGGCACCCGCATGGCAAGCCCTCGGGGAGCGCACGCTCCCAAAGCCGCCCTCCCCTACAGGGAGCCCCTCGTTGCAAAGGAGCCCCCCAATCCCGAATTCGGGACGGTCAGGCACTACTGCAGCCTCGTCATTCCCCATCTGAACGCCTACGCCCTCTCGCTGCACCCGGATGCCGACGATCCAGTGCTCGCCCTGAGCATCGACGAAATGCGCGGCTTTCCCCGGTGGTTCGTGGACTACGCCAAGTCCCGGATCTGGGGCAAGCAGCAGATGAAGGTTCTTCCCTCCGCCATGAGGTGGTACTTCAAGAGCTACGTCCCGGAGACGGAGGTCGAGATCGCCGCTTCCTTCAAACCGGAAAAAACGCGGTTTGGGGGCATGAAGCCGATCAGGCGGCGCAACCGCAATCCGGACGACAAGACGCTGCAGGAGCTCCTGCAGAAACTGGGCGCGGACAAGAACCCCGTGTGCCGCTGCATCCAGTTCGCGCTTCTGGCGACCTACGTCTGCGGAGCCAGAACCATGGAGTGGTACGGGGCGAGGCTCGTCGACGTCCCTGGAGGCGCCATACTCGCCCTCAGGAACGCCAAGTACAACGGCCATTTTCGCGGCAACACGCAGACGAGACATCTCTTCTTCATGGGCCGGGAGAATGCCGGGAGCGTCCGCCTCATCAAGCTGTGGCTCGGCTGCCTGCGCAGGCACTACGCCGAGTGCGGCGAGGAGTCCTACGACACCTTCTACAGGTTCTACAACCACTTCAGACAGAAGCTCCACAAGATTCAGACCAGAGACAGGTCCGGGAAACAGCTCCCCGTCACTTCGGTCATCAACCTCTACTCCATGCGGCACGCCTTTGCCGCCCGCATGAAGAAAAAGGCCGAGGCGCTCGGCTACGACAGGAGCTGGGTGGCGGCCCTCATGGGACACGCCGTGAAGGACTCGGCCTGGCGCCTGTACTCGGATCGGGCCATGGTCATGGGAGGCAACGGAACAGGCCCCATGCCCCTCACCATAGAACAGGCCATGGTGCGCATGGGGCTTGCCGAGCGACGCTCAAAGGCGCTTCAAAATAGCCGCGCCGCCCTCAAGAAGGGCGATCCGTCCAAATCCGAACGCAGGCGGCCCTCCAGGCTCGCCCGCGAGGACGAAGACGGCATGAGCCCGTCCTTCTCCTGATGCCCAGCCCTTGCACACTCCCGTTTTGGGGCGCTGCGAAGCAAACGCTCCGTTGAGGCGCATGCTCCGAGGCGCGAAAGGACGGCAGGGGCCTCTGGACAACCACAGGATCGGGCAGCGGGACAACAGGCAATGGGCAACAGGACAACGAGCAGCAGAACAACAGGAACTGGACAACAACGGCCTTCTCGGCAAGGGATTTGCGGCAAGGCCGGCAACGGACAACAGGCAGCAGACAACAGTCAACAGGCAGCGGACAAACACGACAATCACGGGCAACAGACAGGAAAAAAGAAACAATGAAGAAACTGCCCAAGGAAAAGGCCGCCATGCGCATGGCACCGAACACCAGGATCGAGGAAGACGGGCTCGAGCCGAACATCGAGGACCTGGAGGAAGTGAAGGCCCTTGCGAAGGACCTCGGCGAAGACGACGGCAACGAAGACAGCGGCGAGGACGTGGAGGAAGTTGCGGACGACGGCACGGAGCAGGACGAAACGGACACAAGCAGGGAGGACGCGAAGCGCCTCGAGGACGCCTGCATGACCTTCCTCGAGAGCGTCGAGGGCAGGCTCACCTACCATCAGGCCCAGCTGATGCGTCTTGCCTGCGAGGGCTTCGACTCGCACGACGTCCTGGACAGGGCCGGCTACATCCTCAACCGCGCGCGGCTGGTCTGCGAAGGCAGACCCGAGGCTCTTCCCGTCGAAGACTCCATGAACAGGCAGGTCATGGACTTTCTGGAGAAGGACGGCTGGTCCCTGGAGTTCCACGAGTGGGAGGTCATCCGCCTTGTCTGCCGCGGCTGCGACGAGAGGACGCTGAACGAGATCGCCTTCGTGCTCGAGCGCGCACGCACCAGGCACGGCAACGACTGAGCCGGTCAACCATCCCTGAACGCGGCCCCGGGCCCGTGAGGGACTTTCTGCAAAGGGCGCCCGTGCGGGCGTCCCTTGCAGGCGTCCCCTGCGGGCGTCAGTGCAGGCTGCAGACGCAGGATGCAGGCGTCCCTTGCAGGCTGCGGCCGCAGGATGGATGCCGACACCCGGCCTGTGATTCGTGTTTTGGCTGGCACGAGACATCATGCGAGACAAGGACTACTACGAGAACGCTCCTCTGGACTGGAGCAAACCCACCAACGCGGTGCCGGGAGTGGAAGACCTGATGCGCATGCGCGAGGCCGAGAGGGCCGCGAAAGCGGCCCGTCCCGAGCCCCCGATCCTCACGGTGCGCGGCTTTGGCGGCAAGTCCAGCATCGAGTACGTCCCGAGACGCGTCTACACCGTGCCCGGCGTGGGCGAGGACTTCTCCAGGATGCTGGCCAGCCGCCGCAAGGAGGGCCAGACGGCCGACGCCGGCAAGGCACGGGAAAAGGCGGACGAAAAGGAGGCAGAAGAGCGCAAACACAGCCTGATCATTGCCCTGCGGGCCCAGGCCCTCGATCTTGTCGAGGGAGCACGAAGAGCCGGCAGGGCGGCCAGGGAGCTGTGCCTGGAATACCTCATGCGGGAGCGTCCGCGGCCTGAATCGCGCGAGGAGCACGAACAGGCCAGACTGCGCCAACAGGGACGCATGAACGTGAGGAAGGACGAGAGGAAGGA
>CAZWOT010000019.1:8856-20878 GCA_964635595.1 uncultured Desulfovibrio sp.
GAGAGGAAGGAAGAGAAAGGCGTGAGCGCGAGCCCCACGCTCTGAGAGGGAGGAAGGACGCCGCCGGCAGGCCCCTGCCTGCCGGGACAGCATGAACAGGCGGCTGGGCAAAAACTGCCCGAACGATCCGCGACGAGCATACGGTTCTCTGTGCCCGAAGGGCGGCAGGCACCATGTTTCCTGGGGCCTGCCACCCTCTTTTTTGCCTTTTGCCCAGGCCATGATGGAACCTGCAGGATCTGAAAAAAAGAGACCGCAGATGTGACGAAACAACGATGTCTTGAGGGGGGACTTGCCGCTGATGCAGAGACTTCGGGCCCTTTTTTCAAAACGAGGAAGGGAGCTGCGCCCGTTTTCTTCAATCCGCGACTGGACAGCCCGCATGGGGCCGTCCAAATCTTGCATCATGTCAGGAGGCATCAGCATGACGTCTTTCGAGGAAGAAGTCCTCAATCTCATCCAGCACCACGTCGACACCTTCCACAAGGGCCAGGTGGCCAGCGCCGCCAAGGCCCTCGGCATCAAGAACTCCTCGCTCGACCAGTGGCTCAAGAAAAAGCGCTCCCCGTCGCTGCAGCACGTGGGGCCCCTGCTCGACCGCATCGGCGCAAGGGTCGTCCTGAGGGACGCGACAAGGGACGTCGTCCTCGTCAATCTCGAAACGATTCCCGCAGGAGCCGAGCGCGGCGACATCCTCAACGGCGGCAACTTCATGGCCGTGCCCGTCATCGAGGAGGTGACCAGGCCCAACCTGAACGCCTTCGGGGACATCGGCAACTGGATATGCTTCGACAAGGAGCTCGAGTGCGTGCGCCTGAGGGACAGTGTCGTCGGCGTGCGCGTGGGCCAGCCCTCGGACTTTCACCCCCGCCTGCGCGAGGGCGACATCGTGTTCGTGGACCTCAAGGACACGACCCCCCAGCCGGGAAAGCTCATGCTCGTCTACCGCCCCGACGGCACCTGCCTCGTGCGGCAGGTCTACGAGGAAAAAAAGGGACGCGATCGGCACATCATCCTCCTGCACGCCGACACCGGCGCCTACAGGCCCGAGATCTACAGCCTCGAGCGCGATTACGGCGGCCGGTGGGAGACGGTGATCGCGGGCAGGGTCGTCCTGACCATGTGCGCCCACTAGCCCCAAGGCTGCTCCAATCCTGAACATTCGGGCGCCTCTCTTCGGGCAGACAACACGCCCTGCCCTTTGACGGCCATGGACGGACATGGACGGCCATGGACGACCATGGGCAGGGCAGCCCCTCTCCAGGGCCGCAAATCCCCAAAAGCGTTCTTCAAACAGCGTTCCCTCGCAAAAGCGTCCCTTACAAAGGGCTCGTGCGCAGGCCTCCCGTCAAAAGCACCCTGCCCACACGTCGTGCCGGGCTCGGCCTGTCAGGCGCAGCCTGCCAGCACATCCCGTCATGCGGCGCCCTCATGCGGGTGCAATCCACGTTCGTCTTCCCGACAACGAAGAAACGGGCAGCCCAAAAACGCGCCAAACGAAAAGCGGCGGTGCAAGCGACTCGGCAGCAGGCGAAATCCCGCATCTTCGCAAAATCCCCGCCCCATACGCGCAGCTGCGCCTTCCTGCTCCATGCCGTCGCCTCCAGGGGCAGGGGAAATTTCGGGGACTTGAATATTTGCTCAATCGAGGAAGAATCCGTTTTTTCCCTTCCTCAAAACGGAAGATCTTTTCGTCCAAAGCCCGGGCCAGGCGGCCTTCAAATCGGGCGTGCTCCTGCAAGTTCCCGGCATCATTGACCGCACTTGAGTTTTGCAAGTTGCGGGCGTGCATTTTTCTTGAAACGGACGGCTCTCCAGCGGCCCGATTTGTCGTACTCTTCCTGCCGAAACCATGCCTCCTGCGAGAAGCTTCCAGGGCCAGATCCCTGAAGCGGACACAAGCTCGGGCAGCCTTCCATCCCGCTTTCCCCTCATCCCGAAGGAGATCATCCCATGAAATTCCAGCAGATACGCAGCGCCACGGTCAAGATCGAGTACGCCGGCTCCATCTTTCTCGTGGATCCCTGGCTGGCCCCAAAGGGCAGCATGGGGACCTTTCGCCAGCTGCCCGGATTCGTTCCCGTCCGCGAGGAGCAGCTGGACCTGCCCATGCCCATGCCCATGAGCGAGCTCCCCATGAGCGTCGAGGAGATTCTTGCCGGGGTCGACGCCATCATCCTGACCCATGTGCACCCCGACCACGTGGACATGACGCCGGACGGAAAGATTGGCGCGCCCTTGCCGAAGGATCTGCCCGTCTTCTGCCAGGGGGCGGAAGACGCGGCGGCCCTCGAGGCCTCGGGCTTTGTCAGGGTCGAGATTCCTGGCGCGGACTCGCATTTCGGCAGGACAAGCCTCGAGAAGCGCCCGGGGCTCCACGGCACCCTCATGCCCTGCGGTCCTTCCTGCGGGGTGATCTTCAGGGCAGACAACGAGAAGACCCTCTATCTTGCGGGCGACACCATCTACTATGACGAGCTACTATGACGAGGTGGAAAAAACCCTCGACGAGGAGAAGCCGGACGTCGTTGTTCTGAACGCCTGCGACGCCGAGCTCGAGGAATATGGCAGGCTCATCATGGACGACGGGGACGTGGCGAAGGTCGCCGAACGGGTGCCGGACGCCATAGTTGTCGCAAGCCACATGGGCGCCGTGGCCCACGCCTGCATCACCCGCGAGGAACTTGGGCAAAGCCTGGCGCAGAAAGGGCTTTCCAGGGTGCTTGTGCCCGAGGACGGCGAGACGCTTGTCTTCTGAGGACAAGGGTCAAGAACAAGCTGCGAGGGCAATCGTCAGGACAAGCTGCAGGAACTCCCTGGCTGCGTCTGCGTTATTTAAACTGATAGATATTGTTTGACAGAAGTGTCCTGGCCAAAGCCGCCCGGGGCTCGGGAAAGCGTTCGCCGAAGGTGCCCCGGGCGGGCTTTCATGTCTATTCCTCGTGGGCGTGGCGCTCGTCCAGCACGATGTCCATCTCGAAGGGACAGAGGCTCTCGAGCTCGGCCGCGAAACTGCGCATCACGGCCATGTTCAGGAAGTAGAGGTCGAGGAAGAAGTTGAACTCCCCGCTGGTGGAATAGCAGTGCTCCACGCGCATGCCGCTGTCCGCCTTCACGCGGTCGAGGAGGCTCCGATCGTGCGCGGACAGCTTCAGGCGAAGGAGCGCGTGCACCTGGTAGCCGAAGACGGGGCAGTCCACATTGATGGTGAAGCGTCTCAGGACCCCGGCCTCCTCGAGGCGCTCCACGCGGTTTTTCGCAGCCTGGCCGGAGAGATTCACAAGGCGTCCAAGCTCGCGCATGGAGATGCGGGCGTTGTCCCGCAAGGCCTCGACAATGCGATAGTCCGTCTCGTCCAGCTTGCCCGGTTTGCCAGCCATCTTCGCTCTCCCCTTCTGCCCGCGGGTTCCTTCCGCAATGCCCTGTGCGTGAAACTTCAGGCCCGATGTCTGTATCCGCATGCCCATGGACCGCGGGCGAAATGCATGGGCTCCATCCAGGGAGGTCTTGCCACGAGCGGACGCCCGCGGCAAGACCCTTCCCGCTCAAGGGGCCTCCCTGCCCGGGGGCTGGCGCATCACCAATGGGACGACCCATGCCTGCCCAGGGACACGCTGGCCATCTGCCCCCGGGGCCCGTCAGGCGTTCTGGCTGTTGCCCTGGGCATAGCCCTCGCGCTCGGCCCAGTCCTCGAGGCCGACTTCCTTGCGCCAGGCCGCGTCCAGGTCCTCGCCGTTCTTGCGGGCGTCGAGCAGGGGCGTGGGCACGTCGGAAAAATCCCTGCCCTTCAGCCACTCTAGCTTCGGCTGGAGGCCGTCGGCCAGATCGTAGATGGCGCCCACCACCCGCTGCACCTGGGAGGCCATGGCGAGGATGTCCTTGGGATTGCGGCGCATGCACTTGTTCCAGGACTCGATGTAGTCGGCGGAGCGGTCGAGGGTGCCGTGCAGGCCGAACATGACCGAGGAGACGGCTGCGAAGAGCTCCGCGCGCAGCTCCTCCTGGGCATAGGCGTAGTCATGGGTGTCGCTGGTCTCGCGGTTTTCCCTGTCCTTGTGCCCGGTCCAGTGGAAGAACTCGTGGCAGAGGGTCGAGTAGTACATCTCGGGCGACTCGAAATGCTCCTTCGGCGGCATGAATATGACGTCGTTGACGTGCGAGTAGTAGGCCCCTTTGGCGGGATCGTGCACGATCTGTGCCCCGCAGGAGCGGACCATTTTCTCGATGAACTCGTTCTTGATGAAGCACTCGGGCGGGATGATGGAGAGCGGCGGCACGTCGGCCGTGGTGTCGGCCACGGAATAGACGCGCACGGAGGAGAAGAAAAGCCTGCCCTTCAGCCAGAGGGAGCCGTCCTCCTTCTCGTAGACGCGCGAGGGGTCGTATTTCGAGACGTCCTCGCCGCGCCGCAGGGGCATGTCCTGCTCCCTTCTCGGCGTCATGACATGATAGGGCTTCGCGCCGTCGACCAGTGCCGCGGACGCGCCGTTCTTGTCCTGCAGCCGGAACAGGGCCCTGGTGGTCAGAAAGCGGCAGTCCCGCTGGCCGCGCTCGCGGGCCTGGGCCGTGAGGGAGACGGAGTTGAGCCCCACGTAGCGGTTGCCGTAGATGATGTTCTGCGGCGGCACCCAGGGATTGCGCCAGCCAAGGGACCTGTCCTTGCAGTTGACGCCCTCCTTGATGAGGTCGACGATGCAGTGGGCCACGTGCTTCGTGAGCTCGCGGGCCTGCATGATCCTGTTCTCCTTCCAGCGGCGCTTTTCCTCTGCGGTCAGGTTGTCCCAGCCCCTGCGGAAGGTTCCGTATCGAGCGCTCGACATGAGCCTTCATCCTCGTCTGCCCGAAACACGTTTGCCTGAAAAACCGCTCATGAGGCGGCCCTGCCAGGCGGCCTTTTGCCTGGGATACTTCACACAAGAGGGGGCACCAGCACGTGGATGTTCTCGCATATCTTGCGGGAGCGGTCCTTGACGGCCCTGTTGCCAAGAGCCCTGCCGGCCCCGAGGCGACGGCGGACGTGCTCCGCGCGCAGCTGGCGAACGGCCAAGGAGCTGCTGGCGAACGTGCTGTCAGGTCCGATGCCGGGTGTGCTGCCGGGTGCGGTCCCTGGCAAAGCCTCCTCCAGGGAAGCATCCGGCCCGCCAAAGGATCTCCCGTTCGCTCGTCCCTTCGCCTTTCGCCCCGACCCTTCGGGTCCGCCGGTCTTGCCGGAAACGCTCATCTCGTCCTGCACGCGCTCGTACCAGAAGACGGCCTCGGACTCCTCCTCGCGAACGTCGGCGCTCCAGGCCGAGGGCGGGGTCAGAAGCTCGAAGAGCCCCCTGGGGATGTCCCGGACAAAGGGGCCGTCGTGCTGAAAGCAGGGCTGCCAGACCGGCCCATCGTCTCTCCTGGTCAAGACAAGGGCGAAGGCCATGATGCGTCCGTGTCGAAGCTCCCTGTACACGCACCAGATATGGGGCACGTGGAGAGCGCCGGCATCACGGCCTTCATTGGCGTGTTGCCCCCATTTGTCCTTTTCCCTGCCGTCCGGGCCCATCACGGGGCATTGGAGCCCTGTGCGCCCGGTGCCGAGGCCCGCGACCAGCACCACGATGCCGCTTTGGCGCGCAAAGCGCTCGACCGTCTCGATCCACGATCCCGCGCTGGCTTCCATGCAGGCAACGTCCTCGCAGCCGGCCTCCCGGCAGACAGCATCCCTGCAGACAGCGTCCTCGCAGACAGCGTCCTCGCAGACAGCGTCCTTCTGGAAGGCGGGCAAGGCCCTGCCGGTGCCCGGCTTGTCTCCTTCGGCCTTTGTGCCCACTCCGCCTGCCGGTTTTCTTTCCTGCGTCATGTCCTTCATGCACGTCCCTTCCTGGCCGAAACTCGTGTCGCCTGTTTTTGGTCCTTCGTTTCCCCGGAGCCGGCGCTACCCTGGACAAGGTAGCGGCGCACGCTCACAAGGCGCCGCCTGTAGCCCGAAAGGGGCGAAACGATGACGCCCTTCTTCCTGCCGGCCGCGTGCACGAAGTATTCCCTGCCCAGATAGAACCCCGTGTGCCAGCCCGAGGGCGAGGCCTTCGAGCGAAAGAGCAAAACGTCCCCAAAGGCGGGATTCGACCGCACCCTGATGCCCACGCTTCCCTGCTGCCTGGCCGTCCGCGGGATGCGGATGCCGGCTCTTGCGTAGAGCCAGAAGATGAGGCCCGAGCAGTCGAAGGCCCGGGGTCCCGCCGCTCCCCAGCGATAGGGACGGCCCAGCGCTTTCCTGATGTCGCGCACAAGCCGCTCGCGGCGAAGACGGAAGAGTTCCGACTCCTTGCCGTCGGCTGTCGCCTTCGCTGCCCCAGCCTTTTCGCGCGCCTCGACGGCCCGCGCTTCCACGCCGGGTCCAAGGCCGGCGCCAACGAGGACAAGACCAAGAAGCTTCAGGAAATACCTGCGCTGCATGGCATCTTTCCCGTATCTGCCCGATACTCGTGCATCGTTGCGCATCCCGGGACCCGCCCCGGGATACAGCAACCGTTTTCAAAATCGACATGCCGCTTTTATCAGACAAGACAATCTTTGACAAGATGCCGGACGGGAAAATTTTTCGGACAGGCCAGACAACCCGCCATGATGGCGGCTTTTGTCCCCGACAAGCCCTGTCCACAGGCATCCTGCCGCCAGCAAACAAGGTCCTTTTTCGCTCAATTGCAACCTGCCGCATGTTGACACTTTTGAACCCTATTGGCTAAACAGCTTGGAAACGACCAACGGCGTCATTTGGCACAAAAAGTCTCCGTCAGGCATCCAAAGCACCTATGGAGCACCCATGAGGCTCCCGCTTGAGCACCCGCTTGGGCTCCCGCCCAAACTCCCGTCTGGCCCATGCGGGCGCAGGCCCGCAAACACGGGGTGACCAAGCTGGCGCGATGCACGGGATGTCGAGACATCAGATGCAACGGACACGGGGATCAGACAAAGAGATGACCCAAAGAACCCACAGGTCCGTCCTGCCCGGACGGTCGAACAAAAGACCTGTCTTTTCGAAAGCCGCGAAACAGGCGAGCCTGCGCATTTCGGGCAGAAAAGCCGTCCTTTTGCTGGCGCTCCTTCTCCTGCTTCTGCTCATGCAGACGGCAACCATCGTCCTCATCCTCGAACGGCCGGACACCAGGTGTCCTGAAAACGGCATTCCCGAAAACGCCGTGCCCGATGCCGGGCATGTCGCCGCCACGGACAAGGTTCCTGGCCCATATGCAGGGCGAAACATTGTGCCTTCGGCAAGTCCAATTCCTGCCGGCAATTTTGGCATGCCGCCACAGGACAGGACCAATAAATCAGACGAATTTTCACGTTTTCCAGACAAAAAAGTTGACAAATCGGCCAACAATGCTCATCGTCAAGCTGTCCGAACAAATGACGTCAGACATTCCATGAATCCGGGGCGCATGCCGGAAACGGCATACGCGGCCGGGCAGGTTCAGGGCGAAGCTCTGGCCCAGCCCCAGGGCAGCACGCCGAGCGCTTCATCGGCAGCACCGGTTTCGGCCCCGGACTTCATGACCAGGCCCGTCATGCCTTTGGACACCCCTGCTCCCCGTTCGGCGACCCACGTCCCGGATGCGGTCGAGCGGCAGGCAAATTCACCGGCCCGGCCATCTTCCGGGCCATATTCGCAGCCATATTCGCAGTCTCTTTCGCACTCTCAATCGCGGCAGCACACCGTTGCGCCGCATTCGCAATCGCACAGGAACACGACCATAGAGAATCCCGGCCCGTCCCCGGACGTCCCCCTGGACGTCCCCCTGGCGGGACTGGACGCGGCCAGGCTTCTCGAGCTCATGCAGGCCCATCCGCTCGAGCGGGCGGACAATCCCGAGCGGCCCCTGGCCTTCCCGGCCCGACAGCGGCTCCTGGCCTCGGGGGACCTTCCCAACGTCCGCCTGAGCATGGTTGGCGAGAAGGACGGGGCACGCTCCGAAGGCAGCCCGGGACAGGCCGGGGCCCTGCCGGACTCGGTTCTCTTCCCCTCCCTCACCGAGAGGAGCCTTGAAAGGGCGCTCTCCCGCATCTCGAGGGCGCGCGCCCTGGACAGGGACATGGTGGACGAGCTTCTGGCAAGGGTTCCGGGGATTGCGGCAAGCACCGCACCGGACGGAGCATCCGCACCGGACGGGACAGCCAATCCTGCCGCCCCTGCCCCGAGAACGGCCCTTCTCGTCTTCACCGAGCCCACGTGCCCGCATTGCAGGACCGCCCTGCGCCTGCTCTCCCGCCTCGAGGAGCGTCTCGCCTTCCCGGTGCTGCTCCTGCCCATCGGCGAGTCGAGGGCAAGCCTCGACCTCCACGCCAGGGCCGGAGCCACGCTCACGGACATGGAGGCAAGCCAGGTCGGGGAGTGGCTTGGCGCCGCCACCGGGGCCCTTTGCGCCATCGAGGGCACAAACGCGCCCCGCGTGCCCACCTTCGTGTGGGTCATGGACGGGGACGTCAGGGTCTCGACGCTCACACGATCCGAGCTCTTTGTCCTCGCGGCCTCCCTGAACGCGCGCGAGCTCGCCCTGCAGACAGAGCTGCAGACAGGGCGCAAGGGCAACGAATTTCCCCACAACGGCAACGCAATCGACAAGAGGGAACCATAGACAGGACCACCATGAAGAAGGACATCGGGAACAGGACGCAGACCAGCACACAGACCAATACACAGACCAACACACGGTCCAGCACGACAGACAACGACAAGAGGTATGAACAAGCCATGAACACCAGCACCAAAAACAACGACAGGATCGGCGGCAGACCCGCCGACGCGCCCGCGCGACACCGCGAAAGCGGCACGAAGAACGCGGGCAGGTCCAGGACCACGAACAAGACCACCAGGATGGACATCATGCTCCACGAGCTGGCGCCGGAGGATCAGGAGCGCTTCGTGGACGGCTTCACCAGGGCCGCCCACATCGACTTCCCCAACTTCAACCCCGACGAGGACAACCTGCGCGCCCAGCCCTGGAGCCGCCCCTGGGAATCCGGTCCGGTGATGTTCACCGTGCAGGGCGCCACGCTCCCCTCGCCCGACGACATGGGCAGGAAGTGGTTCTGGGTCGTGCGCGACGACATGCTGAAGGAGGCCTCGAGCGAGGTCATCCCCGCGGGCGCCGTCTGGGGAGCGTGCTTCTAGCAGAAGACGGCAGGGCCCCCTTGCAGGGGCCGCAGGCCCACACCAAAAGTCCGGCCCAAAGCCCGATCCAAAACCAATCCACAAGCCATCACAACAACATGAGGCCCCACGCCCCGAACACGCTTTCGCCGGGCATGGGGCCTTTTTACATGTCCGGACCCGGGGCCTTTTCATGGGCCGCAGGCGTTCGCAAGTTTCCCGCACATGACGGGGCCCGGGTTCCCAAAAGACCGGGGCCCTGCATGTCCGGGTTCTGCAAGTTGGCAAAATCAACGCGGACCTGAAAAACAAGCTTCGGGCCATTTGCAAAACTGCCTCCTGACATTGGCTGCTTCGGGCTTTCTTGTCTTTTTCTGGCAGGTTGTCGACCTCAAGGCGCGCTCATTGATATCCTGATCCCCGGCTTGTCATGGGATTCCCATGCCCGACCTTCCTTGCGCGAATCATGCATGCACAAAGGGGAAACGGTGCACATATGCCCCTCACATTTGGGGCATGTAACGGTGCGTCGAATCCAGTCTGCATTGACCGGAGCACGATTTTCCGTTTCGGGGACTTGCATTCTTTTGGGAAGCCGTGCTATAGGATTCGCCAGTGTTGCATTTCGCACTTGAAAGATCGTGGGAGCCCCTCTTTTTTCATCATGCCTTTCAAGCGATTTTGAAACACGGGTGCAACACGTCTGCCCACAAGGACGCCGCCCTGACGCCCCACGGTCGGATACTTCCCACGAGCATCGGATTTTCCGGAATCTTTTTCTCCAAACAATGTAGAGATCCTCAGGAGAGATCGCCATGCCCAACAGCGACATCTTGCAGCAAGCAATCGAAATCGCCCGCGCCCAGGCCGGCGTGCGCACCATGACCGCCAACGAGGTCGCGGAATACGTCAAGGATCTGGCCCGCATCCTGGAAGATACCATCACCCAGGACGAGCCCAAGGTTGTCCCCGCCGTCGATCCCAAGAACTCCATCGGCGAGTCCTACGTGACCTGCCTCGAGTGCGGCAAGAAGTTCAAGGTCATGGGCAACCGCCATCTGAAGACCCACGGCCTCACCGCCAAGGAATACAAGGCCAAGTGGGGCCTCAAGAAGGACGTTTCCCTGGCCGCCAAGTGCCTCGTGCGCATGCGCCGCAAGAAGATGCAGGACATGCGCCTGTGGGAGCGCAAGGGCCAGAAGGACTAGGATCCCTTCACAAGGCTCGACAGACAAGGAACGGTCCCGCGACCGGGCCAGGGCGTCCATGCGGATGCCCGGACAAGGCCCGGCGCGGGATCTTTTCTTGCGCCCTGCTCCCGAAAGCGCCGTCAGAACGGACTCGGGGCGAAGAGCTCCTCCTCGAAGGCCACGGAAGAAGGCGCCCCGGCCCCGCTTTTGGCCTCGTTCCCGGCCTCGCTCCTGCCCATGCTCCTTGCCACGCTCCTCTCCCTGCCCAGGCGGCCTTCGGGGAGCACCGCCCTCACAGGGGCAGAGTCGAGGACGTCTCCGGGTACGTGGCCCAGGGCGTCCTCGCCGCCCAGGCGGGAATTGAGGGCCGCGAGGCACACTTCCTCGTCCCTTGCCCGCTCGGGCACGAGCCTCAGGATGCTTCCGTGGCCGCTGACCGCGGCAAGGCAGAGGTCGTGGTCGTCCTTCAGGGACTCCGGGACCCAGCGGTAGGCCCAGGGGAAGGAGGCGATCGCAGTCATGCACATGTCCTTCGAGCGGAAGCTTTGGGGCACGTGCATGAGGGCTGCCCCGCTGGTGGCCACGGCCGCCTCGCACAGTTTTCTCGTGCGTTGCCCCGGCGGCACGTCGCCAAGGCTCGTGCCGTTGAGCCCGACGGCAAGCTCGCACATCTTCCCGTCGCGCATGTGTTCCGGCACCTCGCAAAGCAGGATGGAGCGCGAGCGCAAAAGGCCCTCGTACATGTCCCTGTCCCGCCAGGCATCGGGAATGAGGTCGAGGACAGCGCCGCTTTTCGCGGCCTGGGCGCAGATCTCGCGAAAGCGCAGCCTTTGCGGCACGAACTCCAGCGCGCGGCCGTTTTCGCGCACGGCCTGCCGGCTCATGGACCAGTCGCGCAGCTCTTCGGGCACGAAACGCAGGGCAAGGCCGTTGTTTTTGACCGCGAGCGTGCAGAGCTCGTAGTCACGGAAGCGCTCCGGCACGTGCTCGAGGGCAAGGCCCGCGTTCTGCACGGCAACCCGGCACAGCCCGCGGCTGCGCATGGACTGCGGGACAAGGGCCAGAAGCCTCCCCTCCTTCTCCACGGCCGCCCGGCAAAGCCCATCGTCCCACAAAAGCCAGGGGACCCGCAAAAGGTTGGCTGGGTCCTCGCCCACATACCTCAGGGCGTCCTCCCGCACGCAGGCGGGAAAGCTCATGTTGGTCATGACCTCTTTTGTCCTCTCGTCGCTTTTGCCCGTGCGGTCTTCAAGGGATGCCAAAAAGCCGAGGCGCACGATCGCCAGCAGGGCGCAAGACCAGGCGCCACAGCTCCTGTTCCCTCAAATACCCGAAAGTCCGCTGCCCAAAGGCGTGCGGCCAAAACCCGTCTGTCGGTGGTTGTCTGCCGAAATCCGTCTTTTCCGAAACCCGTTTTGCCTGCCCGCCTGTCGCCGTGGCGGGAACCCGTGCACCATAGTCCCCTTTGGCCTTCGCGGCAAGGACAAAATCAGGGCAGCATTGGGCCCCCTTCCCGGCTCCCGTGGGCTCCCGGCAGACTCTTCCCGCCCTCTTCCTCCCCTTCAAGGCGATCGTCCGGGAGAATTTTCCCAGGCCGCCATGGGCCCTGCACAGGCCTTCGCGCGGCCTGCCCGCATTTTGTTGAAACTTTTTGTACCTACTCAGCTTCAGTCATTTGCTCTTGTTGTTCAGCCTGCCCCTTGGG
>CAZWOT010000020.1:0-20661 GCA_964635595.1 uncultured Desulfovibrio sp.
TATGTTGCCATGCCCGCTGCAAAAAATTGTCTGAACTGAACTGCCCAATGTGGGAGGCACAAGACCTCGAACGGGACGTCAACCAAGACGTCCATCACGCGACTTTCAGGCACGCTGCCCCAACCACGTGGTTCCAACCTCTCCTTTCGGGCGCGCGGCCTTTTTGGAGTGTTCCCATGCGATCCGGTACCGGCCTCGACAAGGCCATGACCCCAGCACCCTCCTCGGAATGGCTCGAAACCAACGGCCTCGGCGACTACGCCACGTCCACCGCTGCGGGTCTCAACACCCGCCGCTACCACGGCCTGCTTGTGGCCAACGTGGAGTCGCTCGACCGCCACGTGCTCCTCTCGACGCTCGAGGACTGGCTGGTGGTGAAATACGTGGCGCTCCCCCTCTCGGCAAGATGCCATCCCGGCACCGTCTACCCCGCGGGCGATCAGAATGTCGTCCGCTTCGAGGCCGCGCCCTGCCCCACCTTCGTGTACCGCGTGGGCGGCTTCGAGGTGAAGAGGAAAATCGCCCTTCTCCACAAGCGCCACACCGTCCTCGTGCGCTACGAGATAGCGGCCCTGGACAAGGGCCTCAAGAACGAGTCCGTCACCCTGCGCATCTCGCCCCTGCTGGCCTATCGCTCGCACCATGCGCTCACCCGCGCCAACATGGACCTGCACGTGAAGACCTTCCCGGCGGACTCCGGCTTCAAGATTCAGCCCTACGACTCGCTTCCGCCCCTGCACGTGCAGACTGAAGGCCTCTTCGACTTTCTGCCCTCGCCCGAGTGGATCTACGAGGTCGAATACCCCGTGGAGCGCGAGCGCGGCTTCGACTGCGCCGAGGATCTCTTCTCGCCCGGCCTTTTCGAGATCCACGCCATGGCGGGCGACACCTTCGTGCTCGCGGCCTCGACCCAGGAGCTCGACCTCTCGCAAAAGAGCCTTCGCGCCCTCTGGGACGAGGAGATGGCCAGGCGCGAGAAGCTCTGGGCAAACCCCGTCCTGAAGAAGAGCGCAAGCCAGCTTCTGCCCTTCATGGCCTCGCAGATGGAGGACTTTCTCCTTTCCGCCCGGGGCTCCCGCAACCTCATTCTCGCGGGCTTTCCCTGGTTTGGCAGCTGGGGACGCGACACCCTCATCGCCCTGCCGGGCGCAACCTTCCTTTCCGGCCGCGTGGACGAGGCCTTCGAGATACTGAAGACGCTCGCCGAGGAGGCCCAGGACGGCGTCATCCCCAACACCTTCGACGGCGACGGTCGCCCCAGGGGCTGGAACTCCGTGGACGCGTCCCTCTGGTACGCCTGGGACTGCCAGCTCTTCCTCGAGTTTCTGACCAGATCCCGCGACACCGAGCGGGCAGCCGCCTTCCTCGAGCTGTGCGCGCCCGCCATCCTCAAGATCATCGAGGCCTATCGGGCCGGCCGCGTGCCCTTCGTGCGCCAGGCCTCCACGGGCCTTCTCGAATGCGGCACCCCGCAGACCCAGCTCACCTGGATGGACGCCCAGGTGGACGGCAAGCCCGTGACCCCGAGATACGGCTACCCTGTTGAAATCGAGGCCCTGTGGTTCAACACCCTCTCCTTCGGGCACACGCTTGCGAAGAAGCTGGGTGCCCCCGATCCCTGCACGAGCCGCGAGCTCAAGGCCATGGCCGCCCAGTTCGCGGCCAAGTTCGTGCTGCCGGACGGCACGCTTTGCGACGTGTGGCGGGCCAGGGAGGACGGCGGCCTGGATGCGTCCATGCGTCCCAACCAGCTCCTTGCGATTTCCCTGCCCAAGCCCATCGCGCCCAAGGAGTGCTGGGAACCGGTTGTCAGGGCCGTGAGCGACAAGCTTTTGACGTCCTTTGGCCTTCGCACCCTCTCGCCGGACGATCCCGCCTTCAGGCCGACCTATGGCGGCGGCATCGCCGAGCGCGACGGCGCCTACCACCAGGGCACGGTCTGGCCCTGGCTGATCGGCCCCTACACGGAGGCCCTCCTGAAGGCCTGCGAGAACAGCGAGGAGGCGGACAAGGACGCCAAATCCGGTGCCAGGACGGACCCGAAGCAGGGCGCAAAAAAGGCCCAGCACCGCGCGAAGAACGTGAAGAACCTGCTCAAGATCCTGACGCCCCTTGTCACGACCCACCTGAAGGAAGCCGGCATCGGCCACATCTCCGAGGTCTTCTCGGCCACCGCGCCCTGGCAGCCTGGCGGCACCATCGCCCAGGCCTGGAGCGAGGCCGAGGTCTACCGCGCCCTGCTTCTGCTCAAGAAGGCCGACCCGGAAAGTTTCGAGGCCTGGGAAAAGGGTCTCAAGCTCTTTGCCGCAAAATCGTGACACGGGACGGGCAGGGTTTGGCCGATGGATCAGGCGAAAGGCCCTGCGCAAATGCCTGCCTGAAGCCTTGAGGGGCCTCTGGGCAGGCCGTTGCGCAAGAGCCGTCTGGAGCGGCTTCGGGACACCGGGAACGAGCTCCCCTTGTTGCAGGAGCGAAGAAAAATTTCTCTCGTTCAATCGCGCGGTTTGGGCACAGGGCCCGGCCGAGGGCGGACCTTTCTCCCTTGACAATGCCGCCGCTCGTTTATCCTTAATAGTTAGCGGGTCTCCATTCCCTGGAGAAATGGCCCAGGCGGCCGACGGCAAGGTCTGCTTCCGCTCCCCGGTCGCTCCCATCAGGCCCGCTCACATCGGTCCAGTCGGTTCACACAGTCCCATCGGCTCAAACCCGTTCATCTCGCTTTTCCGCGCCCACGAGTCACCTGCCGTTTTTTGGAGGAACACAAACCATGCGCGTTCTCATGTTTGGCTGGGAGTTCCCGCCCCACATTTCCGGGGGACTGGGCTCCGCCTGCGAAGGCATCGTGCGCGCCCTCATCCAGAAGGGCACGCAAGTTCTCTTCGTTGTGCCCAAACTTGGGGTGGAGAAAGGGGATCAGGACCACGGGCTCACCATGTTCTCGGCCTCGGGCACCCGCGTGCCTTCCGACCCTGCCCTGCGCGACGAGACCTTCCGCAAGGCCAACGCCTACTGGAAGGAAAACCTGCGCATCGAGATGGTGGACTCGCTGCTCACCGCCTATCTGACACCCCAGTACTACGAGAAGGCCTATGTCGAGTACATGCGCAAGATGGGCTACTCCGAGGAGCACCGCCAGCAGCTGCTTGCGGGCAGCGAGGAGGTCCTGAGCCTGCACGGCGGCTACGGCCGGGATCTCCTGAGCGAGGTCTACAAGTACAGCCTGGCGGGCCAGGCCATAGCGAAGGCCAACGACTTCGACGTCATCCACGCCCACGACTGGATGGCCTATCCTGCCGGCATTCTCGCCAAGAAGGCCACCGGAAAGCCGCTGGTCGTCCACGTGCACGCCACCGAGGCCGACCGCTCCGGCTCCAGCATGAACGACCAGATAGCCCACATCGAGTGGGAGGGCATGACCCAGGCCGACAAGGTCGTGGCCGTGAGTCACTTCACCAAGGACCTCATCATGCGGGTCTACCGCATTCCCGAGAGCAAGATTGTCGTCGTCCACAACGCCGTCTCGCGCAAGGACGCGCACCACATCTATCATCCCGAGAAGCCCCAGGGCGAGAAGCAGGTGCTCTTCATGGGCCGCGTGACCTTCCAGAAGGGGCCGGACTACTTCGTGGAGGCCGCCCGCCTCGTCCTGCAGGCCATGCCCAACGTGCGCTTCGTCATGGCCGGCGCCGGCGACATGCTCCAGTTTATGGTCGCGCGCGTGGCCAAGTACCGCATCGGACGCAGGTTCACGTTCACGGGCTTTTTGAAGGGGAACGAGGTGGAGCGCATGTACGCGGCCTCGGACCTCTACGTCATGCCCAGCGTGTCCGAGCCCTTCGGGATAGCGCCCCTCGAGGCCATGGTGTATGATGTTCCGGTGCTCATGAGCAAGCAGTCCGGCGTGAGCGAGGTCGTCAACAACGCCCTGAAGGTCGACTTCTGGGACGTTCGCAAGATGGCCGACCGCATCTGTGCCGTTCTTTCCTATCCCGCACTCGGCCGCTTCATGGTGCGGAACTGCCAGGATGAACTGAAGAACATCCGCTGGGAAAACGCCGCCAACAAGCTCAACGCCGTCTACGCAGACCTCGCAGACCTCGCAAGGGGGAGATGATGCCTTCCGTCTGTTTCTACTTTCAGGTCCACCAGCCCTACAGGCTTCGGCACTACTCGTTCTTCGACATCGGCCACAACCACATGTACGAGGACGACGAGGCGAACAAGGCCATCATGCTGAAGGTGGCCGAGAAGTGCTATCTGCCCATGAACGCCCTTCTGAAAAGGCAGATAGAGCGGCACGACGGCAGGTTCAAGGTGAGCTTCTCGCTCTCCGGGGTCTTCATCGAGCAGATGATCCAGTACGCCCCGCAGGTGCTCAAAAGCTTCCAGGAGCTCGTTTCCACGGGCTGCGTGGAGATACTGGCCGAGACCTACGCCCACTCGCTCTCCTTCCTCTTCAACTTCCAGGAATGGGCCGAGCAGATCAAGCTCCACGACGAGCTCGTCAAGGAGCATTTCGGGGTCACGCCGACCTCGTTCCGCAACACCGAGCTCATCTACAACAACGCCGTCGCCGATGCGGCCGAGAACATGGGCTACAAGGCCATCCTCACCGAGGGGGCCGACCACGTCATCAACTGGCGCTCGCCCAACTTCGCCTACCAGCCCGGCAACTGCCGCCGCATCAGGCTTCTTCTGAAGAACTACCGGCTCTCGGACGACATCGCCTTCCGCTTCTCCAACCGCGCCTGGGAGGAATACCCTCTCACGGCCGAGAAGTACGCAAGCTGGCTCTTCTCCCTGAACGGACAGGGCGAGACCATCAACCTGTTCATGGACTACGAGACCTTCGGCGAGCACCAGTGGGCCGAGACGGGCATCTTCGACTTCATGGAGGCCCTGCCCGGCATGCTTCTGCAAAACCCCGACTTCACCTTCGCGACACCCACGGAAGTGGCCAAAAACTGTTCGCCCATGGCCCGTCTCGACATCCCCCAGTTCATTTCCTGGGCGGACGCCGAACGCGACCTCTCGGCCTGGCGCGGAAACGACCTCCAGGACGACGCCCTTGGCGCCGTCCAAGCCCTGGAAGCGGACGTGAAACACACGAAGGACCCGGACCTCATCCGCACCTGGAGAAGGCTCACGACTTCGGACCACTTCTACTACATGTGCACCAAGTTCTTTTCCGACGGCGACGTGCACAAGTACTTCTCGCCCTACGAGACCCCGTACGACGCCTACATCTTCTACATGAATGCCCTTGCGGATCTGGAGATGACCGTTCGCCACAGGCTCGAGGAGATGAGCGGCAAGCCGCGTAAAAAGTCCGACAAGGAACGCGCGGACGCGGCCTTTGGCTCCGGCGTGAGGCAAAGGGGCAACGAAATCGAGGGTGCAACCACCCCGGTGGTGTAGCAACCTTGAGGAACTGCGGACAAATAACCTTGTGCCCGAGGCTTTGGTGAGGCTATCGGCCAATCGATGCCATATGCCTTGCACCGTTCAGCTTTGACGGTCAGTGCCACGTTGACACTTGACCGTGTCGGCGAGACTTCATCCCTGCAACTCCGGATTCAACCGATTCGGCCTGATGCCGGAGCGCATCCAGTGCACCTCTAAAGCCTGGACAAACGCAGATCGAACCAGCTTGGCACGTTGAGCCAGCCAGTCTCCCTGATCAACCCGAAGATAGATTCCTTCCGCAGGCTGATCGACAAATTTTGAGACAGACAGGAGTTTTTGAATTTCCTGGTAGGTAAAGCGCCCGCGTGCGACAAGAGGAACCTGGAAAAGACACATCTGCCCTAAAAGGGCATCCCTGCGTTCCGAAGAAAGAAACCTGCCCAAGCGCTTGTCAAAAACGTCGAACCCAAGGAACCAGTCGGGCAAACGGTCATAAGAAATCGTGTGCCGGGCATAGCACCATTCTCCGAACAGTATGAACTTGTCGGAAAGAACCTCGAACAGCACATCGATCCGGGTGGCCAGCCAGTCGTCAAGCTTTTTCCACTGTCCTGAGCGAGGCTGGTACAGATATGAACCCCGGTTCTGGACTCGAACGTTTCCTTCCGAATCAAAAGAGATTCCCAGATTGGCGCCGTCTACCTTTTCCTCGACAACAAGATCATGCCGCAGGAAATCATGGCGTTCCGATTCCGAAAGCACCTTGTCATCCCGGATATCGACACCTGGCAACAGTGCCAGATGTGGAGTGGAAGGAAACTTGAAAAAATTGTCGTTCACGACCCGATTTTTTCCTCATATTTGATTTTGACATACATGGCAATCGCCAACGCACAACGGATGCTTGCCTTGTACGGATAAATTCCGAATTCAACAAGAAAGGAGGAACGTCATGTCACTGACGACAGATATTCCTATGTCGCGTATTGATGCCCGGATTCCTTTGTCCGTGCGCAAAACCATAGACCGCGCCGCCGCCACGCGGGGGCGCACCCGCACTGATTTTCTGATTGCGGCGGCGCTGGAAAAGGCGGAGCAGGTCATTGCGGAGCAGTCGCTTGTGCGCCTTGCGCTGGAAGATCAGCGAACCCTTGCCGCCGCGCTGCTGTCGGAAAAAACGGAAGCCCCGTCGGACTTCCTTGAAAAGCTGTCATCCGAGTATGCGCAGCGGGTGGAAAACAGATGAATCGTATCCGTTCAGGAGGTAGCTGGAGCCAGCCCCAATTGGGCACGTGCTTCAATGGCCTGACGCTTCAGTTCTGAATAGGCTTGGGGCTGGAAAGGAAGCTTGTCACAGCTCCTTGCAACAACGCTGACAACGGACCATGAGATCGAACTGCAGGTCATCAGAACCGAGTATTTCCTTTCCGTCCATCGCAGTCCGCATTCTCCGTGCTCCCGGCCAGAAAAACCTTGGCTGCATCGATGCTCGCGAGCCGCTGGAATCGCTTTACTGCGGTGGGCTGCACAAGTGCATCACAATGGCTGCTGCCGATCTGCCTCCTTTGCCTGCCAACTGCGAGGTCCTTTACGCCGGCTAGGCAACGCAACGGCCAGGTCTTTTCTCACTGCCCACAGGGTCATCCGCTACAGGGGACTCTGTGGGCTTTCGTTTTGTGCTGAGTAATTACAAAAATTCCTCAAGAGAAGATCTCCTGAGGAAAAATTGCAACCCAATTTTTGCAGCTCAAAATACGAGTTGCTGGTGTCTATTGAAAATTTTGGCGTCCCCAAGGGGATTTGAACCCCTGTTGACGGCGTGAAAGGCCGGTGTCCTGGGCCGACTAGACGATGGGGACAAATTGGGTGTCTAAATAAGGCTGGCTGGGCTACAAGGACTCGAACCTTGATTATCGGAGCCAGAATCCGACGTCCTGCCAATTGAACGATAGCCCAGTGCTTGGTGCGAAGAAGCTTGTAGTCTACCCGGGGCTCCCTGTCAATCAAAAATTTGCTTCTTTGTCGCCCTTTTCCCCAATTTCAATGGGAACCGGCTTCAATGGCGATCTTGCGGCCTTTCCCGAAAGACGCCCCTGCCTCCTCCTGTCTGCGTCTTCCCATCCCGTCGGCTCCTGCCCCGCCAGAAGGCGGGAGCAGGGAAAGCCGACGGGAGTGCTTGAAAGGTGCCCGGGACGTGCCTGGAAAGAGCTTTGTCAGGCCCTTTTGAGGCGCCCCGGGACGGGGGAATCACGGGGGGATGGGCGTACCTCCCCCGGAAGCCCCTCTAGGCCCAGAGAACCATGTTGGCGTCGAACTCGCCGTCGAGGTCCTTCGAGGTGGGCAGGATGCGCACCCCGTAGGCCAGATGGCCGCTTCGCCTCGTCACGTAGTCGCAGGCGTAGACAAGGCTGCTGTCCGAGGTCGTGCGCTCGTAGCCGAGGACGGTCACGTCCGGAGTCTCGGTAAACTCCTGACCGTTGAAGGGAGCCACCACGAACTGCACCAGAAGCTCGTCCTGGCGCATCTGGCCCGGTTCTATGCTTACGGTCACGCGGATGTTGCGGCCGGCCTCGCAGGTGTCGCTGTCCAAGCCGTCGATGCGCAGGAGCCCGACCTTCATGGTGTCGAAGCGTACGGCCACGTCCTTCTTCCAGCTCACCAGCCTGTCCACGGCCTCGGTGTTGGCGAGTAGCGCTTCATGACGCTCGGCCACGGGCATGTAGTAGTCGCGCAGATAGTCGCGCACCATGCGGTGGGAGCTGTACTGGGGCACCAGGGTGCGCATGGACTCCTTCATGGTCTTCACCCAGCGGGTGGGAACGGTGTCCTGGCCCTTGTAGTAATAGATCGGCACCACCTGTTCCTCGAGCAGGGTGTAGAGGGCCTCGGCGTCGTTGTAGTCGCTCTGGGTCTCCTCCTGGGCCATGGTCTCGCGCACGGGGCCGATGGTCCAGCCGTTGGCGCCGTTGTAGCCCTCGCACCACCAGCCGTCGGAGATGCTCAGGTTCAGGACGCCGTTGACCGTCACCTTCTGGCCCGAGGTGCCCGAGGCCTCGTAGGGACGCCTCGGCGTGTTCAGCCAGACATCGCACCCCTGCACCATGAGGCGGGAGATGGCGAGGCTGTAGTCCTCGAGGAAGAAGATGCGGCCGAGGAAGCGCCTGGAGACGCAGTGGCGGATGATCTCCTGCATGATGTCGATGCCCTGCGTGTCCGCGGGATGCGCCTTGCCGGCAAAGAGCAGGCAGACCGGATGCCTTGCGTCGGACAGGATGCTCTCCAGGCGGTCGATGTCGGCAAAGAGGAGGTTTGCCCGCTTGTAGGGCGCGAAACGCCTGGCAAAGCCGATGAGGAGCGTGTCCTCGGAGAGGCGGTCGAGGGCCTCCTTGATGTCGCGCCGCTCCACCCCCAGCTTGCGGTAGAGCGGGGGCACGGCCTTGCGCATGTACTCGATGAGCGCCGCCTTGTGGAGGTTGTGGACCTGCCAGATGAGCCTGTCCGGGATGGAGTCGAACTTGAACCAGGCCCGATCCGAGGGTTCGAGATCCACCCAGTTCTTGCCCAGGGCCCGCTTCAGAAGCTCGCTCATGCCCGTGGCCGCGTAGGAGGGCATGTGCACGCCGTTCGTGACGTGATGGATGGGGATTTCCGGAACCGGGATGCCGCGCCAGAGTCCCTCCCACATGTGGCGGGAGACGTCGCCGTGCAGGCGGGAGACGCCGTTGGCCTTGGAGGAGTTGCGAAGGGCCAGTATCGTCATCTCGAAGGGCGAGTCCTTGCCCTTCTCGTGCTGGCCGAGGGCCAGGAACGAGGCCCTGTCGAGGCCGAAGCCCGAGGCGTAGCGCTCGAAGTACTTGTAGACGAGATCGCAGGAAAAGCGCTCGTTGCCGGCATCCACCGGCGTGTGCGTCGTGAACACGCATGAGGAGCGCACAAGCTCCCTCGCCTCCTCGAAGCCCAGCTTCAGATCCTTCATGAGCTCGCGGATGCGGCGAAGGATGAGGAAGGCAGAGTGCCCCTCGTTCATGTGGTAGACCGACGGCTCGATGCCCATCTTCTTGAGGAAGATGGCGCCGCCGACGCCCAGGAGTATCTCCTGGCGGATGCGGTAGTCGCGGTCGGCCACGTAGAGATGGTCGGTGATGCGGCGATCGTCGCTCGTGTTCTTGGCAACGTTGGTGTCGAGCAGATAGAGGCTGATGGTGCCGACCTTGAGGCGCCAGACCCGGGCGTAGAGCCTGCGGTCGCCCAGGGGCAGGCTTATTTCCATGGGCTCGTCCGAGGGCGTGCGCACTTCCTCCAGGGGCAGATCGATGGGGTGGTTTTCCACGTAGTTGGCGATCTGGCGCCCGTCCTTGTCTATCTGCTGCTTGAAGTAGCCGTAGCGGTAGAGGAGACCCACGGCGACCAGGGGGATGTTGAGGTCGCTGGCGCTTTTCAGGTGATCGCCGGAGAGCACGCCCAGGCCGCCCGAGTAGATGGGAATGGACTCGTGCAGGCCGTATTCGGTGGAGAAATAGGCTATGGGGTGCTCGAGGCTGGTTTTCCCCCTGGGTTCGCAGGGACGGCTCATGTACTGGTCGAAGGCCGCCAGCGTTTCCTCGTAGAGCGTCATGTAGGCCGAGTCCAGGACGATCTCGTTCAGGGCCTCGCTGGACGCGCTCTCGAGGCACTTGACCGGATTGTGGCCGGACTTCTCCCACTCCTCGCGGGCAAGGCGCGAGAAGAGCTCCCAGCACGAGGGATTCCAGCACCACCAGATGTTGTTGGCGAGTTCGCGCAGGCGCGATATCTGCTTGGGCAGGGAGGAGTAGGCGATAAAGGGATGGAGCGTGGGCGTGACGGACGTCGTGCCGGTGAAGTAGGACGTCGAGCGGTCGTAGTTGGCGGCCTTGAGCTCGAGGCCGGCGTCCAGGGCCTTGCTGAGGGCCATGTCGTAGGCCCGCAGGTAATGGGTGAAGAAGGCGCTCCAGTCGCAGAGACCGGCCGTCTCGCGGGCAGCCTTGCGCAGGGCGAGGCGCTTTTCCTCGGAAAGGGCCAGATAGCCGTTCAGGGCTTTCGCGATGGTCCTGGTCACGTCGGCCTTGGCCTGCTGGCGGCGGGGCACTATCACGACGCCCGACTCGTGGCAGCCGGCCTTGCAGTGCTGGCGCACCCACAGCCCGAAGCCGGAGAGGTCGGACGTAAGCGTGGGCACCGACCAGGCGATGCTTTCTTCCGGCGTGTAGCCCCAGGGCTCGTACCAGGAGGGGAAGATGCCCATGTCGGCGCCGGTCAGAAGATCGTCGTACTTCAGGTTGAAGAAGCCGTCGTTGCCGTTCAGAAGGGCCGGGTTGAAGACCACCTGGACGTGGTTTTCCGGGCGGTTGTCGAGGCCCAGGGCGCGGCAGGTGGTGAGAATGGGGTCGTTGGCCGGGTTGTGGACATGGTGGGAGGTTATCCAGTTGCCGCCGTCCGAGGGGTGCTTGTCGGGGTCGCCGGACACGGCGTCCTCGTTGACGCCCGAATGGCCGCCCATGACCGCGCACACGGCGAGCACGTGCATCTGCGAGTCGGCAAGGCTGGCGTTGAGCTCGGCCAGGGCCTCCAAGAAGACGTCGATGCCCTTGTTCACGAACTCGTAACGCCCGGAAATGACGAGGATGCGGGTGTTCTCGGGCAGGGGCCTGCGCAGAAGCCTCGAGCAGGAGTCGAGGATGCTCTTGCGCATGAGGTTGGGCTTGGTGAGATCCTCGCTGTAGTCGGGGATGACGCGCAGATCGAGGCCGTTTGGCGTGATGAGGTCCGGGCGCTTCTCGAGCACGATGGCCGCCTCGTCGCCGGTGAGCGTGCTCACGGTGGTGAAGCAGTCGGCCTCGCGGGCGGAAGCCGTCTCCATGGAACACTTGGCGGTGATGCCGAGGGCCGCGGCCTCCTGGCGGGGATTGATGGGGTTGCGCATGCTGTCCCCGTAGAGATCCTTGCCGTTGCCGCACATGCTGCGCCCGAGCACCGTTGCGTGGGTGGTGAAGACCGTGCCTATGGTCGGGCAGAAGCGCTTGAGGTAGAGGAGGCCCGCGCCGCACATCCACTCGTGGAAATGGGCCACGGCTGGCGCGCCCACCGGCTCCACGAAGTGCTGGTAGACGGTCTTGATGACCTCGGCGCAGGCCGTGGCGAACATGACCGGCTCCACATAGTCCCAGCCGCCGGACATGGAGTCCACGTTGAAGGCTTTCCAGTACTCGTAGAGGAGCTGGTTCTGGTTGTAGCGGTTGCGGAAGTCGACGAGGATGACCTTGGGGTTGCCGGGAATGGTCCAGTTGCCCACCCGGCAATGGAGACCATGCGCCTCGAGGGTCTTGCGCAGGGGCTCGGTGGCGGGACCGAGATCTTCCTCGAACTCGGCGTTGTTGCCGAAGTCCGGACCGAGGAGCCAGTAGTTGTCCCAGAAGTTGTCGACGGCCTGCAGGGCCTTGCTGCTCACGACGGCGTAGATGCCGCCCACCTTGTTGCAGACTTCCCAGGAGGTCTCGAAAAGGGTGATGTTGCCGTAATCCATGTAATGGGTCTCCCTGTGAGATTCCGAATGGGGCTTTTGTGTACTCTGTGGCGTGAAGACCTGGTGTTGCGCTTGTCTGAAAAACGGTTGCCCGATCGGGCGTTCTTCGCCCGCTGTCGGGGGGACGTGCAGCCAGAATCAGGCGGGCCGCGTCACCTGGGGCTTGCGAAAGAATTGTCCTGCGTCGTTGTCGATTGCATGACGTTTGGCGAAAAAGTGGCGATTTTGGCCGGTTTTCCCCGGGTCGGGCAATTCCCCTGTCCGGGGAATCGATTTGGGCAGGATACTCCTCGGGGCATGCCGAACGCAAATACCGCCCCCTCCGGTGTTCCGAACGCGAAGGCGCGCGGCACTCCGGACAGAGGCATCGGGGCCCCGAAAACGGGAGAAGGCCCTCGGACTCTCCTTTGCCGGCTTTTTTGGGGGCCTTGTCCCGGCTTCCTGTCTGTTTTTCAGCAAATTCTCGGCAAAAGCACTCCCTCGAGCATGCCAAGATAGCGCTCGCCGCCGATGCGGGTCCTGAGCGTGACCTTGCCGGGGTGCTCCTCGACGACCCGGCCGATGATCCTGGTCTCCCTGCCGAACTCGCTTTCGCGCATGGCCGCAAGGGCCATGTCGGCCATGTCCCCTGGCACGATGCAGATGCACTTGCCCTCGTTGGCGAGGTACAGGGGATCCATGCCGAGGAACGAACAGCCGCCGGCCACATCCTCGTGGACGGGGATCTCGTTTTCCTCAAGGGCAATGCCCACCCCGGACTGCTGGGCTATCTCGTTCAGGGTGGTGGCAAGGCCCCCGCGGGTGGGGTCGCGCAGGACGTGCACCTCGGGCACGGCTTCCATGACCCTTTCCACAAGGCCGTTCAGGGGAGCAGAGTCGGACCTCACGCCCTCGACAAAGGAGAGGCTCTCGCGCGCCGCCATGATGGCAAGCCCGTGATCGCCCACGGCGCCGCTTATCAAAACCGCATCCCCGGGCCTTGCCGAGTGTCCCGAGGGAGCAGGAGTGCGCAGGATGGTGCCGATGCCGGTGGTGTTGATGAAGAGCTGGTCGCAGGCGCCCCTGGGCACGACCTTGGTGTCGCCGGTGACTATCTCGACCCCAGCCCTTTTCGCGGCCAGGGCCATGTCGGCCACGACCCGTTCCAGGACATCGAGATCGAGGCCCTCCTCGAGCACGAAGGCGCAGGTGAGGTATCTGGGTCTTGCCCCGAGCATGGCCACGTCGTTCACGGTGCCGTGGACGGCCAGGGAACCGATGGAGCCGCCCGGAAAGAAGAGGGGCGTGACCGTGTAGCTGTCCGTGGACATGGCGATGGGCCCCTCGACCTCAAGCAGGGCCGCGTCGTCCATGATCTCGAGCACGGGGTTCTTGAAATGCCTGAAGAAGCACTCGGAAACGAGCCTTTGCGAGGCCCGCCCTCCGCTTCCGGCATCCAGGAGAAGACACTTGTCCAAAACCCTTGCCCTCCCCTAGTAGCGGCGCCAGATGATGGAGGCCTGGCGGCCGCAGTTGCGGTCCGCCCGATACGAGAAGAAGTCGTCCACGTTGGTGGCCGTGCAGATGTCGATGCCGAATATCTGCCGTCTGGGGATGCCGGCCTGGACAAGCTGATCCTCGGTCATGGTCCACAGGTCCATGGTGCTTGTGCCAAGGTCCAGGTATTTGGCGAAATACCCGCCCCACTCGGCCGCGAAACGGGTGAACTTGGCCTTGGTGGGGCCGAGGCTCGGGCCCCGCACCGCCACCAGGTGCTCGGGCCGCAGTTCGTACTGCCTGCAGAAGGCGCGCACGGCCGTGAGCGGGAAGAGGATGCGGTCCCCCCGCCAGCCCACGTGCAGGGCCATGATGTACTTTCCCGAGATGTGCGCCACGAACACGGGCTGGCAGTCCGCGGTCTTGACCATGAGTCCCTTGCCAAGCTCGCCCGTGGCGATGCCGTCGGCGTCCAGGGTGGAATCCTTCGAGAGATCCGAGCCCTCGGGCTCGAAGACGAGGGTCTCGCCGTGCACCTGGTGCATCTCGGCCATTGTCCTGACTCCGGCGGCCTTCAGGAGCTGCGCGCGGTTTTTGGCCACAAGGGCGGGGTCCATGCCGTCGCGAAAGGCGATGGTGCCCTCCGAAGGGTCTTCCTCCCCTGGCGTGCGCATCTGGAAAAGGCACCCCACGTTGGGAACGCCCGGGAAGGTGAATGGAAGAAAGCGAAGCGCCACGTGCAAGCTCCTGAATGTCTGTCCTTTTTGTTCGTTCAACAATCTGCTTGACAGTCTGTCTGCCGGGGCAGGGCTCCGGCATGTTGCCAAAAGCCTCAGGCCCTGGGCCTGACAACCTCGCAAAGGCCCTCTTCCGTGCAGACATGCGTCACCGGCACGTCCCACGGATGCCTTGGCAGCGAGGCCACGAGCTGGAAGGCAAAGCAGAGGGCAATCCTAGTCCGAATGCCCGTGTCAGTAAAGAAACGATCGTAGTAGCCGCCTCCAAAGCCGACCCGATCGCCCTCAAGGGTGAAGGCAAGACCCGGGATGACGGCAAGGTCCGCACAAAAGCGCTCCCTGGGCACGCCCTCGAGCTCTTCCCCTGGCTCGAAAAGGCCGAATTTTCCCCTTGCGAAATCCTCCTTGCCCCGCACGGCCACAAAGTCCATGACGCCGGGCTCGTTTTTTCTCACCCTGGGAAAATACGCGGTTTTCCCGTCCAAAAGCGCCTGCTCGAAGAGAAGCCGCGTGTCCGTCTCGCCTTTGGCGGCCGCGTAGAGGGCGACTGCCCTCGCCCCGCGCCACAAGGGCGATGCCAGGATGGTTTCCTGGGCCCTTCGCGAGCATATGTCCGCCTGCTCCCTGTCCTGGGCAAGGCGGCGCTCCTTCATCACAAGACGCAGTTCGGCCTGCGAGGCCGCGACAAGATTGGTGCCAGCGCTTTTGCCCATGCTTTTGTCCATGCCTTTGTCCGTCTTTCGGGTGTCCGTCAAAATCCTGCCGCGTCCGTGTTTTTGGGGAACGCGAGTCCTTCCATGTCCGCAAAAGCCCGTCTGGCCGGGCCTTGTGCGAATGGGGCGTGCCCAATTTCTACCTTGGCAGACAGTCGCGGGCAAGCGGCGGAACACCTGCCGCAGGGAGCAAAAAACTGAAAACATCTCAAGCACTTGAAAAGGCAAACTCTTCGCTTGCAAAATATTCAAAAATACGTAGTGTTTCGGCGGGCCACTGGACAGCTGCCTTTGCGCTCTCATGCCGCGAAAACGACGGACGATGTGCATTCGTTCCCAAAAGCCTTCGGACGACTGGCGCCATCATGTCTTGATTGCGCGCCGCGCAACCCGCAAGGGTTCCTGACGGCTTTTGTCGAAGGTTTTCGCGGGCATGGCCGGCCCTCGAGGACCAAGAAACCGCTCCTCGGGCGTCCAGTTCCGCTCCCTCCAGCCGGGAGAACACAGGCTGCAATTTTTCACGTGCGCGGAGGTCTCCCCTCGCGCGACATTCAGGACAGTTTATGACGCAAAACGAAATGGACACCGCTCCTGCCATGGACGCGGACACCACGGAAACAAAAGCCAAAACCACCCGAACCAGAAAAACAGCCAAGGCGGCCGAGACGGCCGAAAAGCCCGCCACGAAGGCAAAAGCCGCCAAAGCCGGCACGAAAACGGCCGAAAAGACGGCCGCGAAATCGACCTCGAGGAAAAAAACGTCCTCCGCCAAGGCCAGCTCGAAACCCGCCGAGGGCTCCCTCACCGACCTCATCGAGGATGGCGGAACCACGGCCGAGGAGTCTGCGGCCAGGCCCGAGGCCGAGGCACCGGCCAACGAGGTACCGGCCAAAAAGACGCGCAGGACCTCAAGCGCAAAAACCACGGCTGCCAAGGCCGCGGGCTCGCGCAAAACGGCAAGAACGTCCAAGGCGGCCAATGCGGCCACGGAGACCAGCGAGGAAGCTGCCCCCGAGCAGGCTTCCGTCGAAAGCGCTTCTTCCGAGGAGGCGGCAACCGAGCTGGCGGCATCCGAGGCGGCTCCCAGGGCACGCTCCCGCGCATCGTCTGCCAAAAAGACGACCTCGACCAGATCGCGCGCTGCAAAGGCCACCGAGGCCGCGCCCGAAGGAGCTTCCGAGGCTGCTCGCGAAACCGCACCAGAAGCGGCTTTGGAAGAAGCCGCCGGGATGACGGCGGGAGAAGAGGCCGGATCTGCCAGGAAAACCACCCGAAAGACGGCTGCTCCCAGGACGACCGCAGCCAAATCGGGCAGGGGAACGAAGACAAAGGCAGCCGTAGAGGCGGCAACTGCCGAGCCGAGTCAGGAAGTGCCGGCGAAAGCCGAGAAAGAATCGGTCGACGAGCCCGCTTCCGAACCACCTGCTGCCGAAACGCCCGTCGTGGCATCCCAGGACAAGTCCGGAATATCCGAAGCGATCGGGACGACCGAGAGTGCCTCGACCACGGAAACAGGGACCACGGAAGCCGAGACCGCGGAAACCGGAACCGCCGAAGCAGAGTCCACACAGACGACCCTGCCCGCCAACAAGGGCTCCCACTCCAGAAACTGGGCCTCCTGGTCCGGCTGGGCCGACGAGCCGGAAGACGGGCAGGATGCCGCGGTGAACCAGGGCCAGGACCGCAAGCTGCCCGACGAGGCCGCAAGCCACGGGGAGCAGGAAACGTCCGCGGGAGACCAGCAGTCCGCACGCGGACGCGGTGCCGGGACAGGGCCGGAAAATTCCCGTCAGGAAGCCGCTTCCGACGGCGAGGAGCCTGCGGAGGGAGGTGCCCGTCCAGGGCAGGATGCCGGACGCGCCAATGCCCGGCGCGACAACAGGCGTCCGGATCGGGAGTCCCGCGTCGTTCCCGTCGAGCTCGGCGCACTGGACCCGGCCGAATCGGAGCATGAGGCCCGTCGCGAGGCCGACGGCCGGCACGAGCAGGTCCAGGGTACCCAGGGTGACCAGGCCATCCAGGAAGAAGGTCCTGCGGACGAGGGCGTCCAGGAAGAAGGCATGGGCGAAGGCGCCGGCGAAGGTTCGGAAGACGGCGAGGGCACGAGCTCCAAACGCCGTCGTCGCGGCCGTCGCGGCGGTCGCGGCCACCGCAGGGCAAATGCCCAGAACGGCCAGGCCGGGGGAGAACGCGAGGAAGGCGAAGGCGAGCCCGAGACAAGGCCCGAAACAGCACCCGAAGAGGCTGCCGACAAGGGGCAGGCCAAGGCCGCGCCGGACCAGAAGGGACGCAATGCAAAGCGCCGCATGTACATCAGCGTCCTGCCCGGCGAACAGGTGGAAGTCGCCATCACCAACAATGGCATCGTGGACGAGTACTACCTCGACATGCTCCACCAGAAGAAAATCAAGGGCAACATCTACCGCGGCGTCATTGTGAACATCGACGTCAATCTGCAGGCGGCCTTTGTGGACTTCGGCACGGAGAAGAACGGCTTTTTGCAGATCGACGAGATCCACCCCGAGTACTACACCTCGCCCCAGGAGTTCGTGCGCGGCAAGAAGTACCCGCCCATCCAGAACGTCCTGCGCCTTGGCCAGGAAGTGCTCGTCCAGGTCGTCAAGGAGCCCAACGGCTCCAAGGGCGCCTTTCTGACCACGTGGATATCCCTTGCCGGGCGCTTCCTCGTGCTCACCCCCGGCCAGGAGCAGATAGGCATTTCCCGCAAGGTGGACAGCGAGAGCGAGCGCCATCGCCTGCGCGAGCTCATGAACGGCATCGACCCCGGCGACGATCTGGGCGTCATCGTGCGCACGGTGAGCGCCGGCGTGACCCAGACCACGCTCAAGAACGATCTGGCCTATCTGAAGCGCACCTGGAACGAGGTGCGCCGCCACGCCACCGGCGTGACGGCCCCTGCCTGCGTCTACAAGGAGCCGGGCCTGCCCGAGAGGGCCGTGCGCGACTACCTCACGGACGACGTGTGCGAGATCTGGGTCGACAACGCCGACATCGCCGAGCGCATCCGCAACACGGTCTCCATGCTCTTCCCGCAGAAAAAGGATCTGGTGCGCGTCCACAACGACGCCCGCCACTCGCTCTGGGAGCGCTTCAACCTGCGTCGCCAGCTCGACCAGATCTACAGCCGCGAGGTGCTCATGCCCTCGGGCGGGCGCCTCGTCTTCGACCAGACCGAGGCCCTGATGGCCATCGACATCAACTCGGGCAAGATTTCCTGCAAGGGCAATTTCGAGAGCATGGCCTTCAAGACCAACATGGAGGCCGCCGAAACCATCGCCCGCCAGCTGAAGCTCAGAGACATCGGCGGCCAGGTGGTCATCGACTTCATCGAGATGCGCGAGCACAAGCACGTTCTCGAGGTGGAAAAGACCCTGAGAAACTGCATGCGCAACGACAGGGCCCGTCACGACATTCTGCGCATGAGCTCCTTCGGGCTTCTGGAGCTCGTCCGCCAACGCACGGGCACGAGCGCCATCTCCATTTCCATGGAGCCCTGCCCCGCCTGCGGCGGCACGGGGCTTCGCCGCAACCTCGAGTGGCAGTCCCTGCAGGCCCTGCGCGACATCTCGAGGCTTCTGCGCTCGCGCGCCGTCTCCCCCTGCCGCTACGAGATGCCCCAGGAGCTTGGGCTCTATCTTCTGAACCACAAGCGCGACTCCCTGAAAGAGCTGGAAAACCAGTACGGCAAGGCCATCGAGATTGTCATCCGCCCGTAGGGCCGAAGCCTGGAAATCCTCCTTTCAGCGTTTCACGGGGGACGCCATGGACAACCTGAACATCGACCTCGGGGAAAGCAGACTCCAGGAAAGCCCGGAGGCGCGCGAAAAGGCGCCCGCAGGCAGCCATCTGCTCTTCCACATGTGCTGCGGGCCGTGCGCCTGCATCTGCCTCAAGACCTTCCTCGAGGAGGGATGGAACATCACGGCGTTCTGGCACAATCCCAACATCCATCCCCTGACCGAGTACCTCATGCGCCGCGAGGCTGCCGAGCAGACGGCCAGGCACTTCGGCATCCCGGTCATCTGGGACGACGAGTCCTGGGACATCACCACCTGGCTTCGGGGCGTGAAGGACAACGACACCCCGCCCGGGCGCTGCGCCTGGTGCGTCTCCTCGCGCATCGAGGCGGCCTTTGCAAGGGCCTGCGAAATCGGGGCCACCCACGTCTTCTCCTCCCTTCTCTACTCCCGCTACCAGCCCCACTCGGCCATCGTGGAAGCGGGAAAGCGCCTCGAGCAGGAAGCGGGCGCGCCCAAATTCCTCTATCGCGACTTTCGCGAGCTCTGGCAGGCCGGCATCGACCTTTCCAGGGAGCTTGGCCTCTACCGCCAGCCCTACTGCGGCTGCATCTACAGCGAGCATGAGCGCTACGCGAAGAAGCTCAAGCGGGTCATCAGGGAAAGCAAGGAGACCGGGCATGCCGCAGGTCAAACAATCGGCACGGCCACGAACAAGGACAAGCTGCCCGAAGCTCCGCAAAAGACGGACGTCTGCCCCTGCGTCCTGGCCTGACGACACCCGCTTGGCCATATGGCCGGAGCACCAGTTTTTTTTCGCTCACGCTTGAAGCCAGCATCTGTCGCATGACTTGCGGGCTTTTTCTCAACGTATGAAGAACATGATTCCCGTGGCAAGGCACAGGATGGCCACGGCAATCTTGAGGGCCCGCTGGTTCACGCGGTAGGCGATGAGAAGGCCAATCCACATGCCGATCAGCTCGACCACCGAGACCCAGGCGCCCAGGAAATAGTCGATGGTGCCGGCAAGAATGTTGGCAATCGTGCCTGAAGTGCCGGCAACCACCGCGAGCGGCATGCCAGCCGCTATTGCCAGGAGCGGCTTGAAGCCAAGGGCCATCATGCAGGGCACGGAAAGCACGGGACCGCCCACGCCCGTGAGGCCCGCCATGAGGCCCACGAAAACACCAAGAACAAGAAGCGTCGCGTTTTGGGCCGTCCTGCCCTTTGGGGTCACGTCGTACAGGGCCCGGTCCATGGGCAAGAGGGCGCTTGCGCCCGCGAAGAGCACGAGGATGGACAGGGCCATGTTGAGGACGGCGGCCGAGAAATGGGCAGCCAGAACGGCACCGGGATAGCCGCCCAAAAAACCGCCAAGACACAGTGCCCAGCAGCCGGCAAGATCGATGCTGCCCCTCTTCCAGTGCCCGTAGGCACCATAGGCCGAGATGATCACGAAGGTGAAGAGCGCCGTGGCCATGGCCATGTGGATGGGAAGATGCGAGAAGACCACAAGGGCGGGAATGAGCAGAATTCCCCCTATGCTCGTGCACCCGCAGAGGATGCCCACGACGAGGGCCGTCAAACCAAGAAGCACGCTGTCCATCTTGTCCCAGGCTGTTCTTGTCCGCCCGTCGCTTGCCGACAGGCCGCCATGTGTTCGCGCTGTCCTTGCGGCCGGTGGGTGAGCGGCCGGCTCGCAAAGGGCACAAAAAAAAGGGCTGCCCAAAGAGTGGCACACCCGTTTGTTTTGCGCAAGCAGCAGAGCCCTGCGGCTCTCGGCTTCCTGCTTTCTTTTTTTGTTTTCCCTCTTTCAAAAGGCCTTTTGCCAGGCGATTTTGAAAATGGTGGGCCCGGAGAGATTCGAACTCCCGACACACAGGTTCGTAGCCTGTTGCTCTATCCAGCTGAGCTACGAGCCCACTTGAGAGGAAAAAGGCCGTATGGCCCGGAAATGAACTGGTTGGGACCGGAATTTGAAGTGGTGGGCCCGGAGAGATTCGAACTCCCGACACACAGGTTCGTAGCCT
>CAZWOT010000021.1:0-19706 GCA_964635595.1 uncultured Desulfovibrio sp.
CGAGGGGGAAACAGGCCTTTCCTTTGATTTCTCTGATGTCGAACCTGGCCTGTTTTTGTTTTGGAAATGGCCGCGGTGGGGACGCGCGAAGGCGCCTTTGACTCCCCGTCAAAAAGAAACCGCATGCCCCAGGAGGCGACATGCGGATGGCAAGTGGATGTCGGGAGGAGAAGTGATCGGCGCCTGGCAGGCGCTTGATGGGCGTGGGTGTTCAGCTGCGGTAGCCGCGGCTTCCATAACCGGAGGACCTGCCGGAGCCGCTGGCTTCCTGGTCGATGATGCCCAGAAGACCCGCTTCGCCCTCGTAGTCCATGTATTTCTTGATGCCCTCGAGAATCCGTGAAACTCCGTCCCAGCTGTCGCGCGTTTGCGCGTATTCAAGCAGTTGGGTCATTTCGTCGTAGTACCGTGCGGCCATCTCGTTCGTGTTCTTGTTCATGAAGTCGGGATTTCCTTTCCGTCGCATGAGCGCAACCAGGAAAAGCTGGATGCCCACAAAGAACGTCCTCGTAAGATATCTGTACCGCAACTCCTGTCTCGCGGTCTTTATCGATAGATAGATGAGGAAATAGGCGAATCTGTCGTCAAGATAGTCCTTCGCTACCGGAGTGTAGGACAACAGTCTGTACAGTGGTCGTATGAAGCCTATGTATATCTTGTTCTGGTTGCGCTGCTCGAAGATGTTGAACATCATCCGGCAATGCTCTTCCTGCGAGAAACAGCGTCCGGCGGCCTCGTACACGTATCCCAGATTTCTGTCGTCCAGCCTCATGTACTTGTAGTGCGGCCTGTCCAGATAGTGGTCGGCCAGGATGTCGTATATCCCGTCGATGATGCATTGGGGCGTTGCTTTCCAGAGCCAGGTGGCCCTGGTGATGTACATTCTCAGAAGATTTGGCTGGTATCGGCAAAAAGAATGCCAGAACATCTCCGCCTGTCTGGCGATTTGCTGCACCAGGGCGTCGCCTTCCGGACAGTCGGTCATGCCATCCTGGTCGACCCGAGGAGGGTAGGTCTCCCTGTCGTTCACCTGCTTCGGGACATCCCTGAACTCGTACAGCCCAAACATGATGTCGTTGGCCACCTTCCTGTTCCGACAGTCGTCGGGGCCATAACGGAGCAGGTTTTGCACCATGGGCTGGTACATCCACTCTTGGGAGGGAACGAGAACCGTCCTCGTAATGTTTTCCGGGTAGCTCTGGCCGCTTTTGGCGCTGCCCGCGATCTCGGACAGACTGCCTGGCTTCATCCTTTCGAAATCGAAGGGAATCTTGCGTCCGCCGAGGAAGGACCGGTTCTCGGGCACGAGATCAACCTGCGCGAGACCGGATGCGGGCCGCATGCGCACGTCGAGCCGCAGGGGTTCGTTCTGTGTCGGCGTCTCGGGGAACTTGAAGTCGGCCGTACGGATGTTGTCTTCCCCGTTTTCCGACTCGCCGCCGAGGCGCAGGTACATCTGAAGCACGGGATTGTCGGCAGGGACATAGAAGGTGTTGTGAATGGAATCCTTGTGGAATTTGCCGCCCTCGACGGTGCTTGTGGGCACGAGGTCCATCCAGGCCCTGCGGCCGTTCTTCGTGCCGTAGACCTCGAGGCGCGGGAGCGTGTCAAGATAGGTGGGAAGATTCGCGGCCAGGCGGCTCGCATAAAGGACAGCACCTTGAGCCATGCAGTCCTCCACCGCATGCCATACGAAGTGCATGCGCGGGACATCGGACACGCGGCCGTGGAGGGCCGGAAGGTCGGCCAGAAGGGGGGCCAGGAGGGAGGCCAGAGGACCGAAAAGAACCCCGCCCGCAATGTCGCATTTCGCCGATTTGAGGCCGTCTTCCAGGCTCTTTCTCAACCAGTCCTGCCAGCTTGTCTCTCCCGGCAGGCTTTGGGGATCGGCATCTTCGTCCTCGTCCTTCGTGCGAGCAAGAATCGACGTCCAGGCATGCCGGCAGGCTTGCAGCTGCAGGGGGTCGAAGGAAGACCTGGGCTGCCACAGCCGCCAGCCTTCACGAGTGGACCAAGGAATGGGCTCGGTGTCGAGCGGCTTGTTTGTCAGAAGCTGCCAGACCTGGGGGAAGCGGAACGCTGCCTGCCAGAGGGCGCCCTCGTCCGTTTGGCACAGGGCATCGCAGGCCTCGGCCATCTCGAGGGCCCAGTCGAGGCCGCACAGTTTCAGGGCAGGTTCGGGGTTCGAGCGCACGGGAAGGATGTAGGTCTTTCCCCCCTTCTCCCGGGGCTCGAGGCCAAGGAAGGTGATTTCGATGGCGTCCACGCCTGCGTAGACAAGGAGCAGTTGTGCGTGAAGGTTGTCGAGCAGGGCCCGAACGGACTGGTGCTTGAGGGCGGAAAGCCAGCTTAGTGCCGCTGCCACGGGCCGCCAGAGAAGGCTTGTGCCCTCCCCGTCGAAGCCCACGTGTCTCAGGGAGCGCAGGAGCGCCTCCTGGGCGAACATGTCCAGATGGTTAGGGATCACGAGGCAGCAGCGATCTCCGCTTTGGGGCTGGCAGCCGTTATCGACCAGAAGGGAGCGGACATGGGCTGCCAGGATGTCGGAGATCGGGAAGGAAACGGATTTTCTCTGCCAGCGGGGAGAGTACCCCCGGCTTTCTGCAAGACGTTTCCAGGCAGCCGCGACCGGGACCCTGCGGATGTCGTCCCCCGCTACCCTCGCGTCCTCGGGCCACTGCATGCCGGAAAAGACGCGGCTTTCGGCAGCATCGAGACCGGCCTTGATGGGCGCCCTCGGCAGGTCCGGCAAAAGGACGCTGGCGGGCAGGTCATATGGACCCGGGACAAGGGAGGTGTCCACGCACAGGGCGTCGTCGAGGCCGAAGGCGGAGATTCCGATGAATTTCACAGCGTCTTCTCCAGGAGGTCTTCCAAAAGGAGCTCGAGCATGTCGATGCCGGGGGACCAGAGTTCCGGTTGGACTTGGAGGAAGACCGCGTGCACCATGGAGCCGGGAGCGTAGCTTTTCTCCCCGGGAATATTTTTGTCCAGGGTGCTGCAAAGGACGAGCCCGCGCAGGGTGAAGGGCTTTTCCTTGAGGTCGTTGATGACCATGTCGTGGCGGGTGAGGGCCCTTTCCGCCGAGGCGCCGATTTCTTCGAGGCTGAATTCCTTTTTCGTGCCGGCCGTGTGTACTGGCCACAGGGCGATGACCGTGGCCTTTCTTCTTTCGTCCAGGGGCGTGACGGCCAGAAGCTCCCAGGCCCCCAGGCGGCCAAGCCCCCGGGTCAGGGGATGCTCGTCGGCCAGATCGCCGGGGACCACTTCCAGCACGGCCGCGGCCGCCATGCCCCTGTCGCGGGCATGGACTATCCAGGGACCCGGCTCCGAGCCGCGGGCCACGAAGCAGCCCAGCTGCTGCTCGTCCATGATCCGGACGGAGGACGAGGCCAGGCTTTGCACGACATAGGCGAACTTCTCGTCGCGGCTTATGCGAAAGAGCGCCGCATGCAGCATGAGCGAGGCTATCTCGTTCCAGGTGCGGTTCTGCCAGATCCAGAGCTTGTCCTCGTCATCCTCCTGCCTGAGCAGACGAAGATACAGGGACCAGACCTTGCGGTAGCGGCGATCGTTCTGCAGGACGTAGTTCGGGCGCACGCCTCCCCGAATTCGCGCGACGTTCTCGAGGAAGGGATGCCGGACAAGGGATTCGCACAGCCCCCTGAACGCTCGCACGATCGTCGCGCGCGTCGAGAGCATCTTGTCGGTGCAGTCGTGGCGCAGGTAGCTTCTGCCCTCTTCCGAGCAGCGCAGGAGAAAATCCTTCAGGACCCTGTTTTCGAGGGTGTCGCGGGTTTCCTTTCTGGCCACGCCCATGAGCCGCTGCTTGTTGACCGCGGCCTTCTCGGCCGTGGTGAGGCCGGGCTGGCGTATGAGCCAGTGCACGCAGGCGTGGTCGAGCTCGCTCAGCTTGGCTGCGGGCTGCAAGAGTCGCACCCGTTCGAGAACGCGCCTTGCCCCATAGACGATGTCGCTCAAGCTCTTGCTCATCTCCTGGGCTATGGAGACGATGAGCGCGCGCCGCGGCTCCTTTTCGGCCTCGGTTTTCAGATCCTCCAGTATCCTGCACACATCCTTCCAGGGAAGTTCCCCGGCGATGGTCGCGTTTTTCAAGACGCCCATGGCGGTCCTGGAAGAGGACTCGCGGCAGGCCTCGCGAAAACGCTCGTAGACGTTGACCCAGGCGAGGATGGTCTGCTCGAGCTCGACGCCCCGTTCGCTTTTTTCGTCCTGTATCGTCTGGTCATCGCCCCGCAGGATGGCAAAGCGCGCGTGTCCTCTGGAGGATGTGGCCAGAAGCATGGGCTGGACGGGAAGGTTGTGGCGGCGCTCGCCCACGGGTGCTGTCACCCCGTGCGGCAGGTAGTGCATGGCCAGCACCCTGTCGGCACCTCCGGCCCTGAACCTGGGGCGCTCGCGCACGAACTGCTCGTGGCGTCCTTCCATCCACAGCTCGATGTCGGCAGCGCAGGAAAGGCACGGGCAGGCCGCAAACCCGATGTCCAGGGTGTCCTTCGGGCAGTGCCTCGTCTCTTCGGGGACTCCGAAGGACCAGGGCCACGTGTGGACGTACAGCGTGAGGGAATCGGTGTCCATGGACTATCCCCTGGAGACTCCCCTCCAGACGAAGGTGCCGTATTCCTGGCTTTCCACCCGCGAGGCCTGGTACGCCTTCAGGAGATCGGCGTCCTCGGTCTTTTCGATGACCGCCTCCACCTCGTCGATGCAGTCCATGACGTTGTGGTTGGCCGAGGTCATGTCCACGCCCCTGAGCTTGGGCAGGATTTTCTGCTCTATCTGGTCGGCCATGGCCTCCCGGACCCTGTTGGGGTCGGGGTAGTTGGAGAGGTAGGTGAAGATGGCGTCGCGCACGCGGTAGCCAAAGGGGCGGCCCACCTTTTCCATGGCCTCGTTGAGCTGGTCGACCCAGTCGCGGCACTTGTCGAAATCGGGCAGGTCCATATAGATGGGGCTCACCCAGTCCTGCCAGGTGGACTTTTGCAGATGCTGCGTGTTCTCCTTCGAGGCGCTTGGGGCGCCGGCATCGGCCTCGGCCTTGCCAAGGGTCCTGGGCTTTCCGAAACGCAGCACGTTGGCGCGGTCGAGAACCTTGTCGGAGAGCGTCTGCGTGCTCTCGTCCTCGTTCATGGTGCCCACGAAGAGCACGTTGTTCGGAACCCAGAGGGAAAGCTTGCGCCCGGCGTTGCCGCCCTCGAGCTCGATTTCGGCCTTGTGCCTGAGCATCGCGTTTTCGGGGTGTCTGATCTGGCGGCGCAGCTCGAGCTTGGAGAGGAACTCGCTGAAGTAGTACTCGGTTCTCGCGAGGTTCATCTCGTCCAGGAGCACGAGCAGCATGCGGTCATGCGCCCAGTCCCAGCCCATGTCCCGGTAGTTGAACGGGTCCATGCGCACGAGGGCACGCGAAAGCTCGGTTGGCTTGAAGCGGCGCTCGAGGTAGTTGTAGAAACCGAAGAGATCCTGGGGGGAATCCCAGCGCGGCTGGACGGGGATGACCAGCGTGTGCATGCCGAAGAAGTCGGCGTATTTCACGGGAAGGAGCGTCTTGCCCGTGCCGGAGACGCCGGCAAGAACGGTGATGGGGTTGATGTCCTGGCACTTCAAGGAAGTGTGGAAGGCGTAGAGCATGCGCTCCGGGAACTCGAGCCCCTCGCCTATGAGCTCGGTCTGGAAGCGGGAAAGCATGTCCCGCTCGTTCTTCTTCGGTGCCGCTTCCTTGAGGTGCTCCTTTTTGATCGGGCAGGTGTCGTTGTTGAACAGGTCCGCGTAGGCCGGGTCCTTCGTGGCGTCCTTTCCCTGGGAGTAGGACTCGTATTCCTGCTTGAGCACTTCCACGCGCGCGGCAAAGGCCGTTTCCTCGGCCCGGTGGAGGGCCACCTTCTGGGAGAGGTCCTGATATTCGGCGCGCACGCCGCCAAGCTTCTGCTCGACCACGGCAAGCTCTTTTGCCGCGGTGTCGCGTTGCGTCCGCTTGTCCTCCAGATCGGCCACGCGGGCCCTGAGGTCCTGGACACGCTCGTCCAGTCTGTCGAGTTCCGCCTTGTTGGCCCGATACTCGATGGCGGTCCGCTCGAGCTCGTTCACTTCCTTGTCGAGCGCGTCCTTCTGCTTCTTCAGATCCTCGATTTCCTCGCGCAGGGACTCCGTCTTCTCCTGCAGGACCGGGAGCCTTGCATGCACTTCCTGGGCTTCCTGGGCGCGCCGTTCGAGATCGCGGAGATCCTGCTCCTTCAGGATGCGCTGCTCCTCCAGCCTCGCCAGCTCCTTGCGGAGCTCCTCCTGGGCCTTGCGTTCCCCGTCCTGGGTCAAAAGCTCCTTCCTGTTGTCCTCAATTCTTCTGGTGAGCTCGTTGTGCTCTTCCTGGAGGAGCTGCCTTTTGGCGATGAGCTCGGCCAGGGTGGTGCTCTCCCCGTCGAACTTGCGGATGCACCTGCGCAGCGATCCGTAGATGACGGCAATCATGATGAGCAGACAGGCAATGCCGGCAGCCACGACCACAATCATCGTTGTCTGTGTCAGTACGAACATGTTTTCTCCGAAATTGGGCGCCGTTTGGCGGGAGCGGGGAAACCGTCCTTGTGGTTTGCGTCCTTGTGATTTGCGTCCTTGTGATTTGCGTATGAATTCTTCGACCGGGGATCAACGGGCATTTTCGTCGCCCGCGGGACGTTCGGGAGCTTCTTCCGTTTCCGTACCGTTGGCCCTGTCGGCGGCGGAAGACTCGCGCTCCATGGCCGCAAGAAGGTCGCCAAGCTGGGCGTTGACCTGCGCGAGTAGGTTCCTTGTCCGGGCAAGTCCCTGATCGTTGTCGCCGACAAGGCCATACACCTTTTCGAGGCTCTTGAGGCTCTCGTCGATGCGGGCCTTCTGCGCTTCGAGGGAGGAAGCGAGTAATTCGAGACTGGTGGTGGCCGCATTCAGGGATTCCGATGCCTTTTTGACGTCGCCCCGATCGTTGCCGAGTTCCTCGGCCTGGGTCTTCATGCTCGCGGCTGCCCTGGCGAGATCCCCGCCGGAAAGCTCGGCAAGGGCCGCGTTCTGCGCCCGTATCTCCTCGAGGGTCTTTTTCATGTCGGCCACGAGCTGACCGGCGTTCTTGCCATCGCTTCCCAGCTTTTCCACAAGCTCGGCCATGCTTTTGGAGAGGCGGTCAAAGGCCGCGTTTTCCTTGTCCAGCTCGGAGATGGCCGTCTGCCTGGCCTCGAGCTGACCCTGAAGGCGGCCAAGCTCAGCCTTCAGGTCGTTGAGGGCTTTGCTCTGGGCATCGGCTTCCTGTTCAAGACGGGTCTTTCTTTCCTGGAGCTCGTCCTGGCGTTTTTGCAGGGCGGCGACGGAGGCATCGAGCTGGCTTTTCCGTTCATTCAGATCACGGATCGCGGGAGTCAGGTACTTCTCGTCGGTTTGCGCCTTCTTCAGTCTTTCCTCTGCGGCCTTGGCACTTTGCTCAAGCTCGTCAGTCCTCCTTTTGTGGGTTTTGTATTCCTCGGCAGCGGCATTACGGGCTTTCTCCTCCAGGGCCAGTTCTTCCTTCATCTTGAACAGCTCGGCAGAGTACTTCATGATTTCTTTGGCGAGCACCTCCCTCTCGGCAAGAAACTCTTTGTATTCCCTCTTGTCCTTCTCGAGCGCCGTGCGCTCGAGGTCGAGCGCCAGCTCCCATTTGTCGAGCTCCTGCCGCTGCTCGTCGAGCGCGAGCGTGTTGATGACGAGAACGACAAGGCCGACCACGGAAAGGGCAGCAACGAGCGAGACGGTGCGCAGGTTGGGGAAGATGCGGAGGAAATCCTTCATGTGAGCCATTCCTTCATGCGGTTCCTTGTGTGATGTCCTGTGTATAGATTTGCGTGCTGTATCAGGTATTGCTTCGGGTATTGCTTCCTGCGGACTTGCCGAGCATCTCGTCGCGGGCCTGTTCCACCCGGGCCAGACACCCGTTCATGTTTTCCTTCAGCTCGAACGTCCAGAAGCGCAGGACGCGCCAGCCAAGCTCGCGCAGGGTGAGGTCGCGCCAGTGGTCGTCTGCCCGGACCGTGCCGCGGGCCGTGAAGTGGCAGTCGCCGTCCACCTCGATGTCGATCCTGAGCATGGGATTGTCCGGATCCACCAGAGCGAGATCGAGGCGTCTTGCGCGCACGCGGTACTGGGGGACGACATTGATGCCGCGTTCCTCGAGGGCATCGTGCAGGCGCTTTTCCCAGGGCGACTCGAAGGGTGCCCAGGGGTTTTGGGGCGAGCCCTGGGCGGGGCTTTTTCCGCCCTCGGCAAGCGCCACGACGTGGGGTATCCCGCAGGCGCGGGCAAAGGCGCGGTTGCCGACGATGAGGAGAATGGACCTTGCCCGGCTCACCGCCACGTTGAAGAGGTTGGCCTCGTTGCGCAAAAAGTTGAGGGAGGAAGGGACAAGCCCCGGCCCTGCGCACAGGCTGAAGATCATGACGTCCCGCTCGTCTCCCTGGAAGGCGTGTGCCGTCCCGACGCTTTGGGCAAGGCGCGCACGTTTCTCGTGCTCGAGGTCGGGAATGTTCTGCAGCCGTTCCCGTATGCGCTCTGCCTGTTCCCTGAACGGGGTCACGACGCCGAGCGTGCCAAGGAAATTCCTGGTCTTCAGGATGTCGCAAACAAGTCTTTCGACCTCGTCGACTTCGGCCGGGCAATAGTTGCCGCGCCCAGGCTCGCGCACAATCTCCCCCCGCACGTCTCGCCACTCGATGCCGGGAGCCATGCCCTTCGGTCGGCGCAGGGCGCGCTCGTCCGTGGCCACGGCAAGCTGGCCGTCGTAGAAGAGCTCGCTCGAGTACCTCGCGATTGAAAATGCGCTTCTCCAGGTCTCGTCCAGAAAGAACGGGGAGGCCGCGGGCAGGGAGTGGGCAAGATCGTAAGCCGAGCTCGCCGAGAAAGAAAGGCGCAGGTCGGCCTGGACCTCGGGATGGTAGCGACGCATGAGGGCAACGTCGTCGTCCGGCGAAAGGTTCGTGATGACGGGGAGCTGCTTCGAGTCCCCGATGACGCCGGCCCTGCGCGCCCGAAAGAGCAGGGGGATGATGGAGGGGATGTTGGACTGGCTTGCCTCGTCGATCAGGGCGAGATCGAAGATGCCCGGGGAGAGGGGGATGTAGCTCCCCACAGAGAGGGACGAGGCCGTCCAGACGGGAGTGTGGCGCAGGATTTCGCGGGCGAGATTCTCGGCTTCGTGGTCCGCGGCAAAGCCGCGCCTCGACGCGGATTTTCCAGGAAGGCGGGCCAGGTTGGCAAGGCACTGTCTGTTCCCCCTCACTCCCTTGCGTCGCCGCGTGTCGAGAAGAAGGAGCGGGGCTGCCTGCTCGGCGACATGCTTGCTGATTTCCGAAAGCCTGGTCACGAGGTCCTCGAAGCCAATGCCCGTCTTGTCGATGGCCTGCCTGATCTCTTCTGTCTCCCAAAGCGCCTCGAAAAGCTCGCCGGCCCAGGAAAGCCTCTCGCGCATGGCCTCGAGCACGGCCGGATCCTCACGACCGAACCATTTGGGGATCGGCGTCCGCGGGTCGAGTTTTTCAAGCCTGCGCAAAAGTCTTCGCGTGCTCAGGGCCGTCAGTGGCCTTTTCAAAAAGCCCCTGAAAAGTGTTGTCCCGCTTTTGCCAAGCTCGTCCAGAAATAGCGCCGCGGCGCCCATGCGGGCGATTTTCCTCCTGGAAAGGGGTGGGAGCGTTCTCGCCTTCTCCTGGATTTCCCCGGGCAGAAAGGTCGCGATCCGGGCGATTTTTTTGTCCAGCTCGCCCAACCTGCGTTTCCAGGCAGCCATGTTTCGCGCCTGATCGACCACGAGGGAACGCGCGTCAAGCCATCCCCGAAGTTCCTCGCGAAGCGACTGGAAGCGGGTCTCGTCCTCGGCAGACGCGCTTTGCGAGAGCATGGTCTCCACGGCGTCGGCAAAGCCGTACTTTTGTCCGTTGCTCTCCCTTGCATTGCAGCGGACGGCAAGGTTCTCGCCGCCGTCCAGGGCGAGCTTTTCCATGAGGGCGTCCAGGGGTTTGTGATTCGAGCTCGAGACAAGCACCGACTGGCCCAGAAGGCGCGCGTTGGCGCAGGCCGCTGCGGCAACCTGGCTCTTTCCTGTTCCCGGGGGACCCTGCACCACGGTGAGGGGCATGGAGAGAAGGGAGGCCACGGCCCTGCGCTGTTCCGGGCTCAAGGACATCGTGTCGGCCACGGCACCCTCGTGCATGGGCGGATGGTCCGCCTTTGCGTCCAGGAAGAAGTACTTGAGAGCCGTGTGCTCGAGCATCTCGTCGGGGGCTTTTGCTATCTCCTCGAGCTCCCTGATGAGGCCTGCCGTGTACCTCGTCTTTTGGGCCGAGACGACGAGGGCCCGGTTGTAGATGCCGGGCTCCAGGGGAAGGGCAAGAGGGGTGCCCAGCACAAGGCGCGGATTCAGTGGCTCGCGCACGAGATGGCGCACGAAGCTCTCCAGAATGGGCGCAAGCGCGCCAAAGTCGAGGGACTGCCCCCGTGCCCCGTCTCCGGTCAGATCGTCGATGGGATCGTCCATGCCCACAAGCTGAAGAAAGCGGCGCTGGCGGGATCTGGGCAGGCACTCGGCCATCCAGGCGTGGTTGAGAATGGGAGCCTGGTTCAGAAGCGTCAGCTCCATGCCGCCGGCGCAGGGCTCATGGTGGATCTGGTGCAGGAAGATCGGAACAAGCCTTATGTGCTTCTGCCCCTGGGTCTCCACGATGCTCGCGTACACGGGGTAGCCCAGAACCAGGTCGTCGCGTCCCTGGCTCCACAGGGACGAAAGGTGCTCCATGCCTTCGGAGAGCATTTCTCCGGGTGAAACCTGGCCCGAAGGAACCTGCCTGTCGCCGCCATCGAGGGAGAGCGTCAAGATCCAGGCCTGCCCCTGCCTCGGGTACCATTGCCCGGTGCGGTAGAGATAGGTGAAATCTTTGCCCTGCTGATCGTCGAAGGTCATGCACTCGATGCCGTCGTCGGCCCTCAGACAATGGATGTAGTAGGGCAGAAGCCGGCGGAAGAAGTTCCAGTCGCGGGGTGCGCGCGTCTTTTGCGGGCGTCTTGCGGCCCGGTCCACGGGGGTCGAGCGAAGGGCGCGAACCTTGCCGTTTTGCAGAACCAGCCTGCCCTGTTCGAGCAGGACGCGCAGGACGTCCATCACCCTGTATTCGGGAACGCGGGCGCGTGCCCCGGCCCCCCGTGCGAGCCTGCCTGGCGCGAGACTTCCCAGGGAGCCTGCAAGCTCCTCGAAAACGGCCTTCTCGATGGCGGCATCAGATCCGTTCCCTTGGGCTCGCGCATTATCCTTGTCCGGGAGCGTTTCCATGAATGACCTGACCTGGCTCGCTGGTTGACGGGTTGTCGAGCGCATGCTCCTGAAAAATGAGCACTTTTTGCGCTTGATGCCAAGGTTGACCCGCCATGGCCCCCCAATGGGTCCAATGCGGGGAAAGGCGGCCTGATGACGGGAAGAGCGGAAGGCAAAAACCTGTGGCAAGCCGACAAAGGCGCCAAAAAACACCCTAGCCCAAGTTGCCCTGTCTTACAAGGTGCGTCGCATTTCGCGGCCGATCGTCCAGGCCAGACGGCCGATTTCAGGGCACTGGACAGGATATTGTACAATTTGTGACGATTTTCATAGAGACAGTTGGCACATTTTTGACGATTTATTGAATCCAGAACAGCAGTTTTGCCAGCAAAAACTGGGAAATTTGGCCTGATTTAAATTTTCGGCATGCCGCTCTTGACATGATTCGGAGATACCCCGTATAAGGAGGCCGTGACGTGAAGGGCCGCATGCCTCACTGGCCTTGACAGGGATGTCCACAGGCCGGCCGCGGAACGTCCAAATGGCAACGCAGACCACGGGTTTCGGCAAGGAAAAAGGGCAAGGGATCAGGGCTTTCTTGGGGAGACGGATCTTTCCAGGTCCGTCCCGAAGGAAGGGCTTTTTGAAGGAAGGGCTCCCGAAGGGAGCTTCCGAAAGGAAGGCGTCCGAAGAGAAGGCCCTGATCACGCGCAACGGCAAGGGACAGCAAGGGCCCCAGGGGAAGAGCCCCGATGGCCAAAAATGTTCGGACTGGCAGAGGATTGGGCCGTCCTGGCCCCCTTTTGCAAACTTCAACCCGCGAACCCAGGAAGACGCGGCAAGCGACGAAGGAGACGAAATGCACGAAACGTTTTCATGGCCTGGCCCGTCCGGGGCAGGCAGACTGCGGGAGAGCAAGGCTCCCCCGAACGGATTTGGCAGGGCCGGGTCCGGAAGGCCCAGGCCCGGAAGGCCCAGGTCCGGCATGGACGGGAACCCGCATGCCGAACCATACGCCGATCCATATGATGCACATGATCCGTACCACGACGGCTTCGGCCCCCATGGGCAAGGAGCTGCAGACCACAGGCGCGTCGAAGAAGAACGGTCCGGGAGCCTTTTCGGCCCCGAGGACGACGACATGTTCTGGGATGGTCCGGAGGACTTCGACGAGGCCTGCGCCAACGGGAAAACGCCCGGCACGGCCGCGGGCCGGGGCTTCGGCATGGATGCCGGAAGGAGCACGGGTCGGAGCATGCCCTATCTGGGCGTGAGCGAGGAGGAATATCGGCGAAAGGACCTCACGAACCGGGAAAAGGCCTGGTTCATGACCCTTGGCTGCCTCGACATCGTCGACGACCTCGACTCCTGCGTGGAGGAGCTTTTCCGCGCGCCCCGGACCCTTCGCCAGACCGCGGACTACGGCTTTCTGGGCGGCCTTGTGGTGGGGCGCCTTCTGGCCCTCGACCACTACGGCAAGCCCCATGTGAAAAGGCTTCTGGAGAAGGTCTACGGGCTTGTGGAGCCCTGGACCGTCTTCAACCCGTCCGCGGCGGGCTTTCTGCTCGCGACCTTCTCGCCCCAGGTCGTCTACGCCCTCCTGCTCTTCTGGCCGGAGGAATACACGCCCTACAGAACCTTCTACGCCGCAGCCCTCATGGGCCTCTACCTCGAGAACATGCCGGGCACGGACTTTCTGCACGGGGAGGCCGCGGTCAATCTGTACGGCATCATCGACAGCCAGCGCACGGAAGGGCGCTGGGGGCTTATCTGACCGGATGCCCGGGGGCCTTGCGAAGCCCGGGCGGCGAAAGCTGCTTGCAAAGATCGGCTTTCAAGGATCGGCTTTCAAGGATCGGCTTGCACGGATCGGCTTTCACACAAGCGCCGTTCACGCACCGTCCGGTCTGCGTGTCGGGGAAAGGAAAAGGGGCATGGCTGCACGATGAAGCGGGCAACGAGGCGGGACATGAAGGGGACAAAAGCGAAGTCCAGGACCATGGGATGCAGGGCCGCATTGGCGTGTCTGCTTGTCCCAGGCCTCCTTGCGGCCCCTCTTCTCTGGACGGACAGCGTGATCGCGGCACCCCTGGCCCCGGAATCGCCGGCCCCCGTGCCGGCGAGCCAGGGCCAGACGGACCCGGGCTCGGTGAGTCTCGACGGGGAGGCGGGCGAAGGGGGTGCTGGTGGTGCGGGCGGCGCGGCCGGGGAGAGCTCGCTTTCCGACATCGAGCAGGGCGTTGCCGAGGCCCGCGCCAGGGCGCGGGAAAGGGCTCTGAAAAAGGACCTCGAGGCCATGCTCAGGGAAGAGCGCTTCGAGGAAAGCCTGGAGGAGCTTTTGCCCGTGAACCCCGACGAGGTGCGCCGCTATCTGGACGCCCGCGAGCGCCTGGAAGGTGCCTCGGATCCAACACCCGCCACCATGGAGAGCCGGGCGCGCACTGTGGAAGGGGGTCTTGCGAAGACCCCGGAGGTCATCCGCCTCACCCCCGGCTACTCCTCGACCCTGCTTTTCCAGGACATGACCGGCGCTCCCTGGCCCGTGCTCTCGGCCATCCTTGGGGACCCGCAGGCCTTTTCCTTGAGCCAGCCAAGGGTGGAGCGCACCACGCGCACCCTGCCTGCGGACGGCTCGGGCAGCGGCGGCAAGGACGCCGAGGTGACGGTGGAAAACGTGCACTCGCATCTGGTGAACCTCGTTCCGCTCGCCAACCGCGCGGCCTCCAACCTCGTGGTCACCCTCGAGGGCGCGGACTATCCCCTGGTCTTTCATCTTGTTACCGAGAGCCAAAGGGCCCAGGGGCGCACCAACGACGCTTTGGTGGTTCTGCGCGTGGCCCGCAGGGGCCCGGGCGCCAGGGATGCCGTGCTCGGGCCGGCACCCGAGTTCGTGAGCGAGGAGCTTTTGGGCTTTGCCCACGGGGTGCCGCCAAGGGGGGCGAAGCGGCTCAAGGTCGAGCCGGACGATCGGGGCGTGCGGGCCTGGCTCCACGAGGGCATGGTCTATGTCCGATCCGTCCACAAGGCCGTGTGGCCTGCCTGGACGCGCTCGGCCGCCATGGAGGGGGCCACGGTCTACGTCATGCCCATGACCCCCAGCGTGGTGGTCTCGAGAAACGGCAGGCGCGAGACCTATCGGCTCGTGCAGGGCACGGGAGCGGACTAGCGTTCGGGCCTGTCCGGGTCTCGAAGAGGTGTGGAGCAGGGCAGGATGCGTAAAAAGCCCGCCAGGGGAAAAGCTCCCCATTGGGAAAACGGACGGCAGGACGGACGACAGGACGAACGACACCATGATTGACGTGCGGCGGACGGGTATTTTTCGATGGACAGGAAGACGGCCGAAAGCGGACGCACGAAGGCAGCCGGACAGGATGCCTACGCTCCCGGGAACGGGACGCCGGGCCTGGATTCGGGCGAGGCCCTCGTGCTCGATGCGAGACCCGGGCGAAGGAAAGGGGGCGGCTTTTTGCCCCGCATCGTTCCCTGGCTTGTGCTCTCGAGCATGCTGGCCTTCGTGGGCTTCGGGCTTTTTCGCTGCACGCGGGGCGAGGAGCCCAACGTGCGGGTGGGCGACCTTGCTGCCGCCACCGGACGGGGCGATCGCGTCGCGGCGCAGACGACCGAGGCCTATCGCCGCACCCTGGACGACTACAGCGAGGAGAAGGCCAGGGAGGCCTTAAGCGGGAACGGCACCTTCGTCTCGCCCACGGTGGGCATCAGGGAGACCCCGAAGCCCGTGGCTGTGCCGCCCAGGATTCCCGAGCGGCCCGTCAGGGAAGTGGAGCGCCCGCCAAAGCCGAAGGAAGAAGCCTTCGAGCAGAAGAAGGAGACAAGAAGTGTCGATGTGCAAAACCGCCGAAAGGCACGCATGGAGGAACAAAAGCCGGAGAAGAAGGGAGATGCGCGCATGATGGGCTATCTCTCGTCCCTTTCCGACAGGCCCGTCCAGGCCCAGGGGACCATGGTGTTGAACAGACCGAGGGACGTGGTGAAAACGCTTGCCAGTGCAGATGCCGACCTGCCGGAGAGCGGCCTTCCGGGCCTGAAGGTGGGCGACATCCTGCAGGCCGTGAACCGCGTAAGCCTCGATTCCGACGCGCCGGGGCCTGCCATGGTGGAAGTGGTGACGGGTCCCTACAAGGGGGCGAAGGTCGTGGGCTCCTTCCAGCGCCTGAACGAGCATCTCGTGCTCAAGTTTTCCGAGCTCGCGGCAAAGGACGGCAGCATCTACACCATCGAGGGCTACGCCATCGATCCGAAGACCGACCGCACGGCCGTGCGCAGCAACGTGGACCGGCACCTGCTCGCCCGCTGGGGCGGCCTTGTGGCGGCGAGCTTTCTCGAGGGCTTCGGGGACGCGGTGAGCCGCTCGGGCACCTCCTCCTACGCCTCGGCCTACGGCTCCGGGCTTTTCGTGCCCAACTACGATCTGCGCGACGAGACCTGGATTGCCGCCGGCAAGGTGGGCGAGCGCGTGGCCAACGTCATGGACCGCAACTTCAACCAGGCCCCCACCGTGACCCTGGACTCGGGCACCCTCATGGGCGTTCTGCTCCTGCGCCTGCCGAAGGAGAGCGCCAGTGCCGGCAGCACCCGGCGCGTGGTGGAGGTGGACCGGCCGGCCGCGCAGGCACGGACCGACACAAGCTCGCGCATCGAGGGCGAGCAGGCCCTGGTCAGAACCAGGGAAGAGGAGCTTGGCAAGGCGTCTTCCCTGACCACTGAAGGATCGCGCAGAAGCAGCTTGCCGTACATGGGCCGCGAGTAGAAGGGCAAAAAGCACAAGGCAAAAGGCAAAAAGCAAAAAGGGCAGAAAGAGCAAGGGCGGACAAAGGCCCGCATGGACAAGGCCCTGCATCCCCCGAAGGACCCTCGGGGAGGCGCCGGGAAACGGGTGCGCAAAGGCGCCAACAGGGCGGGCATCGCAGGCAGGCATCAGAGGCAGGCATCAGAGGCAGACATCAGAGGCAGGCATCGGCAGGCTTTCAGGACAATGACAGACAGGGGCCCAGGGCTGTAGGCATGGCGTGCAACGGGACAAGTGGAGAAGACGAATTGGACAAGCAGAGAGCTGCGTTCCCAAAGCGGGGCGGCATCGTCCGCAGAAGGGACGTGAAGCCCCCTTCAGAGGCGGACGCAAGGGCGGCAATTGTGGGGCCTGCGGCCGTGCAGGCAGCAGTCGCGAAGGCGGCGGCCGCGCAGGCCAAAAGCACCGATGCCGGGAGCGCCAACGGCAAGGGCGTCAATCGCACGGACGTGAATGGCAGGAGCGCGAAAGCCAGGGGCGTGAAAGCCAGGGACAATCGGCCCGCGGATGTCCTGGTGCGCGAGGCCATGGCTGCAATCGCGCGCAGTTTTGACAGGGCGTTAGATGATCTCGGCTTCATGTCCCTGCAGGAGCTGGCGCGTCTGGCGGCCGCACGCAAGGGCCTTGTCTGGAAGGCGCTCTTCGGGGACGAGGATGGGCTCGCGGCATCCCGGAACAGTTCTGCGCGCAAGAATCCGTCGCAGCTTTCCCTGGAGACGAAGCAGGCACGAATCAAGGTCTCGAGGCTTGTCGTGCGAAACAGCGCGGGCAGGGGGATCGACCTTGGGGCGCTCTCGAGGGAGAGGCGCGAATCGCATGTGGCAAAGGAGCTCGACAGGCTCTTTGGCTCCATGAACGGCATAAGCCTTGCCCAGGCACTGGCCATGCACAGGAAAGATGCCGTCCATGCGAGGAACGCGCCCAACGGGGCATCCAGGGTAGCAGCCAGCGAGGAAAGCGCCCATGAGGCAGATATGGATGCTGCCGCTCCCGGCAGGGCCGTCCATGAGGCCGGCCACGAGATCGGCCGCGAGGCCCGTGTGGACCGTGCGGCTCTCGCCCAGGCTGTTCAAAAGGCCCGTGTGGACGCTGGCGCTCCCGGCAGGGCCGTCCATGAAACCGTCCGCAAGGCCGGTGTGAACGCTGCGCCTGTCGATGAGGCCGACTCCCTGCAGGAAAGTGCCGACCTGGCGGATGCCGTGACCGGCACGACGTCGCAGACCAGTTCGAAGACCAGCCCGCAGGCTCCCTCGAAGACGCTCGCAAAGACACTCGCAAAGACACTCGCGAAGCCCCGTTCCAGGGCCCCCTCCAGGGTCTTCTCCGACCAGGTTTTCGAGAAAGGGGCGGGTGCCGCCCCCGAAGCCCCTGAAGCTTTGGGAGAGCACGAGGATTTCGAGGACTCCGAGCCCCTGGAAGCTTCTGAAGCCTCCGAAGACTCCGAAGACTTCGAGGACTTCGAGGACTTCGAAGACGCCTTGGCAGAGGAGGACACTGCCAGGGAGGATACTGCCGAGGACGGGGAGCCGGAAGACGGGGACAACGATTTCCACGATTTCCTCGAACACTTTGTCGACGAGTTCGATTTTGACGACCCCGAATTCGTGGATCTCGATTTTTCCGACCAGCCTGGCGGCCTTTTCCTGACGGAAGAGCGGGACTTCGAGATCGAGGATGCGGAAGGGAACAGGCTGGCCTTTGTCCGGGAAGCGGACGACGCTTCCCGGGATGCCGGCGAAGCCGATGATGCCGAGCATGACGAGGACGCCGAAGACGACGATGATGACGATTATGACGAGCATGACGAGCATGACGAGCATGACGAGCATGACGAAGACGACGACCTGGAGGAGGACGAAGAAGAGTCCGAGGAAGAGTCCGAGGAAGAGCTGAAGGCCGGCGAAAGGGACGCCGCGGGGACGTTTGTGCCGGACCAGGGGGAGGACGATTCCCGGCTCCCGGGCAGGGGCACTTCCTGGAAAAAGGCCATGGCCCTGCGCGAGCGCTGTCTGCTTCTGGGCAACAGGGCCCGGAAGGGCGGGATTCGCGACAGGCTGTGGCTGGACTTTGCCACCGACTTCTATGCCGACAGGAAGCAGCCCTGGTACCTTCAGGAAGCCCAGGAACGGGCGGGGCAGGACGACGAGGGCCTCGAGGACGCCAAGGACCTTGACGGCAGCAACGGCCCCAGGGATGGTCAGAAGGGCGGCCGCAAGGTCGATCGCATGGCCGCGCCCGACGTGTCCGACGGCAGGCCCGCTCCTTCGGATGCAGCGGACAATGATGCTCAAGCTGCCGGCGGCACCGGCACAGGCAAAGCCGCCAGGGCCAGGGGCGTTCGCAAAGACCACGGTTTCGTGCAGGAGCCGGAAAACGGCAGCGTGGCCGGCACGGTGGACGACACTGCAGACGGTGAGGACGAGCGGCAGGAAGACGGTCAGCAGGGGCAGGTGCAGGAGCCCAGGGGCGTTTTCGCAGGCCGCGGCAGGCTGTTTCTGATTGCGGCGGTGTGCCTTGTGTTCGTGCTCGCGGGCGCCCTGGCGTTTTTCTGGCTTGGCGGACGCGACGCGTCCCGCCCGCTCTCCATGCGCGGGACATATGCCGACAAGACCATCTCGCGGGCGCGTTCTCTGCCCGATGCGGCAGGGACCTCTGCTGCGGGGGACAGGATGGACGGCGCAGACGCAAGGCAGGGTTTGGGACCCATGGACGGAAGGGCAGGGCTGGACGGACCGGCCGGACGTGCCGAACACGACGGCCCCGAGGGCGGGGATTATTTGGAGGATACGATCATGGGCGGCATGTCCCAAGACGGCACCGCTTTTGCCGACGGGGCCCAGGATGGTGCCGGGCGGGATGGCGAGGCCTCCTCGTCCGTGCTCTGGGACGAGGGAGGGCTGAGCCCCGAAGAAATCGAGGCCGTCAAGTCCCTTGGGCTGGATGTGGACTTCTCGACCCTCGCACAAGGCGGGGAGGACGAGGAAAGGACTTTCGCGGGAGCTTCGGACGTGGTGGACAGGACAGATGCGATGGACGCCAGGGATGCCATGGACGGGGAAGGCCGGAGGAAGGAAACAGGGAAAGGAGCAGGGGGAGAAACAGGGGCCGGCACAGGCGCCCTGGGCAGGGATGCTTCCCGAAACGGGTCTTCCCGCAACGGAGCTTTGCAGAGAGGGTCTTTGCAGATCAGGCCTTCGGACAAGGAGACGCTGGAGAGGGGAGCTTTGGACAAAGGAGCTTTGGACAAGGGCTCTTTGGACAAGGGCTCTTTGGACAAGGGCTCTTCGGACAAGGGCTCTTCGGCAGGGGAGCTCTCCCGCAAGGACGCCGGGAAGATGGTCGGGCAGATGGTCGGGCAGATGGTCGGGCAGATGGACAGGCAAGAGGGAAAAGGGAAGGACGCCCTGGCGCAGAAGAAGGAGGAAAACAGGAAGGAAAACAGGAAGGAAGACAGGAAGGCGGCCGGGAAGGCGGCCGGGAAGGAGGAGCGGAAGGCGGCAGAACATGCTGCGAAAACCGGATCGAAGACCGGATCGAAGACCGCCTCGAAGACCGCCTCGAAAACCGCCTCGAAAACCACCG